>NZ_JBWKQE010000037.1:0-39369 GCF_059418605.1 Duganella sp. GW821-FHT07G03
AAAGTTAACAGCTTCCTCAAATGTTTACAAGAAATTTGAGGGGAAGGTTCAGGGTCAAGTCTGACATTCGGACACGACCTCTGCCGTAGACACTGCTACGGCAGAGGTCGTGTCCGAATGTCAGACTTGACCCCGATTTTATTCGGTGGCGAACACGCACAGGGCGGTCAGGGGGAAGGCGAGGCCGGCCCACAGTACGCCGGTCCAGCCGTGCGCGGCAAACATCCAGCCACCCAGCGATGAGCCCAGCGCGCCGCCCATGAAGAACAAGGCCATGTAGAGGCCGTTCAGGCGGCTGCGGATCTCCGCCGGCAGCGCGAAGATGGCCCGCTGTCCCGTCACCAGGTTGGCCGAGACGCCCATGTCCAGCACGATCGAGGTCAGCACCAGCACGCCCAGGTCGACCACGCGGCTGGAATGGATCAGCAGCGGCAGGGCGAAGGCCAGCGCGCCCAAGCTCAGGGCGACGGCGGTGGTCGAGCGGCTCTTGCCCTGGTCGGCGCGGCGGCCGGCGATCGGCGAGGCGATCGCGCCCGCCACGCCCACCAGCGCGAAGATGGCGACGCCGGTCTGGCTCAGCTCGAAGCGCGGGCCGGTCAATTCCAGCGACACGCAAGTCCAGAACAGGCTGAAGGCGCCGAACATGCACGCCTGGTAGGCGGCGCGGCGGCGCAGGATGGGCGTGCTCTTGAGCAGCTGCCACATCGAGCCCAGCAAGGCGAAGTAGTGCAGGCCGGAACCCGGATGGCGCTGCGGCAGCCGCGCGCGCAGCAGGAAGGCCAGCGCCGTGGTGCCGACAGCCGAGATGACGAAGATGGCGTGCCAGCTCAGCGCGTCCGCCACCAGGCTGGAGACCGGCCGCGCCAGCATGATGCCCATTAGCAGGCCGCTCATCACTTTGCCCACGGTCTGGCCGCGCTTTTCCGGCCGCGCCATGTGGGCGGCGAACGGCACCACGATCTGCGCCGCCACCGAACCGAGTCCGATGCAGAAGGCCGCCAGCAGGAACAGGGGCGCGCTGCGCGTGAACGAGGCCGCCAGCAGGGCGGCGGCCGTGGTCAGCAGGGCGATGAAGATCAGGCGGCGGTTTTCCAGCAGGTCGCCCAGCGGCACGATGAA
This sequence comes from Duganella sp. GW821-FHT07G03, assembly GCF_059418605.1. Lineage (NCBI taxonomy): Bacteria > Pseudomonadati > Pseudomonadota > Betaproteobacteria > Burkholderiales > Oxalobacteraceae > Duganella > Duganella sp. GW821-FHT07G03. The sequence continues at coordinate 1,120 of NZ_JBWKQE010000037.1, forward strand.
CAGCAGGCCGAGGCAGTAGCCGATCTGCGTCAGCGTGACGATCAGGCCGGCCGCGCCGGGATCGAGTCCGGTGGCGCGGCTGATCGGGCCGATCAGCGTTTGCGCGTAGTACAGGTTGGCGACGATGAGTCCGGTCGCGGTGGCGAACAGCCAGACCATGCCTGGGGAAATGTCTTGCTGGGCGTGGGACTGGCTCACGGGTGCTCCTTCAATTTGCAGGTCGCAATTTTACCGGCGATCACAAATTGCTGCTGAGCGCGAGTCGTTTTGCCTACAGCCCCGCTGCGGCCAGCGCCAGCCCCTGCCGCACTTCGGCCGTGATTTCATAGGAGCGCAGGCGCTGCGCGTGGTCGAAGATCTGCGAGGTGATCATCAGCTCGTCGGCGCCGGTGCGGGCGATGAATTCCTGCAACTGGCGGCGCACCGTGTCCGGCGCGCCGATGGCCGAGCAGGACAGCACGGAATCGAGCAGCGCCCGTTCCTGCGGCCCCAGCGCCTGCAGATAGCCGGCCTGCGGCGGCGGCAGGCGAGCCGGGCGGCCGCTGCGCAGGTTGACGAAGGCTTGCTGCATCGACGTGGCGCGGTAGTGCGCTTCCTCGTCGCTGTCGGCGGCGAACACGTTGAAGCCGAGCATGACGTGCGGCCTGGCCAACTGCGCCGACGGCTGGAAGTTGCCGCGGTAGAGGGCGATCGCCTGCATCATCATCTGCGGCGCGAAATGCGAGGCGAAGGCGAACGGCAGTCCCATGTGTGCGGCCAGCTGCGCGCCGAAGGTGCTGGAACCCAAAATCCACAGCGGCACCTTGGCGCCTTTGCCGGGCACGGCCAGCACGCGCTGGCGCGGCGTGTCGGACATGTAATCTTGTAATTCGAGTACATCCTGCGGGAAGGCGTCGGCATCGCTGTCGAGGTTGCGGCGCAGGGCGCGCGCGGTGGTCTGGTCGGAGCCGGGCGCGCGGCCCAAGCCGAGGTCGATGCGGCCGGGGAACAGCGCCTCCAGCGTGCCGAACTGCTCGGCGATCACCAGCGGCGCGTGGTTGGGCAACATGATGCCGCCGGCGCCGACCCGGATGGTCGAGGTGCCGCCGGCCACATGGGCCATCACCACGGCGGTGGCGGCGCTGGCGATGCCGGGCATGCCGTGGTGCTCGGCCAGCCAGTAGCGCTGGTAGCCCCAGCGCTCACCGTGCTGCGCCAGGTCCAGCGTGTTGCGGAACGATGCGGAGGGCGTGCTGCCCTCGGCGATCGGCGAAAGGTCGAGGATGGAAAATGGAATCATGAGGGCTATATCCGGCCGCTTGGTCAATAATCAATGAAACCCGTGGATTCGGTGTGGGTATTAGGCGTAATAAATCAATAATATCTAATCATTTAAACAGTATTTTTATTAAAAACTTGATATTTAGTGTGTTTATTTCGCTGAAGTTTGGCCGCAAGTTTTAAAAAAATATCTCGCCGCGCATTTTCCTGATTTACCATAGGAAACAGTAACGCGCATCGCCTTACTACTCCCATATTACATTTCATTCTTTCGATGGCATGCCCGCTATCGCGGGGGGAAACTCATGCCGAAGAAGATTGCCATTCTCATTACGATATTGCTGGCCTGCTGCCAGGCGGTGTTTGCCGCCGGCTTGAGCGAGCCGGTTTCGGCCGCGCACCGGGGCCAGTTGTACCGGGTCACGCACGATGGCAAGACCAGCTATTTGTTCGGCACCATCCATGTCGGCAGGGACGGTTTTTACCCGCTGGACCCGCTGGTGTCGCGCGCGCTGCTGGACTCCAAGGCGCTGGTGATCGAGCTCGATATCCGCCAGGATGCGCCGTTCCAGCTGGCGCTGGCGCGCCATGGCCGCTATCCGGAGGGCGACACGGTGCAGCGGCACCTGTCGCCGGCGACGCTGCGCCTGACGGTGGAGGCGCTGGCGCGGGCCGGCATCTCGCTGCAATCGGTGCAACTGTACAAGCCCTGGCTGATCGCCAATCTGCTGGTTGGCGCCGAGATGGAGGTGCATGGCTTCCAGCGCAGCCAGGCGGTCGAGTACGCGCTGCTGGCGGCCGCCAAGAGCCAGGACAAGGCGGTGCGCGAGCTGGAAAGCGCCGATTATCAGCTGAGTCTGTTCGATACGCTGGATGAACGCCAGCAAGAGCAGTATCTGCTGGAGCACCTGGCCGACCTGGCCGACGGCGCTTCGCTGAAGAAGTCCACCGCGCTGATCGACGCCTGGAACGCCGCCGACGCGCCCGCCATCCGAGCGGCGTGGCGGTCCGCCACCAGCGGCGACACGATCTCCGCCGGCTTCATGAACCGCGTCCTGCTGGGCAAGCGTAATCCGGAAATGGCCAACAATATCGAGCGCATCATGCAGCAGGAGCCAACTGCCTTTGTCGGCGTCGGCCTGCTGCACCTGGTGGGCGACGACGGCTTGCCGCAGCTGCTCAGGAAGCGCGGCTACCAGGTCGAGCAGCTGTACTAGCGAACTGTTACAGTCCACTAGTAGCTGGTCAAGGCGCCGTTGCTGTAGCGTACGCGGTCGCCGATCTTGTAGCTGGGCATGGAGTCGACCACCACCATCTGGCTGCTGCCGTCGTCCATGCGCACGCTGACCCGGTAGACCTTGTCGGTCGGCAAGCCAACGCTGCCGCCGGCCGCCGCCGCGCCCGCCGTGCCCACGCCCACGTCCTGGCGCTGCATCTGGTCGATGGCCTGCACCACGCCGTAGGACGCTTGGGCGCTGGGGTTGCTGTTGGTCATGGTGCCGGTGGTGCTGCTAGTTGTGCCGGGACTGCCGCCATCGGACGGATAGCTGCTGGTGCTGCTGCTCGCGCTGGGTTCGCTGCTGCGTTCTGAGGCGCAAGCCGCCAGCGTCAGAATAAATAGCGCGACGATAGAATTTCTTGTCATATTCATTTCATTCTCCCCTCGGTCGAATCATCAAAATGGCCAGCCTTTTGATTCAGAGGTCGTTTGCTCGGTTTTGTTCCTCGACATTCTGTCGCGGTTGATATACATCAATCGAACGTTGCTACTCACACGCAATAATTGTTGGGTATCACTTTAAAGGATATCGATATGTTGACACGCGTGACAGATACTATTATCGAAGATTTAATTAATTCAACTTGTGGCAATGCGCCGGACCCTCGCAGCCGGCATTTATTAACGCATTCATTGCACGAACTGGTACGCGTGGCCAAGGCGGAGCAATTGCAGCAGATGCGTTTGGACGTGGGGCTGGCGATGGGCGCGCCTGGAGAACGCGCCGGCAGTATCAGTTTGACGGCTGGATGCGATAGCGGGTCCACAGGACCCACATGAAGAACGCCGTCAGCACGGCGGCGTTGCAGTCGACCAGCCAGTCGGACACGGCACCATGACGGTAGGGGAAGAAACTTTGCACGACTTCGTCGAGTGCGCCCATCAGGGCGATGGTCAGCACGGCCTTGCCGGCGCGTAGCCGCAAGCTGCCGGTGCCACCGGTGAAAATCAGGAAGGTCAGCCCGGCGTAGGCGACCGAATGCAGCAGCAGTCCCGAGGCCACCTGGCCGATGTCCTGGCGGGCGCCGGGCAGCGAGCCGAGTATCAGGATCAGCAGATACAGGACGATGGCAGTCCAGTAACGTAGTCGGGCATGGGAATCGGTCAGAAGAAGTAGCTTGATCATGACCCGGACAATACCATGCAGCGCAGAAAAGGGGGAGTGGTGCACCGGAAGCCCGGTGCACCTTTCTTCCGTCATGCCTATCGGTTGCATGTACTGAAGATGTGTCCAGTATAGGAAGTGAATATGACGCTGTAATGACAGCAAGCAAAAAAAAAGCCCGCTGGTGAAAGCGGGCTTAAAACTATTTTCTTGGAGGAGAATAGTGGAGACAGGTGTAATTATGGGGGTACGAAAGATATGTGTCTAATTGATGTTTCAGATACCAGACATCAACCATGCGTATATCTCTTTATTTCACCGGCACCGTGTAGTTCAGCGCCAGCCGGCCGCCGTCCACATACAGCGTCTGGCCGGTCATGTAGCTGGCGTCGTCGCTGGCCAGGAAGGCGGCGATCGAGGCCACTTCCTCCGGTTCGCCGCAGCGGCCCATCGGCGTGCGCGACAGGATGGTGTGGCGCGCTTCCGGGCTGGCCATCACGGCTTGCTTGGCCAGTTCGGTCAGGATGGTGCCGGGGCCGATGCCGTTGACGCGGATGCCGTGCGTGACCAGGTTGAGCGACATGACCTTGGTCAGCTGGTTGATCGCGCCCTTGGACACCACGTACGGCACCTGGTTCGGAATCGCCAGTTCGGCGTTCACGCTGGACATGTTGATGATGCAGCCGCTGTGTTGCTTGGCCATCTCGCGTGCCACCGCCTGGCCGCACAGGAACATGGATTTGAGGTTGATGCGCAGCACGCGGTCGAAATCGTCCTCGGTCAGGTCGAGGAAATCGGCGGCGTGGGTGACGCCGGCGTTGTTGATCAGGATGTCGATGCGGCCGAATGCGGCCAGGGTGGCGGCCACCAGCGCGTCGACGTCGCATTTCTGGCTGACGTCGGCGGCGAAGAAGCGCGCCTGTTCGCCCAGCGTGGCGGCGGCGGAAGCGCCTTCCGGCTTGATGTCGACCAGCATGACCTTGGCGCCTTCGGCCACCAGGCGCTGCGCGCAAGCCAAGCCTATGCCTTGGGTGGCGCCGGTCACAATAGCGACTTTGTTCGTGAGTTTCATAGGAATTCGCTTTCTAAGGAGTGAGGGTCAAATTTTAACAGGCGGCTGCGGGGGGCGTTACAATAGAGGGTTTGCAACAAATTCGAAGGGTGCGTCGTGACTTTCATCAACAAATTATCTGCCGCCTGGGCGGCCAACGACTCCCTGCTGTGCGTGGGCCTGGATCCGGACATGGCCAAGCTGCCGGCCCAGTTCCACAACGACCCGCAAGGCATCTACCACTTCTGCCGCGAGATCATCGACGCGACCGCCGACCTGGCGTGCTCGTTCAAGCCGCAGATCGCCTACTTCGCGGCGCTGAGCGCGGAAGACCAGCTGGAGAAGATCTGCCACTACGTGCGCGACAACTATCCGCACATCCCGGTGATCCTGGACGCCAAGCGCGGCGACATCGGCGCCACTGCGCGCCAGTACGCGCGCGAGGCGTTCGACCGCTACGGCGCCGACGCGGTGACCGTCAATCCCTACATGGGCTCGGACTCGGTGGAGCCCTACATGGAGTGGAGCGAGCGCGGCGTCATCATCCTGTGCCGTACCTCCAACGCCGGCGGTTCGGACTTGCAGTTCCTGAACGTCGACGGCAAGCCGCTGTACCAGCACGTGGCGCGCCTGGTGGCCGACAAGTGGAACACCAACGGCCAATGCGCGCTGGTGGTGGGCGCCACCTTCCCGGAAGAACTGGCGCAGGTACGGGCCATCGTCGGCGACATGCCGCTGCTGGTGCCGGGCATCGGCGCGCAGGGCGGCGATATCGAGGCGACCGTCAAGTCGGGCCGTACCTACAACGGCACCGGCATGATGATCAACTCGTCGCGCGCGATTTTGTACGCGGCGGCCAAGGCCAATGAAGACTTCGCGGCCGCCGCGCGCCGCGTGGCGCTGGAGACGCGCGACGCCATCAACCTGCATCGCGCATAATTCAGTTTAGTGCGCTGGGGCGATCAGCTCCACGTACTCGTACAGCTCGGCCAGTATGTGTTCGGCACGCTCATCGGCATCCTGTTGCAGATGGTCGATCTCGCCGAAGAACTGGTCGATGCTGCGCGCGCCGCCGGCGCCTTCGTAGAAGCGCGCCGCGCGGTGCTGTTCCCAATGCTCCATTTCGCCTTCGGACAAAGTCTCGGGGAAGTTGCGCGCGCGGTAGCGGAACAGCAGTTCCAGCAGGCGCGGATCGCTGAACGACGGCGATGACGTGGCCAGCCTGGCCGGCGTTTCCTTGCGCAGCGTATCGAGCATGCGGCGGTCGTCCTTGCCGACGAAGCCGTTGTACAGATCCTCGTCCACATCCAGTTCGGCGCCGGCCGGACGGTGGAACACCTGCTCCCATTCCACATCCATGTTGCGGCCGGCCGCGGCCAGCGCGGCGTTGGCCTTGCCTTGCTCCAGGTCGATGCCCCACTTGGCCGCCATCGCCGGCGACAGCGTCTTCAGGTTGGACACCAGCATCGGCGATTTGTTCAGGTGGATGCTCTTGACCGGCAGGCGCGTCACGCCTTCCGGCAGCGCGTCGGCGCGGCTGAAGATGCGGGTGCGGATGGTGTCGGCATCCAGCGTGAACAGCTCGGTCGGATCGTAGGTGCAATCCCAGACGATCACTTCGTTCTTGTTGGTCGGGTGCGTGGCCAGCGGCCACACCAGCGCGATGCAGCCGCGCTCGGCCGGGAACATGCCCGACACGTGCAGGAACGGCGCGCGCAGCTGCGGCGCCAGGTGCATGCCGATCTCGTCGGCCACGCGGTCTTTCTTGTGCAGCGCCAGGCAGAAGTCGAACAGCTTCGGTTGCTTCTGCTTGATCAGACGCGCCAGCGCGATGGTGGCGCGCACGTCGGACAGCGCATCGTGCGCCGCCTCGTGCAGCAGGCCGTTGGCCTTGGCCAGGTGCTCCAGCTTGAAGCTCGGCTTGCCGTCCTCGCGCAAGGGCCATGCTATGCCTTCCGGACGCAGCGCGTAGGTCATGCGCACCACGTCCAGCAAGTCCCAGCGGCCGCACTGGTTCTGCCATTCGCGCGCGTACGGATCGATCAGGTTACGCCAGAACATGAAGCGGGTGATCTCGTCGTCGAAGCGGATGGTGTTGTAGCCGACGCCGATGGTGCCCGGCTTGGAGAAGGCTTGCTCGATGGTGGCGGCGAACTTATGCTCGGGCACGCCCCATTCCAGGCATTGCTGCGGCGTGATGCCGGTGATCAGGCAGGATTGCGGGTCCGGCAGGAAATCGTTGGCCGGCTTGCAATACAACATGATGGGATCGCCGATCTCGTTCAGGTCGGCGTCGGTGCGGATCGCGGCGAATTGCGCCGGGCGGTCGCGGCGCGCCTGGGCGCCAAAGGTTTCGTAGTCGTGCCAGAGAAAGGTCTGTGTGGTCATGGTTGCGGTCAAGGGGGCTACAGTTATTCGTAAGTCTGCCGATAATTAAAGATATTCCAACAGGAGCCACATCATGGCCACTCCCGTCTCTGCAACATCCGGCAGTACAACAGCCGCGACACCGGTCCAGGCCAAGGACGATAGTAAGGTGAACGTCCTGGCCAAGGCCAAGGCGCAGCTCAACGTGTCTATCGTACAAGCTTCCTTGACGGTATCGTTGAATTCTTCCAACGATCCCTTGTCGGTGGTGCTGAAAACGGCGCTGACCGGCATCAACGAGGCGCTCAAGGACGATTTCGGCGACAACGCCATCCAGAACGCCGTGTCGCAGGATAATACGCCGGAAGGCACCGCGAGCCGCATTGTATCGCTGTCGACGGCGTTTTACGAAGCCTTCCAGCAGCAGCACCCCGGCGAGGAGGGCGACGCCGTGCTCAACAAGTTCATGGATACGCTGAAAAAGGGCGTGGACCAGGGCTTCAAGGAGGCGCGCGGCGTGCTGGACGGGCTGAAGGTGCTGAATGGCGATGTGGCCGGCAATATCGACAAGACTTACGAGTTGGTGCAGAAGGGGTATGCCGACTTCGCCGCCGCGCACCAGGCGCAGCCGGCCGACAGCGGCGCGGCCCCGGTCAAGGCTGGACCAGGCCAGTAGCTTCGTGATGGACCACGCGGTTGCGGCCCTGGTCCTTGGCGCGGTAGAGCGCGCCGTCGGCGGCGGCGATCAGCGCATGGTCGTCCTGGCCCGCCTGCAGCGTCGCCACGCCGAACGAGGCCGTGATCTGCGGCAGCGCCATGCGCATGTCGGCAAACACCACCGCCTGCTGCATGCGTTCGCACAGGCGCTCGGCCACCGCCACCGCCACCTTGTCGCTGGTGTCCGGCAACAACACCATCATTTCCTCGCCACCGTAGCGCACCGCGAAATCGGTCGGCCGCAGCGCGCTGCTGAGCACGTGCGCGGCCGTGCGCAAGGCCTGGTCGCCGGCCAGGTGGCCGTGGCTGTCGTTGAATTGCTTGAAGTGGTCGAGGTCGATCATGATCAGCGCCAGCGGCGCGTGCGAGCCTTGCGCGGTGGCGATCATGGTCGGCAGCAGGTCGTTGAGCCAGGCGCGGTTGTACAGTCCCGTCAGGCCGTCGATCATCGACAGCTGGCGGTAGAACTCGCCCAGCTTCTGGCGCCGGCGCAGCTGCGCGTTGGCGGCGCGGATGCGGAAGGACAGCAGCCGCAGCAGGTTACGCGCCAGCACATTCGATTCGTCGATCAGCTTCCAGACGATGTCGGCCTCGATCACCAGTACTTCGCTCTGCTCCAGCGCGGTGATGCTCGACAGGTTGGCTTCCTCGTCCAACACCGATTGTTCGCCCACGCTTTCGCCCGGCAGTATCTTGCTGACGGTGCCGTCGGCCATGCCGGTGCGGGTGTCGGTGGCGACCGAGAGCGCGCCGCGCAGCACGATGTAGAGGCGGGCGCGGCTGGAATCGGTGACCGCCTGCCCGGCGTCCAGTTGCATCACGGGGCAGGGCGCCAGCAGTTTGGCGATGGCGGTGTCGTCGTCGGCGTTGCGCAGCAGTTGCAAGTCGCTGATCTGGTAGCGGGAGGCGCCGAATGTGCTGATTTGTTTCAAAATGGTCTTTCAGGATGCTGATGGGCAAGCACGGTAATCATAGCTGAACTGCCTGGCATCGCGTGTAAATTTCGTCCCGCAGTTGTTGCACGTTGTATCCGCAGATGCTTCAATGTCGCATTGCCCACACTGGATGACAACATGGAATATACCGACGCGATCGGCACCCCGCATCAGGCCGATCCGCACGCGCGCATCGTCTCGCTGGTGCCGTCGATTACCGAGCTGCTGTGCGAGCTGGGACTGGCCGGGCAGCTGGTGGGGCGCACCGGCTTCTGCATCCATCCGGCCGCGGTGGTGCAGGCCATCCCCAAGATCGGCGGCACCAAGGATGTGAATATCGAAAAAATCCGCAAGCTGGCGCCGACCCACCTGGTGGTCAATATCGACGAGAACGAAAAGCCGACCGTCGAGCTGTTGGCGGAATTCATACCGAACATCGTGGTCACCCATCCGCTGCGCCCGCGCGACAACCTGGCGTTGGCGCGCCTGATGGGCGGGGTGTTCTGCCGCGAGCAGGCGGCGGCCGACTGGTGCGCGGCGTTCGAGGCGGAATATGCGCTGCTGCGCGCCATGCCGCCGGGCCGGCCGCAGACGATGTTGTACTGCATCTGGCAAGACCCGTGGATGACGGTCTCGCGCGACACCTATATCGCCCGCATGCTGGAGGAAATCGGCTGGCGCGTGCCGGCGCTGGGCGAGGCGCGGTATCCGCGCTTCGAATGGTCGTCGGAACTGATCGCGCAAGTGGACGGGGTGCTGCTGTCGAGCGAACCGTATCGCTTCACGGAAGTCCATGCGGATGCGCTGGAAAAGCAGATCGGCAAGCCGGTGTTGCTGGTCGATGGGGAGATGATGTCCTGGTATGGCAGCAGGTCGCTGCAAGGACTGGGATATTTGCGGGAGCTAGCACAGCGCTAGCTCCGCCCATGTCAATCTTATTCGGTGTCGTCTGCTTCGGCTTGGTCCGCCACGGCGCCGTTGGCGTGACGCTTGTCTTTGTCATGCAGGCGGCCCAGGGCGCTGTCGATGGCGCGTTTGAGTTTGTCCGCCGAACCGCCGATGGCCTGGTGCAGCGTGGCGGCGTGATCGCTGACGGCGATCGGTTGATACCCGGTGACGCGGGCTTCCATCAGGCAGCGGTTGTCGCCGTCGGCCGATTTCTGCACCAGGTTGTCGCTCAGGTGGACTTCGACGCGGGTGATCTGCTCGCCGAAGCGGTGGAGGGCATTGCTCACGACCGTATGTACATGTTCATCCAGACCGGCGTGGCGGTCGATGGTTTTGTCGGCATTGATATTGATTTGCATACGCTTGCTCCTGTTTGTTGAACTGCAATTCAATATTACTCCTTTTCTTCTTAGGTTCTCATTAAGCATTGATGAGTTCTCATTAAGCATTGATGAGCGAAGCGGCAATGTTGATCGACAGCCCCAGGATGGCCAGGTTGTAGAAGAAGCACAGCACCGACTGCCCCAGCACCACCTGACGCATGGCGCGGCCGCGCACGGCCACGTCCGAGGTCTGCACCGCCATCGAGATGGTGAACGAAAAATACAGGAAGTCCCAGTAGTTCGGCGTCAATTCCTGGTCGGGGAATTGCAGCGGCTTCTCGCCCTCGTTCTTGATGTAGTACAGATGCGCGTAGTGCGAGCAGAACATGGTGCCGATCATGAACCATGAGCCGGTCAGGGTCAGCACCACGAAGCCGTAGTGGTAGGCCATGTCGGCCGGCGGCAGGTCCTTCAGCGTGGACAGCTGCGAGATGATGGCCACCAGGCTGACCATGATGACCAGCGACAGCGTGGCGAGGATCACCGGCCCTTTTTCATCCTGGCGGCAGGCGGCGCGGTGAATATCGTGCTGGTCGGCGCGCACCATCATCCAGCCCATCGATAGCAGGTAGGACCAGACCGTGATATTCCACGCCGTCAGCAGGCGCGACAGCAGCGGCCAGGCGTGCGGCAGCAGCGGGGCGGCCAGTGCGCCCAGCGTCACCGCCAGGCTCAGGTGAGGGCGGCTGTGGATGATGCCCGGCAGGCGTATGCGTAAAGTCATTATTTATCCTCGTGTGGAAAGCGGTCCATGCGCGACAGGACCGGGAATAGCACGGCCCAGGCGCCGGTCACGGCCAAGGTGGCGGCGCCGCCGAACAGCACCGCGCGCGTCAAGCCCATCCAGCCGGCGGTCAGGCCGGATTCAAATTCGCCCAGCTCGTTCGAGGCGCCGATGAAGACCGAATTCACGGCGCTGACGCGGCCGCGTATGGCGTCCGGCGTTTCGAACTGCACCAGCAGGTGCCGCACGTAGACGCTGATCATGTCGCCGGCGCCCATCAGGAACAGGGCCGCCAGCGCGATGATGAAGCTGGAGGTGGCGCCCAGCACCAGCGTGCAGACGCCGAACACGCCGACGCCGCCCAGCATCCACAGGCCGACCCGGCGCGTGATCGGGAAGAAGGTCAGCGTGATCGAGCACAGGGCGGCGCCGGCGCCGGGCGCGGTGCGCAGCAGGCCCAGGCCGGTCGGGCCGACCTGCAGCACGTCGTGCGCCAGCGCCGGCAGCAGCGCGGTGGCGCCGCCGAACAGCACGGCGAACAGGTCGAGCGAAATCGCGCCCAGCACCACCGGCTTGGACCAGACGAAGCGCAAGCCTTCCAGCACCGTGTGCCAGGTGGCCGGCTCGCGGTTGCTGGGCTGCTTGACGGATTTGACCAGCGACATCATCACCACCGCGGCCACCAGCAGCGCCGAGGAAATCATATAAACCGTTTTCGGCCCGGCCAGGTAGAACAGGCCGCCCAGCGTCGGGCCGAGGATGACGGCGAGGTGGAAGCTCGACGAGCTCAGCGCGACGGCCTGGCTGAGGCTCTCGGCCGGCACCAGGTTGACCAGGATGGCTTGCGTGGCCGGCCCCATGAAGGCGCGCGCGCTGCCGAACAGCACCAGCACGGCAAACACCGGCCAGACGGCGCCGAGTCCGGCGACGGTGAAGCCCAGCAGCATCAGCCCGCACAGCAGCTGCGCGCCCAGCGTCAGCGCGATCAGGGTGCGGCGGTCGTAGCGGTCGGCGGCGTGGCCGGCGAACAGGATCAGCAGCAGGAAGGGCGCGAACTGCGCCAGGCCGATCAGGCCGAGGTCGAACAGGTTGTGGGTCAGCGCATAGACTTGCCAGCCGATGGCGACGTTTTGCATCTGGACCGCCAGGGTGGCGAGGGTGCGGGAGGACAGGTAGAGGGCGAAGTTACGGTGGCGCAGGACGCGGAAGCCGTTGCTGGAACTGGTCATTTGAGCTTTCAGGGAGCAGAGCCTTGGGACTCCGCATCCCTGTCTGCTCCCGGTGGAGATGGATGCTTAGGGCTGGTTGATGTCGGCTTCGGTGGTGAAGGCATCAGCGTAGAATTCATCCTCCGGCAAACGGCATTGCGCGACGAAATCGCGCTTGGCGGAATCGACCATGATCGGCGCGCCGCAGGCATACACCTGGTGGCCGGACAGGTCGGGCAGGTCGGCCATGACGGCGGCGTGCACGAAGCCGGTGCGGCCGTTCCAGTGGTCTTCCGGCTGCGCGGCCGAGATCACCGGCACGTAGCTGAAGTTCGGCAGGATCGCTTCCCACTGGCGGCACAGCGCGTCCATGTACAGGTCCTGCGGGCGGCGGCCGCCCCAGTACAGGGTCATGGCACGTTGCGAATCCTGCGCGCGCAGGTGCTCGATGATGGCCTTGATCGGCGCGAAGCCGGTGCCGGAGGCCAGCAGCACCATCGGCTTGTCGCTGTCCTCGCGCACGAAGAAGGTGCCCATCGGGCCTTCGAAGCGCAGGATGTCGCGTTCCTTCAGGGTGCTGAACACCTGGTCGGTGAACAGGCCGCCCGGCATGTGGCGGATGTGCAGGCTCAGCGGCTGATCCTGGTCCGGCGGCGAGGCCAGGCTGTAGCTGCGGCGCTTGCCGTCGCGCAGCATGAATTCGATGTACTGGCCGGCGCGGAATTTCAGCGTCTCGTTGGCCGGCAGTTGCAGGGTCATAACGATCACGTCACTCGCCAGTTTCTCCAGCGTCGCCACGCGCGACGGCATCTTGCGGATCGGGTAGTCGTCGCTGCCGGCCACTTCGCGCGCTTCGATCACCAGGTCGCCTTGCGCGGTGGCGCAGCAGAACAGCGAGTAACCGGCCGCTTCCTCGTCCTTGGTCAGCGCGCGCTCCTGGTGGGCCTTGTGCGTGACCGCACCGGAAATGACTTTGCCTTTGCAGGAACTGCACGCGCCATTCTTGCAGCCGTAGGGCAGGCCGACGCCGGCGCGCATGGCCGCGGCCAGCACGGTTTCGTCTTGCTCGCAGCTGAATTGATGGCCGCTGGGCTGTACAGTGATTTGAAACGTCATACAATCCTTCAATGAAAAAACTTACTATTCAAAAATTCAAGCTGCCGCGCCTGTTGATCGTGGGCTGCGGCGACGTGGGCATGCGGCTGGTGCCGCTGTTGCGTCCGTATTTTCGCGTGTTCGCCACCACCAGCCAGCCGTCGCGCCGCGCCGCATTGCGCGCGCTGGGCGCCGTGCCGCTGGTGGTCGACCTGGACCAGCCTGCCACTTTGCGGCGCCTGGCCGGCCTGGCGAACCATGTCGTGCACCTGGCGCCGCCGCCCGCCGAGGGCGCGCAGGACCGCCACACGCGTAATCTGACCGCCATTTTACCTGAGCACGCCCGTCTGGTTTATGTCAGCACCACCGGCGTCTACGGTGATTGCGGCGGAGCGTTGTTTGACGAGAGCCGTCCGGTGGCGCCGCGCAACGCGCGCGCCTTGCGCCGGGTGGACGCGGAGCAGGTGTTGCGGCGCTGGGCGCGGCGCGCCGGCGCGCAACTGTCCATCCTGCGGGTGCCGGGAATTTATGCCGCCGACCGCCTGCCGTTGAAGCGTTTGCAGGCCGGTACGCCGGCGCTGGTGGAGGCGGAGGACGTGTACACCAACCACATCCATGCCGACGACCTGGCCGCCATCATCGCGCGCGCACTGTTCCGCGCCTTGCCCAACCGGGTGTATCACGCGGTGGACGATAGCGATATGAAGATGGCGGAGTATTTCGATGCGGTGGCGGACGCCTTCCAGCTGCCGCGCCCGCCGCGCCTGGTGCGCGCCGAGCTGCAGAAAGTGGTGACGCCGGCCTTGCTGTCGTTTATGTCGGAATCGCGGCGGCTGAGCAACGGCCGCATCAAGCGTGAACTGGGCGTGCGGCTGCGCTACGCCACCGTGGCGCAGATGTTGAAGGGCTGATCAGGCGCGCGGCGGGCGCTTCTTCTGCTGCACGCGCTGTTGCTGCTTTTTCTGGGTCTGCACCTTGTTTTGCTTGGCTTCGTGCAGGGCGACGGCGTCCTTGCGGGCCTGTTCCGGCGTGCGCAGTTCGGGATCGTTATCGTGGGCCACGAAATATTCGGCGTCCTGGGCGTCGACCACCAGCTTGATGGCGGCGGCGTCGTCGAGGTCATAGATTTCGTGGAGCAGCGTCGTTACTTCGTCGAGGAATTCTTCGTAGGTCATGGGAGTATGTTGTAAAAACAAGTAAAGACGGGGCGGAAATTACACTAGTGCAAGTCGTTTCCGTGGGGTTTGTGCCAAAATGGCAACGCAATTTGTATGAGCTATATCAATCAAGTCTGCACATGATACGATATTGTTAGCCATCTCACGAAGGAGCCATGGGTATGACAGCCACTTCCCATCCCAGCAAGGAGCAGGTTCGCGCCTATATGCACCAGCGTGAGTGCGACCGCCGTCCTCCGCCTACGCCGGATGAGATCCGTCGCCAGCTGGGCTGGTACTACAACTCGCACGACATCGACTTCCTCGGTTCTTCCACACTTCTCTTCCCAGGCTCTATCGCCCAACTGGCCGCTTTGATGGCGGTTGAATGGTGTTTTCGTGCCGCCGGTCTCAGCCGATCCAACTGACTTTACCAATATTTATACCTTTTCTCGCAACAAATATCTTCCTAGCACAAGAAATAGGGGTAAAATCTCTCTAAATCTCACAGAAATGTCTGATGAGTTAGCCGTTCGTTAACGTAAACGTGTATTATCTCGGCTAAGCACTAAAAACCGGCATTAATGACTGTGTTTTGTAGTGCTTCATTGGTAATAGAGCTAAAAATTTTTTTTACCCATGTGTCGTTTTTTGACTAAGACGGCCAGAACCTACTTAAAAAACATTATGTCTATCAAAGAAATCACCGCATCGCCGACCTACAACCCAAATCGCGTCCTGGATGCCATCATCGAGAAGTTGCAACTGAAAAACGATGCAGCCCTGTCGCGCGCGCTGGAAGTAGCGCCACCGGTCATCAGCAAGATCCGTCACAACACGCTGCCTATCGGCGCGACCATCCTGATCCGCATGCACGAGATCAGCGATTTCAGCATTCGCGAACTGCGCGAATTGATGGCGGCCTGATGACGGGCCAGTCGTAAAGAAAACGGCGCGGACCTCTCGGTCACGCGCCGTTGTCTTATGCGGCCTGGTGCTCAGGCCGACGTGCTGATGGTGGTGCCGATGCGCTGGCCACTGGTGTTGACGGTCGGCGCGGCTGCCACTTGCGGCGGCGCCGGCGGCGTGACGCGTTCGGCGGGTTTGTCCGCCGCTTTCACCGGCTCAGGCTGGCGGGGCGGCGTTGCTGGTACGGCGGCAGTACTGGACGCTACGGTATTGACAGCCATGATGAACTCCCATCATCCATAAATATCCCCAGAGTATGCCACTTATTTGAGCAGCCCGCCTGTTCGTGTTGCCGTGTGCGGCGCACACGCCAGTGCTCAGGCCGACGGCGTCAGGCGCGGGCGGTCGCTGTAGAAGCTGGCGACGCGGGCCTGCTCGATGATCGCGCCGGCGTCGACCGCCGTTTGCAAGCCTTCCACCATTTTGCCTGGCGCAGCCGAGTAGGCAGTCACGCCTGGAGCGGCCGAGTAGGCGGTGTTGGCACTCACGCCTGGGGCGGCCGAGTACGCGGTCTTGGCGGCAACGCCAGGAGCAGCCGAATACGCGGTCTTGGCGGCGACGCCAGGAGCGGCCGAATACGCGGTCTTGGCGGCGACGCCAGGGGCGGCCGAGTAGGCGGTTTTGGCGGCAACGCCAGGGGCGGCCGAGTAGGCCGTCATGCCCGGCGCAGCCGAATAAGCGGTTGCGCCAGGCGCGGCCGAGTAGGCCACATCCTGATGCGCGGCGCCGCGCAGGTAGGACTCGCCGAAAGTGGCCTCATACAATTCCTGCATGCGATGGCCGAGACGCTCGTGCGCCATCAGGTCGTCCTCGCCACGCAGGCCGATGTACGGGAAGTGGTGCAGGAAATGGCCGAACACGGCGTCGCAGTCGACGGCGTATTTCATCGTGTCCAGGATGTGGTAATGCCAGAAGGTGTCGACGTCGACCAGCGGCGCGGTCTGCTCATTCGGGAACTGCTTCATCAGGAACAGGAAACGGCGATATTCGGTTTCGATGGCGTTGGCGCGTTCCAGCGACCAGCCCTCGCCAGACTCCCTGTGCATCAATTTGACTTTGATCGGTTCCAGGTCCAGGGCATTGATGACGTTCATGGCATTTCCTTTGCGTTGATGAGGCGGGTTGAAAAAATAGAACAATTGCAATTCTTGCCCAGCGCAAGCGAAGAGCTTTTGATTTTTCTCAAGCTTTATCAGGAACGTCCTACGGTATTGGGAATGCACTGACGCGGACCCGGCCATTTACGCTGGCGCGTCGGCCGCCAGGCGGGCGGTGAGCTGGCGGTCGTCGGCCGCCGGCGGCGGCACGTAGTCGACCGGCACCGAGATCGTTACCGTGGTGCCGGCGTTGTGGCCGCCGGTGATGGCGCAATGGCCGCCGAGCAAGCTGATGCGCTCTTCGATGCCGACCAGGCCGAAGGAGCCGACCTTGTTGCGGCTGCTCTCGCGCAGGCCGACGCCATTGTCGCTGATGGTCATGCTGAGCATGCCGCCGGCCTGGCACAGCTCGACCCGCACCAGGCTGGCGCGCGCATGCTGCAAGATGTTGCTCAGCGATTCCTGCAATATGCGGAAGAAGGCGGTGGCGCAGCGGTCGTCGATGCGGATGTCGCTCTGGTGCTCGATCAGTTCGCAGACCATGCCGGAGCGCTGGCGGAACTGGGCGATCTGCCATTCCACCGCCGCGTTCAAGCCCAGGTCCAGCACGGTCGGCCGCAGGTCGTTGATGATGTGGCGCACGCTCTTGATGGTGCTGTCGATCTGGGTCAGCGTGCTGCGCGCGCGCGCGTGCAGGCGCGGGTGGTTTTGCCGGGTGCGCGAGGCCAGCAGGTCGGCGTCGATGCGCAGCACCAGCAGGTTCTGGCCCAGGTCGTCGTGGATTTCGCGGGCGATGCGCTTGCGCTCCTGTTCCTTGATCTGGTCGGCGTGGGCCGCCAGCTGGCGCAGCTTGTAGTGCGACAGCTGCAGCTTGGCCTGGCTGTCGCGCAGCTCCTTGGTCATGGCCTTGGCCATTTTGATGGCGCGCATGCGCGACGACGACAGCGTGTGGAACAACAGGTAGAACAGCAGCGAGCCGACAAAGCCGCAAGCCATGGCCAGCCACGGCAGGAAGGCGTCGAAGCGGCTGTACCAGACCGTCTTGGGCGCGCTGAAATGGGCCGACCACTGGCGGCCGTTGAAGTCCAGCGGCAGCACGATGGCGAACTGGTCGTCCCGGTGCGTCGTGTGGCGCGCGCTGGCGCTGTTGTCGTACAGCAGGGTGAGCGGCGAGACGCTGCCGTCGGCGTTCCTGCCATCGTCGTACAACATCAGGTGCACTTCGCGCACCTGCATCTGGTCCATGGCCGCGCGCACCAGGCGCGGCACGCTGAAGCCTATGCCCACCGAGCCGATGTAGGCCGCCCGGCGCTGTTCGACGTCGTTGAGCGACACGTCCTTGCGGTAGAGCGGCAGGCGCATCGCCAGCGCCCAGCCCTGGGAATTGCGGGTGTTTTCGATCGGCATGCCGGAGGTGATCAGCTGGCCGGTGTCGCGCGCCAGCGCGATGGCGCGCGCGGCCTGTTCCCTGGCGCTGATGTCGATGCCGAGCCGGTGGCGGTAGGGGGCGACGGGCTCGATCATGGTCAGCACCGAATACTCGTCGCGCCGGCCGGCGGGCTTGATGGTGAAGTTCGGGTAGCCGTCCGGCTGGCCGTCGCCGCTGCGGGCGGCGGCGCGCTCGAAGGCGTCGCGCTGGGCGTCGGTGACGTGCTGGGTGAAATTGATGTTGTCGAGCGCGGGAAATTGCTGCCCCAGGTCGAGCCCGTTGACATAGCGGTGGAAGCTGGCGCGGTCGACCCGGTCGCTGGCGTCGAAGAAGCTGGCGGTGCCGCGCAGCACGTCGGTGTAGGCGTTGATGCGCGAGGTGATGTTGTACTGGGCATTGCGGGCCTGCTGCGTGAAGCGCTCGGCGGCATCGTGTTCGATGGTTTTGTAGACCATCACATAGAACAGCGCACCGATCCCCAACGATAGCAGGACGCCAGCCCACCACACCGGCTTGGTCGGGGAGAATAGTTGTTTTTGCGCAAGTAACGCTACCATATCGAATGCTTGAAGCAACTCCTGGGACCGGATGTAGGCTGAATATAGGAAACTTTAGCGATGCTAGTCAAGTAAATTTGTTATTTTGCTATTTGTCCTGGACGTTTTGCCATCGCCGGCGATGCAAAAGGCCGGCGCCTCCCATGGGGAAGCACCGGCCTTGGCAGTTGTGGCTGGTCGTAGCAGCGACGCTTATTTGGCGACCCAGCTGTCTTTCAGCGTGACGATGCGGTTGAACACCGGCTTGCCTGGCGTGGAATCGACGCGGTCGGCGACGAAGTAGCCGTGGCGCTCGAACTGGAAGCGCTGGTCCGGCTGGGCCGCGCTCATGCCCGGCTCCAGCCGGGCGGTGATGACTTCCTTGGCGTTCGGGTTCAGCAGCGAGATGAAGTCCTTGCCGCCGGCGTCCGGGTTGGCGTCGGTGAACAGGCGGTCGTACAGGCGCACTTCGGCTTCCAGCGCGGTGGCGGCGGACACCCAGTGGATGTTGCCCTTGACCTTGTAGTTGTCCGAGCCCGGCGTGCCCGATTTCGAATCCGGGAAGTAGTTGACGTGGACCGCCACCACTTTGCCGTTTTCGTCCTTGTCGTAGCCGGTGCATTCAGTCACGTAGCCGTGGCGCAGGCGCACGCGGCTGCCCGGCTTGTCGTCGACCGGCGGCGCATAGCGGAAATAGCCCTTGCTCGGCACTTCCATGAAGTCCTCTTCCTCGATCCACAGCTCGCGCGTGATCGGGAAGCTGCGCACGCCCATTTCCGGGTGGTGTGGGTGGACCGGCGACGTGCATTCCTCGCTCAGGCCTTCAGGATAGTTGTCGATGATCAGCTTGAGCGGACGCAGCACGGCGGTGGCGCGCGGCGCCTTCGGGTCCAGGTCTTCGCGGATGCAGCCTTCGAGCGTGCTCATGTCGATCCAGCCGTCGGCCTTGGTCACGCCGATGCGTTCGCAGAACAGCTTGATCGCTTCCGGCGTGTAGCCGCGGCGGCGCAGGCCGACGATGGTCGGCATGCGCGGATCGTCCCAGCCGTCGACGATGTTTTCTTCCACCAGCTGGCGCAGCTTGCGCTTGCTGGTGACGACGTAGGTCAGGTTCAGGCGCGAGAACTCGTACTGGCGCGGCACCGGCAGCTTGAAGAAGCCGCCCGCCGACAGGGTTTCCAGCAGCCAGTCGTAGAACGGACGGTGATCCTGGAACTCCAGCGTGCAGATCGAATGGGTGATGTTTTCCAGCGCGTCCGAGATCGGATGCGTGTAGTCGTACATCGGGTAGATGCACCAGGCGTCGCCGGTGCGCACGTGGTGGGCGTGGCGGATGCGGTAGATGGCCGGGTCGCGCAGGTTCATATTGGGCGAGGACATCGCGTCGGCGCTGGTCTTGGCGCGCAGGATGTGCTCGCCGTCGGCGTATTTGCCGGCCTTCATGTCGCGGAAGATCTGCAGCGATTCGGCGGCCGGACGGTCGCGGAACGGCGAATTCTTGCCCGGCGTGTTGAAATTGCCGCGGTTGGCCGCCATCTCGTCGGCCGACTGGCTGTCGACGTAGGCATGGCCTTGCTCGATCAGGTACTCGGCCATCGCGTACAGCTGGTCGAAGTAGTCGGACGCGTAGTGCAGATGGTGCTCGACGCCGCCGTCGGCGGCCGGGTAGTCGTAGTCAAAGCCCAGCCATTTGACGCTGTCGATGATGGTGTCGACGTATTCCTGCTCTTCCTTGGCCGGGTTGGTGTCGTCGAAGCGCAGGTTGCAGCGGCCCTGGTAGTCGCGCGCCAGGCCGAAGTTCAGGCAGATCGATTTGGCGTGGCCGATGTGCAGGTAGCCGTTCGGCTCGGGCGGGAAGCGGGTGATCACGCTCGGCATGCCCTCGCGCACGTGGGTGCCGGCCGCCAGGTCGGATTCGACGATGGCGCGCAGGAAATTGGAGGTCAGGACGGGCGTTGGGCTGTTTTTGTCGTTGCTCATCTGAAAAGTTGGCTTTGCAAAAGTTCGAGTGAAGGGCATTTTACCGTATCCCCCCTATGACAGCGGCGGAAATGCTGCGTTGCGGCGGCCTGAGGCGGAAAAGGGGGCTGCCACACGGGTATAATTCGTCTTTAATTGTTTCGGCATCACGGCCCGGAGTTTCCAAAATGGAAAATTACTACAACACGCTGGGTATCGCGCCTAACGCCACCGACGACGAGATCAAGAAGATTTACCGCTCGCTGGCGATGCGCTTCCACCCGGACCGCAACCAGACGCCCGGCGCGGAAGCGCGTTTCAAGGCCATCACCAAGGCCTATGAAATCCTGTCCGATCCGGTCAAGCGCGAGGAATACAACCAGCGCGTGAACCATCGCATCATCATCGACCCGGAAGCGGAAGCGTACCAGTTGTGGCGTGCGGTGTTCAACCTGCATGGCACCGTGCTGCCACCGGCCTGAGCCGGCCACATTCATCAGAAAGCAAGCAATGTCTAGAAAAGTACACCCTGAGTTCGCCTATCAATCGCGCGAGCTCGAAGGCCAGATCGATGGCATCCTGGGCGACCCGCCCGACCGCAAGAACTACCAGCGCATGATCGATGCGCTGGTGTCCGAGTACGCCAGCGGCGGCGGCATCGAAGACGTCAACATGCTGGCCTTCGCGCTGGTCGATCACATCGAGTTCAACAATCCGAAAGGCCTGCTGGCCGAGGCGGAAGACTACGAGTTCGGCGACGCCGGCCGCGTGTTCGCGATGGCTACCTGCAAGGGCGAGGAAGCGGCGCGCATGTACGCGGCGCTGGAAGAGAACCTGCCGGACCTGGGCCGCCAGGCCATCATCACCGCCTTCCTGTTCAAGCATCCGCGCAAGTGGGACGACGACGACCAGTCGCTGGACCAGCTGTCGGCCAACGACGACGGCGACGATGTCAACGACGAAGACCAGGCGACCGACGACTTCGCCCAGATGTTCGATCAGGATGGAGATTAACCATGACTGAAAAAAGTAATCTGCCGGCGCTGAGCAAGCAAGTGACCGAGCTGGTGCTGGCCGGTTCGCTGGGCCACGCCGAGCAAGCCTTCGCCGAGGCGGCCGACCAGTTCGGCGACCTGGCGGTGGTGGAAGTGCTCAACAACATCCCGCCGCAGGTGACGGCGCTGCACCTGGCCGGCTTCGACGGCGGCAAGATGTCGCTGGCGACGCTGCTGGTGCCGCCCAAGGCCTGGGCCGACAGCCTGGCCTTCTTCGCCGCGACCTGGCCGGACGACCAGATCGAGGACGATCCGGAGCGCATCGCCGAGTCGCTGTTCGCCCACATCCACGGCGTGGTGTTTTCCACCGACGACGAAGAGCGCCGCAAGGAACTGCTGGCGGCCGCCTCGGCCACCGACCACGGTTCGACCGCGTTCGCTATTCTGTTCTCGATGGCGCCGAAGGAAATCCTGGAAGTGGCCGGCGAGATCATCTCCAAGGGCCCGTACCTGACCGGCCAGACCTCGTCCGACAACGACGTGGTTCCGCTGGCCATCCTGTTGGCGCAAGCCTCGGAAGACGGCTGGGACCGCGCGCTGTTCGAGCTGTTCCCGGAGTTCCGCCACAGCGCCGACCTGGCCGACGCCGAGTTCAGCGACGACCCGGACGACGAGCCGAACTTCCTGCAGCGCTCCACCAAGGAATTGCTGTACCGCTTGCGCAAGCAGGTACCGTCCACGCGCAGTGCCGCCAAGCCTGGTTCGCGCCGCAGCCTGGGCACCGGCATTTTCTCGTGATGGAATCCTGATACATGCTGCCAGCAATTGTCGTAGAAAATTTACCGCGCCTGACCCGCGCCATCCAGCAACTGGCGGCCCACCCGGACGACGAGGCCGCCTATTCGCTGGCCGATGAACTGACCGGCATCACCGCCATGGTGGCCGAGAAGTTCACCAACGACCGCACCGCCGACGGCATCCAGAAAGCCTTGCAGCTGACGGTGGGCGGCGTGTCGCTGGGCCTGGACCACGCGCTGATGCACGAGGGCGACCTCGCGGCGCTGGACTTCCTGATCGAGCACGGCGCCGAGCACGCGTTCCAGATCGGCTTCCGCCTGATCAAGGAGTTGTCGGCCTTGCCGGAGGACTCCCTGGTCGGCGAGTACGATACCGATCCGGTGTATTCGGCGCGGCGCCTGCGCGACCTGTTCGTCGACCTGTGCCAGACCGATCCGAACCAGAACTGGAACGGCATGGAGCGCTACGAAGTGCTGCTCAAGCAGCGCAAGGAAGTGCAGGCCGTGGTGCGCCTGGCCGGCTGGCTGCGCCGCCACCACAGCGAGGGTCCGGTCAACGATAGCGACCTCAACGCCGAGGGCGTGATCGCGCTGGCCATCATCTTCGCCATCGAAGGCGGCGGCCGCGTGGTGGCGCGCACCGGGCAGAAGGAGTTCGAGCGTTTCGTCAAGTCGGTGCGCAAGTCCAAGCCGGACTACGAGGAGGGCTGGGCCGCGCTGGTGGCCAAGGTGCCGGTGCAGCATCACCCGGTGCTGCTGGACCGCATCGCCAGCTATCGCACCGGCTGCACGGTGATCCAGAACATCAAGGGCCGTACGGCGATGAAAACGCTGTTCGCGGAACTGGAAAACTACGCCGGCTCCGAGTTGGACGCCGACTACAATTAAGCGGCAGCGGCCTCCGTCGCCACCGCGACGAAGGCCGCCACCAGCGGCGAGGTTTCATCCTTGCGCTGCGCCAGCAGCAAGGTGGTGTTGGCCTCGGGATCGGCCAGCGGGCGGTAGCAGACGCCGCCCATGTGGATGATGTCGAACGAACGCGGCAGGACCGAGATGCCGCAGCCGGCCGCCACCAGGCCGATGATGGTCGACGCTTCGTTGGCCTCCATCGCGATCGTCGGCATGAAGCCGGCCGCCCGGCACAGCCGGAAAATCTGCGGATAAATCCCGGTGCCGGCGGTCTTCGGATACATCACGAACGGCAGGCCTTGCAGGTCGCTGATGGCGACCGCCTTCTTTTTCGCCAAGGGATGCCCCAGCGGCAGCACCAGCGTCAGCGGATCGTGCCGCAGCACCGTCATCTCGACCGCATCGGTCACCGCCACTTCCGGCGGACGCACCAAGCCCAGATCCAGTTCGCGCGCGGCGATGGCGTCGATCTGCGGCACCGTCGACATCTCGCGCAAGGTCAGCGTCACGCCCGGATAGCGCTGGCGGTAGCGATTGACCACGGTCGCGAACAACGGCGTCAGCGGGGTGGAGAAGGTGAAGCCGACCCGCAGTTCGCCGGCCTCGCCGCGCTCGGCCCGGCGCGCGGTCTGCACTGCCTGCTCGGACAGCGACAGCACGCGGCGGGCGTCGTCCAGGAACAGCTTGCCCGCTTCCGTCAGGCGCACCCAGCGCTTGCTGCGCTCCAGCAGCTGAGCGCCCACTTCGGCTTCCAGCATCTGGATCTGGTGGCTCAGCGGCGGCTGGCCGATGTGCAGGCGCTCGGCGGCGCGGGTGAAACTGAGCTCCTCGGCGACGGCGACGAAGTAGCGCAGGTGACGGAGTTCCATCTCTGTTATCTTTTTAAAGTATGAGTAACGGCTTAAATATATATTGGACAGTGATTCGGTGCAATCCTAAGATGAAGACATCGTACCTCTGAAGAGATAACCATCATGTCGTTGAGCGCCGCCGCACTACCTGCCTGTTCCGCGCCATCCCTCCCTGTGCCGCACATCACCGTCGGCAGTCCCGAATTCAAACGCAGCAGCCGCGCGCTGTTCTTCGGCGGTTTTTCGGCGTTTGCATTGCTGTACAGCGTGCAGCCGCTGATGCCGGTGCTGTCGCACGAGTTCGCGCTGAGCGCGGCGCAGAGCAGCATGGTGCTGTCGGTGTCGACCGGGGCGCTGGCGGTGTCGCTGGTGGCGTCGAGCGCGGTGTCGGAACGGCTGGGGCGCAAGCCGCTGATGGTGGCGGCGATGGTGATCTCGGCGCTGCTGACGATCTTGTGCGCGTTTGCGCAGAGTTACTCGCAGTTGCTGCTGATGCGCGCCACGCTGGGCGTGGCGCTGGGCGGCATGCCGGCGATCGCCATGGCCTATCTGGGCGAGGAGATGGAACCGAGCTCGCTGGGCTTGTCGATGGGGCTGTACATCAGCGGCAGTGCGTTTGGCGGCATGTCGGGGCGGGTGATCGCGTCGGTGCTGAGCGATCATTTTTCGTGGCGGATGGCGTTGGCGGCGGTGGGCGTGGCCGGGCTGCTGGCGGCCTGGGAGTTCTGGCGTTCGCTGCCGGCGTCGCGCCATTTCGTGGCGGTGCGCAGCGGCTGGCGCACTTTCCCGGCCGGCTTCAGCCTGCATCTGTCCGATGCCGGCTTGCCGTGGTTGTTTTCGCTGTCCTTCCTGCTGATGGGGAGTTTTATCAGCCTGTACAACTACATCGCTTATCGGCTGCTGGCGGCGCCGTTCCATCTGAGCCAGAGCCTGGTGGGCGCGGTGTCGTTTCTGTATCTGCTGGGGATTTATGGCTCGGTGTGGGCCGGGCGCCTGGCTGACCGTTACGGCCGCCGTCATGTGCTGTGGGCGGTGATGACCATCATGATCGCCGGCTTGCTGCTGACCTTGTCGAACTGCTTGCCGCTGATCGTGTTTGGCGTGGCGATGTTCACCTACGGCTTCTTCGCCTCGCACTCGATCGCCAGCAGCTGGGTGGGGCGGCGCGCCACCACCAACAAGGCGCTGGCGTCGGCGCTGTATCTGTTCTTCTATTACCTCGGTTCCAGCGTGGTCGGTTCGGCCACCGGCGTGATGTGGGGGCGCGAAGGCTGGCCGGGCGTGGTGCTGGTGCTGAGCGGCTTTCTCGGCCTGGCCTTCATGGTGGCCTTGCGCCTGCGTCGCCTGGCGCCGCTGGGGCAGGCCGAACGCTAGTCAATTCGGACAGTTGGTGTACGACTTCTTGCCGTCGGGGCGGATGTTGATGCAGTAGGTGACGATAGCGGTGACGATTTTGTAGGTGCGTGTCTTGTTCTCGCCGTCTGGTGTGCTCAGCTCGATGATCCTGGCGGGCTGGTACCACTTCGGCGGCACCGCTTCATGCGCGGCGTTGATGCCGCGTTCCAGGCGGGCCTGTTTGCTGTCCGGCGGCGGCACCGGGGCGCGCTCGGGATAGGCGGCGCGCAACTCCTTGTCGATTTTTCTCACGTCCAGCCTGGCCTGGCTCAGGATGTCGCTGGCGCTTGGCGGGCGTTGCGCGGCCGGCGCCTGGGCGAAGGGATCGTCGGGGATGCTGGCTGGCGTTGGCTCGGCTGTCGGCGGGCTTACGTCGGCTGTTGGAGGCGTGATGGCTTTCGGCGCTGGCGCGACTTTGGCCTGGGGCTCGGATTTGACCTGCGGCTTGGGCGGGTTCTTGACTGCGGGCCGGGCCATCGGCAGCAGCCACTGCATCGCCTCGCGCGGCACGCGTGGGATATCGGCGGCATGCTGGCGCTGCGTGAATGCGTAGATGATCGCTATATGCAGCAATCCGGTGATGAGCATTCCCGGCAGGTGGCGTGGTCGATATCTGGGCATGCCGCAGGATAACTTGTAAATTGGATATTTGTTGATTTTGTCACAAGTCCTTACAAAGCCTGTAAGGTTGCCGGCGGCGGCGCGACCAAGGTGCATTACTGATCGCTTTGGAGACGCCGTGAAACATTTAATCCTGAGCCTGGCCGCCGCGGCTGCGCTCAATATTCCGCCGGCGCTGGCCGCCGGTTGCAGCGCGCAGAGCCCGGCCTACCGCATTGCCTTACTGGAGTTGTACACCTCCGAGGGATGCAGCAGCTGTCCGCCGGCCGACCGCTATGTCAGCGGCTTGCGCGCGGACGGCGTGACGGAGCAACAGGCGGTGCTGTTGTCCGAACATGTCGACTACTGGAACTACATCGGCTGGAAGGATCCGTTCTCCAGCAAGACCTTCACCGACCGCCAGCGCTGGCTGAGCGACTTGGCCGGCTCGCGCACCATCTACACGCCGGAGATTTTTGTCGGCGGCAAGGAGCAGCGCGGCTGGCCGCGCGGTGTGGCCGACACGGTCAAGCGCATCAATGGCTTGGCGGCGCAGGCCGATATCGGCATCACGCTGGACGCGGCCAGCGCGGGCGGGCTGGCGGTCAGCGTGACGGCCAGGTCGGCGCATGAAGGCAAGCTGTTCGTCGCGTTGGTCGAGAACGGTGTGGCCAGCCAGGTGAAGGCGGGCGAGAACAGCGGCCGCTTGTTGCGACATGACTTCGTGGTGCGCGAGTGGTTGGCGCCGGTGCCGTTGATGTCGGGTGGCGCGGTTGTCAGCCGGACGCTGGCGCTGCCGGCCGGTGCTGCGGCCAAGCGGCTGGGCATCAGCGCTTTCGTGCAAACGGACAAGGGTGAGGTGTTACAGGCAATGTCATTGCCGGTTTGCGGCGGCTAAATGTGGCCGCGCACTGATCTGCATCAGCGCTCCATGGGTTAGCGTTCCGCCTGCCGAAACCGGCGGCGGCCTCCACTGTCGAACTTCCTTGGCACGTCTGTGCCGGAGAAAACAGAGGAGGGAGACATCATGCTGCAAGCGAACGACATCCAACATCGGTTTCATTTGTTAGAACAAGCGATAGGGCAGGCTGCGCAAGCCTGTTCGGCGGAACGCCAGGTGCCCGGCGAACTGCGCGACAGTATTCAGCGATTGGACCGGCAATCCGATACGGCGAAGGAGGTGCTGTTGTCCCAGGACCAGCTGCGCATCCACAAGCTGGTGCGCGAAATGGAGCGGCTGTCCGAGCGTGCCCGGCAGGTCTGCATCAACGTCCCGCATCTGTCGTCGCACATGCGCGGCGCGGTGAGCTATATGCATGGGCAAGTCCTGGAGCTCAAGCGGGACATGCGCATCAGTTCGTAACTACACGGAGGCGGGCCGCCTTCGCGGCGGCCTGTGAACGCTATGAACCATAAAGAAGCAATCAAGGACCAAATTGTTGTCTTACTTTACAGTTTGGCCTTCTTCCTGGTATTGATCGCGGCGGCTGTTACGTTGGACTTGTTGTCTCAATGGGTAAAGCTTATCGGTGTCGCTGATTTTACTTACAAGATGATCGCGTGGAGTGCACACGGCATGCTCACGCTGGACATGATATTATTTTTTGTCTCTTTGCTTTTCACTAGCTGGGAGTTTGTGAGAGGACTTCGAAAATGAACGATTCTGCGAACATTAAAGAACAAAGTTATGCACGGCGCATGTTCTGGAAGAGCTTGCACCGTTATTTTCTTCCAATTACCGGTGCCATCCGGGCCATCAAGGCAGAAATGATCCGCTCCGAGCGCGAGCGGAAACGTTCAAAAGACTGAGTCTTTTGGAATCACATGCCGGAACGTCGGCTCGATGTTTTTGGCGTGCAGGTGCTGGATGATGTCTTCCAGCGTCGCGTCTTTCAACAGCAGGCCGGCCGGGACGACATGCGCTGCCGGCACCGCCGGTTTGTGCGGACGCTCCTTGCCGTGTGGCGGGTGCATGGTGGTGATGGCGTGCGTGAACTGCTTGTCGCTGATGCTCTGCAGCCCCTCCAGGAACGCAGCTTGCGCGGCGTAGGGCGGCATCATTTCCAATCCCGATTCGTCGGCAAACGAGGCGCCCATGCCGGGGTTGATGAACGCGGCCCAGGTGCCGCTGGCCATATGCAGACAAGGTGGCAGCTCGGCCGTCGTGCTGGTCAGGGTGTCGGGACGCAGGCCGATCTCTTCGTTCGGGATGTCGGGGAAGTAGGTCTTGCGCAGCAGGTGCAGGAACTGCTGGGCCTGATTCAGCGGCACCGACGTCGTCAGCGACAGCCACAAGGAATAACCATTGCCGCCGCTGATGCTCACCGCCGGCGCCGGCAGGCTCAATTGATCTTGCAGCGCGTTCGCCACGCCGCACAGGCGATCCCAGTGCTGCAGGGCCGGGGCGTCGCCCATGCGGGTGAAGTCGATGATCAGCGCGCGCACCAGGCCGTTGTCCGAGACCAGGTTGATGGCGCCGGTCTTCTCGCCGCCCAGGTGCTGCGCCAGCATCTCCGGCGTCAGCGCGCCGGCCGGGAAGCACTCCTGGTCGTCGAGCAGGTACAGCCGCTGCAGTTCCGCGATCAGCTTGTCCATCACAGCACGCCCTGCGCGCGCAAGGCGGCGATATCGTTGTCGCTCTGGCCCAGCAGGCCGCGCAGGATCTCGTCGGTGTGCTGGCCCAGCAGCGGCGGCGCGACCGCGTTGTCGGTCGGCGTGAGCGACATCTTCATCGGACTGCGCACCAGCTTCGTGCTGCCGGCCGTCGGATGCGGCACCTCCATCACCAGTTCGCGCGCCAGCACTTGCGGGTTCTTGTAGACGTCGTCGAGGTTGTTGATCGGGCCGCACGGCACGCCGACCGCTTCCAGCTGGTCGATCCAGAAATCGCGCGGCTGCGCCAGCACCATCTCGGCCAGCAGCGGCACCAGTTCGTCGCGATGCTGCACGCGCAGCGGGTTGGTGGCGTAGCGTTCGTGCGTGGCCAGGTCGGCGCGGCCGCCCGTTTCGACAAACTTCTGGTACTGGCCGTCGTTGCCGGTGGCGACGATGATGTAGCCGTCCGCGCACTGGAAGGTCTGGTACGGCACGATGTTCGGATGCGCGTTGCCCCAGCGCTTGGGCGGCTTGCCGCTGTTGAGGTAGTTGCTGCCCATATTGGCCAGCATCGCCACCTGCACGTCCAGCAGCGCCATGTCGATGTACTGGCCTTCGCCGCTGCGGTCGCGGTGGGTCAGCGCGGCGAGGATGGCGATGGTGGCGTACATGCCGGTCATCAGGTCGGTCAGCGCCACGCCGGCTTTCTGCGGGCCGCCGCCGGGCAGGTCGTCGCGCTCGCCGGTGACGGACATCAGGCCGCCCATGCCCTGGATCAGGAAGTCGTAGCCGGCGCGGTGCGCGTACGGGCCGTCCTGGCCGAAGCCGGTCACCGAGCAGTAGACCAGGTCGGGCTTGATGGCCTTCAGCGATTCATAGTCGAGACCGTAGCGCTTGAGCTGGCCGACCTTGAAGTTTTCCAGCACCACGTCGCAGTGGCTGGCCAGTTCGCGGATCAATGCCTGGCCGTCGGCGCTGGCGATGTCGATCGTGACCGAGCGCTTGCCGCGGTTGGCGGCCAGGTAGTAGGCCGCTTCGGTGGTGTCCTGGCCTTCGGCGTCCTTGGCGTACGGCGGGCCCCAGGCGCGGGTGTCGTCGCCGCTGCCGGGCCGTTCGATCTTGATGACGTCGGCGCCGAGGTCGGCCAGATTCTGCGAGCACCACGGTCCCGCCAACACGCGGCTGAGGTCGAGGACGCGGATGTGGCCTAGCGCTTTTGGAGCTGTCATGATGAGTGTAACCTTTTGAGTAATCCGATCAGGCCGCTAGTGTAGTGGCTCAATCGGCGCTTGCACATAATTTTTTTGCAAGGTGGCGGCCAGTTCGCGCGCGGCCTGCCAGCGCAGCTGCGGCGATGGGTAGTCGGGCTTGCTGCGGCGCGGATGTACGCTGCCCCGGTACATTTTCTTGAAATAGCCCGCCAACTGCGCCGCCGGCCAGCCGGCGCGCCAGGCCAGCAGCATGCCTTCGCGGTCGGCTTCGACTTCCTGGGCGTAGTTGGTGGGCGCCAGCTGGTCGATCAGCTCGCTGTCGTGGTCGACCGCGTGTTCCAGTTCCAGGAAGGGGCGCCCGGCCCAGCGCGGCGCCAGCTTCAGCGCCTGCTCGTACTCCTTCAGGTTGTGATGCAGGGCGGCGTGCTCGATTTCGTGGGCCAGCAGCATGGCCAGCTCGGCGTCGCCCAGTTCCAGCCGCTGCACATAGGCCTGGCTGACCAGGATTTTGCCGCCCGCCATGCAGTCGGCGTTCTGGTCGGGATCGTTGGTGGTGTGGACTTCCCAAGCCCAGCTTGCCGTGTCGGGATAGTCGCGCCTGGCGCGGGCGATCAGCGTCGCGGCGACGGCGTTGACGCGGGCGGTGAAGCGGGCGTCGCCGTCCAGCACATGCTCGTCCAGGCGGGCGGCGTACACCTGGGCGGCGCGGGCGATGACCAGTTGCTGGGTCAAGGCGGCGTCCTGCGCGGACACGGCGGCGGGCGCGCCGGCCAGCAGCGCGAGCAATACCAGCAACGTCGGCAGCAGCAGCCGGCCTGCCCAGCGCCGCCGCCTATTTGCCGCGTCCCGCATTCGTGATAATGTTGACATCGTGTCCATTACTGCTTTCGAGGCATCCACCATGTGGCCTTACCCAAAAATCGTTGCACACCGCGGCGGCGGTACGCTGGCGCCGGAAAACACCGTCGCCGGCCTGCGCGCCGGCCTGGCCTATGGCTTTCACGCGGTCGAGTTCGACGTCATGTTGTCGCGCGACGGCATCGGCATGGTCATGCACGATCCCGAGTTCGGCCGCACGGTGGCGGGGCAGGGCAGCGTGGCCGGGACCGACGCCATCGAGCTGTCCGGCATGGACGCGGGCAGCTGGTTCGGGCCGCAATTTCGCGATGAGCCGGTGCCATTCTTCACCCAGTTCATCGATTATTGCAAGCAGCAACGCATCTGGATGAACGTGGAAATCAAGCCGGCCGACGGTTTCGAGCGCGAGACCGGCAAGTGGGTTGCAAAAATAACACGCGAGCACTATGCGGCCGAGATCGCGGCAGGGGACACCGCCGCCGTTCCCTTGCTGTCCTCGTTCAGCTTCGACGCCCTGGCCGCCGCCCGCGACGCTGCGCCTGAGCTGCCGCGCGGCTACCTGCTGGACCGCATCCCCGCCGACTGGCAGGCGCAGGCGCGCGAACTGGACGCCGTGGCCATCCACACCAACCAGAAGCACCTGACGCGGGAGCTGGCGGCGCAGATCAAGGCGGCCGGCTACGGGTTGTTTTGCTACACGGTCAACGATGCAGAGCGGGGCAGGGAGATCCTGTCCTGGGGCGTGGACGGCTTCTGCACCGACCGTATTGATTTAATTGGCCCGACTTTCTCCTAAGACCCTGTGGCTCTCACGGTCATATATAATCAACCCTTTGCATTTGCCAGCTACCACTGCTTACGACATGAAATCATCTGAAATCCGCGACAAATTCCTCAAGTTTTTTGAATCCAAGGGTCATTCGATTGTCCGTTCCAGCTCTCTGGTGCCTGGCAACGACCCGACCCTGCTGCTGACCAACAGCGGCATGGTGCAGTTCAAGGACGTGTTCACCGGTACCGACAGCCGTCCGTACACCCGCGCCACCTCCGTGCAGCGCTGCGTGCGCGCCGGCGGCAAGCACAACGACCTGGAAAACGTCGGCTACACCGCGCGTCACCACACCTTCTTCGAAATGCTGGGCAACTTCAGCTTCGGCGACTACTTCAAGCGCGACGCCATCAACTACGCGTGGGAACTGCTGACCAAGGTCTACGGCCTGCCGGTCGACAAGCTGACCGTCACCGTCTACATGGAAGACGACGAAGCCTACGACATCTGGGCCAACGAAGTGGGCGTGCCGCAAGAGCGCATCATCCGCATCGGCGACAACAAGGGCGCGCGCTACGCGTCGGACAACTTCTGGCAGATGGCCGACACCGGCCCATGCGGTCCGTGCACCGAGATCTTCTACGACCACGGCGCCGACATTCCAGGCGGCCCGCCAGGCTCGCCCGACGAAGACGGCGACCGCTTCATCGAAATCTGGAACCTGGTGTTCATGCAGTTCAACCGCGACGAAGCGGGCGTGATGCATAAGCTGCCGAAGCCGTGCGTCGACACCGGCATGGGCATGGAACGCCTGGCCGCCGTGCTGCAACACGTGCACTCGAACTACGAGATCGACCTGTTCCAAGCCCTGATCAAGGCCGCCGCGCGCGAAACCGGCGCCACCGACCTGGAAAACAAATCGCTGCGCGTGATCGCCGACCACATCCGCGCCGCCGCCTTCATGATCGTCGACGGCGTGATTCCAGGCAGCGAAGGCCGCGCCTACGTCCTGCGCCGCATCATCCGCCGCGCGCTGCGTCACGGCCACAAGCTGGGCCAGACCAAGCCGTTCTTCTTCAAGCTGGTGGCCGACCTGGCGATCGAGATGGGCGCCGCCTATCCCGAGCTGGAAGAAGCCAAGGACCGCGTGGCCCAGATGCTCAAGGCCGAGGAAGAACGCTTCGGCGAGACGCTGGAAACCGGCATGAAAGTGCTGGAAGCCCAGCTGGCCAAGGACGGCAAGGGCATCGACGGCGCCACCGCCTTCACGCTGTACGAAACCTACGGCTTCCCGCCGGACCTGACCGCCGACATCTGCCGCGAACGCGATATCGAATTCGACCAGGCCGGCTACGATGTCGCGCTGAAGGAAAGCCAGGAACTGTCGCGCAAAGGCGGCAAGACCACCAAGGACGCCAAGGTCGAGTACTCGGGCGAGAAGAACAAATTCGTCGGCTACGACAACCTGAGCCACAGCAGCAAGATCGTCGCGCTGTACGCGGCCGGCACGCCGGTGCAGGAACTGAAGGCTGGCCAGGCCGGCATCGTGGTGCTGGATACCACGCCGTTCTACGCCGAATCCGGCGGCCAGGTCGGCGACCAGGGCGTGATCGGCACCGGCGCGGCGCAGTTCAGCGTCAGCGACACGTTGAAGATCCAGGCCGACGTGTTCGGCCACCACGGCGTGCTGGATACCGGCTCGCTGAAAGTGGGTGACGCGGTCAGCGCCAACGTGGACGAGGCCAAGCGCGCGCGCACCATCCGCAACCACTCGGCCACCCACCTGATGCACAAAGCCCTGCGCGAAGTGCTGGGTTCGCACGTGGCGCAGAAGGGCTCGCTGGTCGATCCCGACAAGACCCGTTTCGACTTCAGCCACAACGCACCGCTGACGGCCGAGCAGATCGCCGAAGTGGAAGCCAAGGTCAACAAAGAGATCCTGGAAAACCACGCGACCAAGGCGCAGAACATGTCCTTCGACGACGCGGTCAAGCATGGCGCGATGGCGCTGTTCGGCGAGAAGTACGGCGACGAAGTGCGGGTGCTGGACATCGGCTCGTCCAAAGAGCTGTGCGGCGGTGTGCACGTGCATCGCACCGGCGACATCGGCCTGTTCAAGATTATCGGTGAAGGCGGCGTCGCAGCGGGTATCCGCCGCGTCGAAGCCGTGACCGGCGAGGGCGCGCTGGCGCTGGTGCAAGCGATGAACCGCCGCTTGCTGGAAGCTTCGGCCGCGCTGAAGTCGACGCCGGAAGAACTGACCGCGCGTATCGGCCAGGTGCAGGACAACGTCAAGGCGCTGGAGAAGGAACTGGCCGCGCTGAAATCGAAACTGGCTTCGGGCCAGGGCGATGAGCTGGTCACGCAAGCGGTCGATGTCAACGGCATCAAGGTGCTCGCTGCCGTGCTGGAAGGCGCCGACGTGGCCCGCCTGCGCGAAACCATGGACAAGCTGAAGGACAAGCTGAAGACCGCCGCCATCGTGCTGGCCAGCGTGGCCGACGGCAAAGTCAGCCTGATCGCGGGCGTGACGGCGGACGCCACGTCCAAGGTCAAGGCGGGCGAGCTGGTGAACTTCGTTGCACAACAAGTGGGCGGAAAAGGCGGCGGACGCCCTGATATGGCGCAGGCCGGCGGTACCGATCCTAGCGGTCTGGCTGCTGCGCTGCTGGCTGTTCCGGGCTGGGTGGGCGAGCGCGCCTAAGTTGCCTAAAAGCCTTGTAAAGCAGTAACTATGCGGCCTGCGTATCTTACGCAGGCCGTTGTTGTCTGGAGCGAGCTGTTGTATACTTGCCAGTTCCCGTTGCAAACTTGCAACGCACTATGAACTATTTTGGTGCAGCGCGTCATTCGATCTGTTTTGGAGTAGTATGACGTCAGTCCTAACAAAACATGCGGGTTCTTGATGAGCGACACGATACTTGAAAACGAAATCATGGAATTCCACAAAGAACTCGACGCACGCGGCTTGAACTGTCCGCTGCCGATTCTCAAGGCTAAGAAAGCCTTGTCCGAGTTGCAAAGTGGCGAAGTCCTGCGCATCATGGCGACGGACCCAGGTTCGGTGCGCGATTTCCAGGCATTTGCCAAGCAGACCGGCAACGCCCTGTTGTCCCATGTCCAGACCGGCCGCGAATTTGTCTTTTTGATGCAGCGCAAATAAGCCTGTTGCGTCTTTTTCCGTAGAAACATCGTCTGAGAGATTTATTTTTTAGACGATTTCTACTAGCTAAAAAACGCACGATCGTGCTTTATTTTCTTGTGCAGGCTGAATTTCTCATATAATCTAGCCCACATAATTTAGTCCCGAATTCTTTAATTTTTCCAAAGGCACAGCTATGAAAGTCTTGGTACCCGTCAAACGCGTGGTCGACTACAACGTCAAAGTGCGCGTCAAGTCCGACGGCACTGGCGTCGATATCGCCAACGTCAAAATGTCGATGAACCCATTCGATGAGATCGCGCTGGAAGAAGCGATGCGCCTCAAGGAAGCCGGCAAAGTCACCGAAGTGGTCGCCGTATCGTGCGGCGTGACCCAGTGCCAGGAAACCCTGCGCACCGGCATGGCGATCGGCGCCGACCGCGGCATCCTGGTGGAAACCGCCGTCGAGCTGGAGCCGCTGGCGGTGGCCAAGCTGCTCAAGGCGCTGGCTGACAAAGAGCAGCCGCAGCTGATCATCCTGGGCAAGCAGGCGATCGACGATGACTCGAACCAGACCGGCCAGATGCTGGCTGCCCTGCTGGGTTGGCCGCAAGCGACGTTCGCGTCGAAAGTGGTGCTGGAAGACGGCAAAGTCACCGTGACGCGCGAAGTGGACGGCGGCCTGGAAACCCTGGCGCTGACCTTGCCTGCGATCATCACCACCGACCTGCGTTTGAACGAGCCACGCTATGTGACGCTGCCGAACATCATGAAGGCCAAGAAGAAACCGCTGGATGTGACCAAGCCAGAAGACCTGGGCGTCGACGTGACCCCGCGTCTGAAAACCCTGAAAGTCGTCGAGCCTGCGAAGCGCTCGGCCGGCATCAAGGTTCCGGACGTCGCCACCCTGGTCGCAAAACTGCGCACCGAAGCCAAAGTCATCTAAAGGATAAATCATGGTCGCATTAGTTATCGCTGAACACGACAACGCTAGCCTGAAAGGCAGCACCCTCCACACCGTTACCGCCGCAGCCCAATGCGGTGGCGACGTGCACGTCCTGGTCGCTGGCTCGAACGCCGGCGCCGCCGCTGCAGCCGCCGCGCAAATCGCCGGCGTGTCGAAAGTCATCGTGGCCGACGCCGCTTACTTCGCCGACGGCCTGGCCGAGAACATCGCCGAGCAGGTGCTGGCGCTGGCAGCTTCGTACAGCCACATCCTGGCTCCGGCCACCGCCTACGGCAAGAACATCCTGCCGCGCGTCGCCGCCAAGCTGGACGTTGCGCAGATTTCGGAAATCACCAAGGTCGATTCGCCGGACACCTTCGAGCGTCCTATCTACGCCGGTAACGCGATCGCCTACGTGCAATCGTCGGACAAGATCAAGGTCATCACCGTGCGTTCGACCGGCTTCGATGCCGCCGCCGCCACCGGTGGTTCGGCTGCGACCGAGAACGTCGCCGCGGTTGCCGACAACGGCAAATCGGCCTTCGTCGGCCGCGAGCTGGCCAAGTCGGACCGTCCGGAACTGACCGCCGCCAAGATCATCGTTTCCGGCGGCCGCGGCATGGGCTCGGGCGAGGCGTTCAAGATCCTGGAACCGCTGGCGGACAAGCTGAACGCCGCCATGGGCGCATCGCGCGCAGCAGTCGACGCCGGCTACGTGCCGAACGACTGGCAAGTCGGCCAGACCGGCAAGATCGTCGCGCCTACGCTGTACATCGCCGTCGGCATCTCGGGCGCGATCCAGCACTTGGCCGGTATGAAGGATTCCAAGGTGATCGTCGCGATCAACAAAGATCCTGAAGCGCCGATCTTCTCGGTTGCCGACTACGGCATCGTGGGCGATCTGTTCGACATCGTGCCGCAACTGGTTGCAGAACTGGGCTAATCAAGCCGTGATGAATACAGGGCCACGCTGATCCGGATGACCGGATTGCCGTGGCCTTTTTCTTGGAGACATAAGATGCCATATCAAGCACCCCTGAAAGACATGCTGTTCGTGATGAACGAACTGGCCGACCTGGCCGGCGTCAACGCGCTGCCGGGCAATGAAGACGCGACCCCGGACACGGCCGAAGCCGTGCTGGAAGAGAACGCGAAGTTTGTCGCCAACGTGGTGGCGCCGCTGAACAATCCGAGCGATAAAGAGCCGAGCTTCTGGCACGACGGCCAGGTCACGACCTCCAAGGGCTTCAAGGACGCCTTCAAGGCGTTTGCCGAGGCTGGCTGGCAGGGCGTGCAGCATCCGGTGGAATTCGGCGGCCAGGGCCTGCCCAAGCTGCTGGCGACGCCGTGCATTGAAATGCTCAACGCCGGCAGCATCTCGTTCGCGCTGTGCGCGCTGCTGTCGGACGGCGCGATCGAAGCGCTGCTGACCGCCGGCAGCGATGCGCAAAAAGCCATCTACCTCGAGAAGCTGGTGTCGGGCAAATGGACCGGCACCATGAACCTGACCGAGCCGCAGGCCGGTTCCGACCTGGCCGCCGTGCGCACCCGCGCCGTGCCGCAGGACGACGGCACCTACAAGGTGTTCGGCACCAAGATCTTCATCACCTACGGCGAGCACGACTTCACCGAGAACATCGTGCACCTGGTGCTGGCGCGCACGCCGGACGCGCCTGCTGGCGTGAAGGGCATTTCGCTGTTCATCGTGCCCAAGTTCCTGGTCAACGCCGACGGCACGCTGGGTGCGCGCAACGATGCGCATTGCGTGTCGATCGAGCACAAGCTGGGCATCAAGGCCAGCCCGACCGCCGTGCTGCAATTCGGCGACCACGGCGGCGCCATCGGCACGCTGGTGGGCGAAGAGAACCGCGGCCTGGAATACATGTTCATCATGATGAACGCGGCCCGCTTCGGCGTCGGCCTGCAGGGCATCGGCCTGGCCGAGCGCGCTTACCAGAAGGCTGTGGCCTTCGCCAAGGACCGCGTGCAGTCGCGCGACCTGGCCGGTTCGGCCGGTCCGGTATCGATCATTCACCATCCGGACGTGCGCCGCATGTTGATGTCCATGCGTTCGCAGACGGAGGCGGCGCGTGCGCTGGCCTATGTCGGCGCCGGCATCAGCGACGTGGCGCACAGCCACGCCGATGCCGAGGTGCGCAAGGCCAATCTGGCGGTGTACGAGTATCTGGTGCCGGTGATCAAGGGCTGGTCGACCGAAATGTCGCAGGACGTGACCCGCGACGGCGTGCAGGTGCACGGCGGCATGGGCTTCATCGAAGAGACCGGCGCGGCGCAGCACTATCGCGATTCGAAGATCTTGACGATCTACGAGGGCACGACCGCGATCCAGGCCAACGACCTGGTCGGCCGCAAGACCGTGCGCGACGGCGGCGCCGTGGCCAAGGGTATCATCGCCCAGGTGCGCGCGACCGAGGCGCAGCTGGCCGCGGTGGACCATGCCGACTTCAAGGCCATCCTGGCGCAACTGTCGTCCGGCAGCAAGGACCTGGAAGCGGTGGTGGACTATGTGGTCGCCAATATGAAGAGCGACATCAAGGGCGTGTTCGCCGGCAGCGTGCTGTATCTGAAGCTGGCCGGCCTGGTGCTGGGTGGCTGGCAGATGGCGCGCGCGGCGCTGGTGGCGCAGCAGAAGCTGGATGCCAACGAAGGCGACGCCAGCTTCTACAAGGCCAAGATCGCCACCGCGCGCTTCTTCGCCGACCACATCCTGTCGCAAGCGGCTAGCCTGCGCATCGCCATCATCGACGGCAGCGCCGGCGTGCTGGCCTTGAGCGAAGACCAGTTCTAAACGCGTCTTAAAACCACGGGGTTCAGTCTGACATTCGGACACGAGCCCTACCGTAAGCGGCCGCTTACGGTAGGGCTCGTGTCCGAATGTCAGACTTCGTATATTGAGCATACCGCATCTCCATTGGATAATAAGGAGGTAGGTGCGGCCGGGC
>NZ_JBWKQE010000038.1:0-30647 GCF_059418605.1 Duganella sp. GW821-FHT07G03
TTTTAAGATAGAAAGTTAACAGCTTCCTCAAATGTTTACAAGAAATTTGAGGGGAAGGTTCAGGGTCAAGTCTGACAATCGGACACAAGCTCTACCGTATTGGTCGCTACGGCAGAACTCGTGTCCGAATGTCAGACTTGCCCCCCGGGGGTTAGAACTTGTAGTTGGCGCGGATGTAGTAGTAGCCGCCGTTGATGCCGATCGGCGAGAACGATGGCAGCACCGTCACCGCCGCGTTGTCGCCGGCGGCGCGCTCATCGGCCAGCAGCGCCGGGTTCACGCCGTTCGGGTACTTGTTGAACAGGTTGTTGGCGCCCACCGCCACCGACCACGCGGGACTGATCTTGTAACCCACCTCCAGGTCGGTGATCGCCTTGGCCGAAATTTCGGTCAGGTGGTAGACCGAACCGTCCTCGCTGCCGTACTCCGACGATTTGCCATACAGCGCTTCACGCAGGTTGATGGTCCAGGCGCCGATCTTCCACAACGCGCCCAGGTTGATGCGCATCTTCGGCGAGGCCGTTTCCAGGTCGGAGATGGCGGTCTTGTCGAGCAGCGTCTGCGGCAGCAGCTGGGCCGGCGCCTGGTTGATCTTGGTCACTTCGACCTTGTTGTAGTTGGCCGCCACCGTCCAATCCACCTTGCCCGCCGTGCCGTAGCTCTCGTTGAGCGTGGCGACGAATTCCAGCCCGCGGCTGCGGGTGTCGACCGCGTTGGAGAAGATGTTGATGCCGGTCTGGCTGACGGTGCTGTCGAGCACATTGCCGTTGGCCTTGATCGCCGCCACCACCGCCGGCGAGTTGTCCGATCCGCCCGAACCGTACAAGGCGCCGGAACCGACGATGCGGTCGCGGATCTTGATCTGGTAGGCGTCCAGCGTGATGGCCAGGTTGGCGGCCGGGTTCAGCACCAGGCCCAGGCTGAAGTTGGTCGAGCGCTCGGGCTTGAGGCCGTCCACGCCCACCAGCTTGGCGCCGACCGAATTCGGCGCCAGCTGCACGAAGGCGGTGGTCGGGCCGACGTTGGTGGCCGAGTAGTATTCCTCGGCCAGGGTCGGTGCGCGGAAGCCGTTGCTGAAGGTGCCGCGCACGCCCACCACCGGCGAGATGTCGTAGCGCGCGGTGAACTTGCCGACCTTGGCGTTGCCGAAGTCGGAGAAGTGTTCGTAGCGCGCCGCCAGGTCCAGGGTCAGGTCGGTGACCGGGTTACCGGCCAGGTCGATGTAGGCCGCCTCGTTGGTGCGGCGGTGGCTGCCGGCGTCGGTCAGCGAGAAGCCCGGATAGGACTGCGAACCTTCCTTGTAGCGCGAGGCGGCGTCGCCCGCTTCGATCTCGTACTGGTCGATGCGGTGCTCGAGGCCGGCCGCCACGTTCAGCGGCTTGGCCCAGCCCACCGCGAATTCGCGGCTCGCTTCCAGCGACGTGGTCAGCTGGCTGGCGATGAAGGAACCGGCGCGGAACACGGTCGGCGTGCTGCCGGTGTCGTTGAACAGCGAGACGTTGCCCGAATCGGCCACGCCGATCTTGCTGGTGTCCTTGCCGTAGGTGGAGCTCAGGTCCGTATTCCAGCCGGCCAGCACGCCCTTGACGCCGCCGGTCAGCGCAAAGTCGTCCTGCTTCATGGTTTCCTTCGGCGAGAAGCCGGTCGGATAGACCTTCGGCAGGCGGCTCGGCAGGCGATAGTTCTCGTAGGCGCGCGCTTCCTTGTGGCCCCAGGTGGCGATGGCGTACAGCTGGCTGTCCGGCGCGAAGTCGTAGCCGAAGTTGGCCGCCAGGACGTTCAGGTGGTACTGCGCGTCGCCCGAGATGTGGTTGACGTGCGGGTAGCCGGCCTGCTGGAACATGCCCGGATACTTCGCCATGTTGGCTGGGTTGATCACGCGCGGATCGATGCCGCCACGGTCGCTGTAGCCGTGGTACTTGGATTCTGCGGTCAGGCTCAGATAAGCATCCTTGAACGGTTCGACGCCGACGTTGGCCGAGGCGTCACCGGTGCGGCCGCCGCCGTCGGAATAGCCGCCGCCGGTGGCGCTGGCGGTGCCGCCGTGGTTGTTCGACTTGAGGATGATGTTGATCACGCCGGCGATGGCGTCGGAGCCGTATTGGGCGGCGGCGCCGTCCTGCAGCACTTCGATGTGGTCGATCGCGGAGACCGGGATGTAGTTCAGGTCAGCCGCGGCGCCGCCCTGGTATGGCCCGCCAAGCACGGCCAGGTTGGCGGTGCCGTGGCGGCGTTTGCCGTTGATCAGCACCAGCGTGTTATTCGGGCTCAAGCCGCGCAGGCGGGCCGACAAGGTCAGGTTGGCGGTGTCGCCGCCGACGGCCTGCGCCGTGAACGACGGCAGGTTCTGCGCCAGCGCCTGGATCAGGTCCGGCTGGCCGGTGCGTTGCAGCGAGGCCGAATCGAGCACCTGGATCGGCGAGGCGCTGTTCTCCACCTTGATGCCGCTGGAGCGGGTGCCGGTGACGATCACCGCGCTGACGGTGGCGTCGCCGGCCGCCGCTTCTGCTGCGTCGGCGGCGTAGGCGGAACCCATCGACAGGGTGGACAACACGGCGGCGACGCCGGTCTTGAGTATGGCCTTATGCATAGTAAATCCCCATTGAATAAAAAAGAAAGTAAGACCCTGCTACGTAGTTATTTTTTTGCGGCGACGACTTCGATTTCCACCAGCCAGCCCGGATTGCTCAGGGCCGCCACCTGCACCACGGCGCGCGCCGGCAGCTTGGTCTGCGCGCCGCCGAAGTGCTGGGTGTAGGCTTCCATGAAGCCCTTGGTGTCGGCCTTGCCGCCCTTGGCCGGATCGCCGACCAGGTAGACGGTCATCTTGACCACGTCCGTCATGTCGAGCTTCATGCCCTCCAGGACTTCCTTGATCTTCTTCAGCACCGATTCGGACTGGGTCCGGGTGTCGCCGAAGGCGGCCAGCGAATCCGGCGCGGCGCCGGCGTCGGCGACGGCGGGCACCTGGCCGCTGACGAAGTGGATGGTGGCGGTCGACGGCACGGTGACGGCCAGCGCGATCGGGAAATCCGAGCCGGGGATCTTGTGGCGGACGATGTCGGCAGCGGCAGCGGCGGCCTTGGGGGCGGCGCCGGCGGCGACCGGCATCAGCGCCAGTGCGGCCGGAATCAACAGGGAGACGATTGCTTTGTTCATGCGTTCTTCTTTCAGTGTTTGTTGGACATCTGGCCGTTACTAAAATGGTCGACTTGCAGCACGTCGCGCAGCGCCAGCACTTCCGGCTCGCTCAGCGGCGTGGCCTGGTTGCCCCAGTTGCTGCGCACGAAACTGAGAATGGCGGCGATCTCCTGGTCGCTCAGGCTGTCGCTGAAGTCGGGCATGCCGCCGCGCCCTTTGAGCAGCACCGTGGCGACGTCGGCGCCCTTCCCCTGCACGAACTTGTTCCCCGCCAGCGCCGGGAAGGCGCCCGGTATGCCCTTGCCGCTGGCCTGGTGGCAGGCCGCGCAGTTCTTCATGAACAGCGCCTTGCCGTCCATCTGCTGCGCGCGCGACGGCGCGCTGGCGCCGGCCGCCAGCACGGCGATGATCGCCATCGCCGCCTTGATCAACACCTCCTTCATGCGCTGGCCCTTTCATGGATCTTGGCGATCTGCTGCCACGCCGATTCGATGGCGCCGGCCTGCCAGCCGGTCAGGTAGCTCAGGTGCTCGCCGGCCAGCAGCACGCGGCCCTCGCCCTCGACCAGGATGGGATAGGCGGCGGCGCGGGTCTTGTCGGTCCACTCGGCCCAGCCGCCCAGGTTGTACTGCACGCGGTGCCAGGCGACCGAGAACGCGGTCTCGAAGTTCTCCGTGTACTGCGGGAAGATCTTCTGCCCCGCCTCCAGCGCGAAGGCGGCGCGCTCCTTCGGCGACAGCGCGCTGGTCTCGATCGCGGCCGTCTGGTACTGGTAATAACCGAGCAGCACGCCCTTCTTCTTTTGCCAGCCGTAGGACGGCATCGAGATGGTGTTGATGCCTTTGAGGTCGGTGAGCACATGGCCGCCGTACAGGTGCTCGTCCTCTTCCCAGAAGCGGCGCTTCATCTGCAGGCCGATCTTGCCGACCGGCGCGTAGGCCACCGTGGCGACGGCCTGCTTGAACTTGTCCGAGAAGTCGGTGTCGATCTGGCGCAGCACCGACAGCGGCATCGCCACCAGGCAGTAGTCGGCGGCGATGCTGCCGCTTTTTCCGGTGGCGGTGTCCTTGTAGGTGACGGTGACGCCCTTGTCGTTCTGGCGGATGGTCTGCACTTCCGAGCGGTAGCGGATGTTCTTGCCGACGCGCTTTTCAAACGCCTTGGCGATGGCGTCCATGCCGCCCACCGGCTGGAACATGGTGTTCTGCATCGGGAAGTCCTGCACCGCGCTGTAGACGTTGCCCAGCTTGGAGGCCAGCAGGTCCTTGAAGCCCAGCGGGTCGGACGGCGTGCCCGCTCCCGGCGACATGCCGGCGCCGGGGTTGACCGTGAAACCGCGGCCGCTGCGGCCCTTGTATTGCAGGTCGGCGCCGGCCAGCTGGCCTTCGTGCGCCAGGTAGTCGAGCAGCAGGCGCTGGTCGTCGGCGGTCAGTTCGGCGTCCAGCTGCTTGCTCTTGACCGACTTGGCCAGCAGCTCGGAGACGTGGCCGCGCATGTCGGCCTTGATCTCGGCCACCCGCATGCGCTTGCCGGCGTAGGGGCCGGCGTTTTCCGAGTAGACGAAGGAGTGGTCGTTATCGTTGACCATGACTTCCAGCGGCACCTCGAACAGCCGCGTGTAGTGCAGCGTCGACTGGTGGTGCAGCGGGATGCGCCACGGGCCGTGGTTGATGTACTGGCCGTCGTCGAATTCGCAGGTCTGCTTGTCGCCGCCAAGCTCGGTCAGGCTGAAGCCCTTGCGCGCGGTCTGGCAGCGGCCGCCGGCGAAGGCACGCGCTTCGAGGATCTGGCAGTGGTAGCCCAGTTTCCCCAGCTCGTAGGCGGCGGTCATGCCGGCCAGGCCGGCGCCCAGTATCAGCACCTTCTTGCCTTTGCCGCTGCCGCTCAGCGCCGGCGGCGCGGAGGCGGTCGAGCCTATGCCCATGCCCCAGGCGTTCATGGTGTTCAACAGCAGGCCGGTGCCGCCCACCGCCGCCGCCCGATACAGGAAATCCCTCCGTGTCAATGCACTAAACGATTTAAACGATTTGACTGTTTTACTATTCATCGATTTCCTTTCGTGGCTTGCGTTTCCATAGTCCCTATCTAGCAATCGCCGTGCCACGAATCCAGGCAAAATAAACATGCTTCGCCGTTGAAGCGAGCCTGATGGGATAAGGTGATATGACCTCTTTAGAAGCGTTTCCAGCGACAGACTTTATTTGTCGAATTTAAGGTTGCGCCAGCGCGAAAACGGCACGCCGCACCAGCGGGAGGCGTGCACCGAAATGGATGGAAGTGGTGTGCACGGCGCTGGACAGCGCCGTGTGCTATCGGTTTTAAAAATCAGTTAGCGTAGCTGGCGACAGCGTGCGTAGTGCTACGTAGGGGTGTTGCGGAGACGGCGGGGATGAGGTGCGGC
This sequence comes from Duganella sp. GW821-FHT07G03, assembly GCF_059418605.1. NCBI lineage: Bacteria > Pseudomonadati > Pseudomonadota > Betaproteobacteria > Burkholderiales > Oxalobacteraceae > Duganella > Duganella sp. GW821-FHT07G03. Next base: position 5,543 of record NZ_JBWKQE010000038.1, read on the forward strand.
AGGCGGGCGATTTCCGCCGCCGCGAGGTGGCGCTGCGCGCTGCTGCTGTCGGCCATGTGGCAAGCGTGGAACTGCATGGGCGCGCCGGCGTCCAACAAATAAATCATGTCCATGTCGGCCGGGTCGTAGGCGACGCGCACCTGCCACTGCCCGCGCTGGCGCGCGCGCTCGAACCAGCGTTCGTTGATGGCGCGTGCGCAGGTGTAGACGCTGTCGAACAGCACGATGCCGTCGGCGGTGACGGTGGCCTGGGTGGCCGGCATCAGGCTGCAACGCAGCAGCTGTTCGGGATAGGTCTTCAGGCTGCCGCCACGCTGAGTGACGCCCCACTCCCACAGTTCGCGCGGCGTGGCGTTGCCGTGGTTGGGCAGCCGGCGGCTGTTGTTGTGATAGAGGATGGCGTCGATGACGATGCGGGTGAACTGGTCCAGATCGAGCACGCCGTCCAGCCGGCAGGCCGCGCCGGCATCGCCCGGCGCCAGCAGCAGGAAGCGTTTTTCCAGCACGGCCTTCCATTCGCCCGGACCGTCGCCGGCGTCGACACAGCGCAGGTTGAAGTTGTTGAGCAGTGTGTCGCACTGTGCGCCGCCGCTCAGCGCGGGGTTGGTGTACAGGGTTTCCGGCAGGTGGCGACAGGGCCACTGCCCGGCCTCAATGGAGCGGCCGTACTGCTGGCTGTAGCGCTGCTTGTCGGCGCCGCAGTGGGCCAACGCCAGCATGGCGTGCTGCCAGCTGGGCGCACCGAGGCCGATGTAGACGCCGGCCACCATGCCACTGAAGGTGTCGACCGCCACGTACACCAGCGGCCGGCCGATGGCCTGCTGGCGGTCGGCGCGCGAGACCAGCTGCACCCCGGCGCGCACCACGTCCAGATAGAAGCCGGCGCCGGGCCGGCCGGGCAGCGCTGCGGGATCGACGGCCTGCGGCTGCGCGTCGTCGCCGAAGCCGGCGCCCTGCCAACCGCGCGCTGCGGCGGCGGCGCTGCGGCGCGCCACTTCCGGCGGCCGGTCGTCGTCGTGATCGAGCCAGTAATTGAACTGGCCGAAGGTTGGCAGCGCGTCCGGCTGCGCGCCGGACGTCGCCAGCACGCGGCCGCTGTCGGCGTCGATGCGGCGTTCGCAGAAGAAGTCGGCCAGCATCTGCTGGTAGGCGCCCAGCCGCGAGAACTTGGCGTGGCCGGCCGCGTAGTGCGCGATGGCGACCCGGAATGCGCGGCGGATTTCCGCGTCGGCGTTCATGCCGGGACCATCGTCGGCGCCGTTCTTGCGCGGGCGGCCGCGCTTGACGCCGGCCGAGGCCTGGCGCACCTTGCCGCGCCCGCCGGAATTGCAGTAGTCGGGCAACAGCGCGTTGGGCGTCTGGCCGCGCTGCCAGTAGCGGCGCAGGTAGCGGTAGATGGTGGGGTGCGAGACGCCATGCGTGGCCGTGGCCTGCGCGACCAACTGGCCGCGCTGGCGCGCTTCGTAGATGCCCGGTTCCAGCGCCACCAGCGCTTCGACGATCTGCCACGCGCGGGCGCGCAGTTGCAGATGCTTGGGCGGCAGCAGCTCCTGGCTGACCACCATCAGGTAGGGATCGGCCGCCAGCACGCGCGCGTGGCCGGCGCGGATGTCGGCGTGCAGCGCCGGCAGCGTCACCAGTTCGACGTCGGCCGAGCGCGCCGCCACGTCGAATACATAGGCGTGGCTTTGTTCGGGGGCGATCCACAGCACGCGGACGGTGCGCGGAGACGGATGCGTGTAGTGCAGCAGGTCATTCCGCAGCAGCATCGGCGCCTCGTGTGCGGGAGTGTAGAAACAATGCGGTCATTCCGTGCTCCTTACTCAACGACTTGTCGGTTTGTCTCCTCCTCAATGCAATAAACGGGCCAGAGGCTGCGCTCCTATGAAAACGCTGCTGGACAGATGGGCCGGCGCCTGCGACTAGCGTGCTTGTGGTGCAAGGCGGCCGCCGGGCGCACCGCGCGCGTGCAGGCGGCCCATATGAAAACAGGGCCTTGCGGCCCTGTGGTGTGAAACGATTTATAACTTAAAGATTAATACTCAACGATTAATACTCAACGATTAATACTTCTTCTTGAACCCGGCCTTGGCACCAGGCGCCGGCTTTTTAGGCGGCGTGGCCTTGCCCGATTCCGGCGGCATGCGGTCGGCCTGGCTGATCTTCAGCTGCGCGCCGCCGACCCATACCTTGCCCAGGTGCTTGAACAGTTCCGGCGGCATCCCGTCCGGCAGCTCCAGCATGCTGTAGGTGTCGAAGATCTCGATGCGGCCGATATGCTTGGCTTCCAGCCCAGCCTCGTTGGCGATGGCGCCGACGATGTTGGACGGCGTGGCCGCATGGTTGCTGCCCACTTCGATGCGGAAAGCGCTCATCGGCACGGTGACCTTGCCTGGCTTTTCCTTTTTCTTCTTCGGAGCGGCTTCCTCTTCCACTTCGGCCGATTCCACACGTGCGGCCTTGGCCAGCGGCGAAGCCGCAGGAGCGGACGGCGCGCGCGGCGGTACCGGACGGGCCGCAACCGGCGCTGGTGCTGGCGCCGACGACGGTGCGCCCTCGCCGCCATCGCGGCTGATGCGCAGCTGCTGGCCGGCGACCTTGATGCCGGCCAAGTGATCGAGCACGTCGCCGGTCAGGTTGTCCGGCATATCGAGCACGCTGTAGTCGTCGTAGATCTCGATGCGGCCGATGTTCTTGGAGTCGATACCGCCTTCGTTGGCGATGGCGCCGACGATATTGCCCGGCTTGACGCCGTGCTGGTAGCCCACCTCGATGCGGAAGGTCTGCATGCCAGGATCGGCGGCGCGCACGATGCGTTCCTTTTTAGGGAAACGCTCGCTGCGGTCCGGACGTTCGGCGCGGTCGCCGCGCTCGAAACGGTCGCCGCGATCGCCGCGGTCATTGCGGTCGTTGCGTTCGAAGCCGACTTGACGGCCCGGACGCTCGTCCCAGGTGGCGGCGGCCACTTGCTGTTTTTTGTCCAGCAGCAGCGGCACGTCGCCGCGCGCCATCTTGGCCAGCGCGGCGGCGATTTCGACCGCCGGGATGTTCTGTTCGCGCTCGAAGTCCTCGATCAGCGACTGGAACTGTTCCAGCTCGCCCTGGGCCAGGGTTTCGCTGATCTGCGACTTGAACTTGGCGATGCGGACGTCGTTGACGGCCTGGATGGTCGGCAGCTCCAGCATGCTGATCGGCTGGCGGGTGGCGCGTTCGATCGATTTGAGCAGGTTCTTTTCACGCGGGGTGATGAACAGGATCGCCTCGCCGCTGCGGCCGGCGCGGCCGGTGCGGCCGATGCGGTGGGTATAGCTTTCTGGATCGTGCGGCACGTCGTAGTTGACCACGTGGCTGATGCGCTCCACGTCCAGGCCGCGCGCGGCGACGTCGGTCGCCACCAGGATGTCGATCTTGCCGTCCTTGAGCTGCTGGATGGTGCGCTCGCGCTGCTGCTGCTGGACGTCGCCGTTGATGGCGGCGGCCGAGAAGCCGCGCGCCTGCAGCTTGCTGGCCAGTTCCTCGGTACCGAGCTTGGTGCGCGAGAAGATGATCATGCCGTCGAAGTTCTCGGCTTCCAGGATGCGGGTCAGCGCGTCGAGCTTGTGCATGCCCGACACCAGCCAGTAGCGCTGGCGGATGTTCTCGGCGGTGCCGGTCTTGGCGGCGACCGTGATTTCCTTCGGATTGCGCAGGTAGGTGTTGGCGATGCGGCGGATGGCCGACGGCATGGTGGCAGAGAACAGCGCGGTCTGGCGCGTGTCCGGGGTCTCTTGCAGGATGCGTTCGACGTCGTCGATAAAGCCCATGCGCAGCATTTCATCGGCTTCGTCCAGCACCAGCGTTTTCAGCTTGGACAGGTCGAGCGAACCCTTGTCCAGGTGATCGATGACGCGGCCCGGCGTGCCGACGACGACGTGCACGCCGCGGCGCAGCGCCGACAGCTGTGGACCGTAGCTTTGGCCGCCGTAGATCGGCAGCACGTGGAAGCCGGGGATGTGCGCGGCGTAGGTCTGGAAGGCTTCGGCGACCTGGATCGCCAGTTCGCGGGTCGGCGCCAGCACCAGCGCCTGTGGCGTGGTCTGTTTGATATCGATGCGCGACAGGATAGGCAGCGCGAAAGCGGCGGTTTTACCCGTACCCGTCTGCGCCTGGCCCAGGACATCCTGGTTGTCCAGCAGCGACGGGATGGTCGCGGCCTGGATCGGCGAAGGGGACTCGTAGCCGACGTCTTTCAGCGCTTTGATAAGCGGTGCGCTGAGGTTCAGGTCGGTGAAAAGGGTAATCGGGGAAGATGGGGTGTCAGACATGGCGTCACTCACAAGTATGTTCGAATCGCCTAATTGCGAAAGAAATTTGTGCGTAGTTTACTCTCTATCGACACTTCGAGCCGAAAAATGGGCAAAAACGCCCATTAACAGGCAAACGCGCGACATTCGCCGGCATGGACGAAGAATGCCTGTGCAGGACATAGGCTTGGGGTGGCCGATTCATCTCATTGTGGTAAACGGCCTCTTTTCGATCTCTCATTCCCTCGCTTTTCCCGGCGCGAGCTCTCTTTTGAACTTCCGCCGAAATTTGCGATCAAATGAGAGGTAGGAAGATCAAAAAGAGAGGAGGAAAGAGGATGTTTACCACAATGAGCGTGCAGCTCCCCACCCACACCCTGCTCCGGCTGGTGGAGCGCCTGCGGTCGCGCGGCGGATCGCAAGACATGTCGGAAGCTATCAGTTCGGCGGTGCAGTGCTGGCTAGATGGACATAGCGAAGGTTCGGATTTCGAGGCAGCCGGGACACGCGGCTATCAATGGAAGTCTCTGTTTCTGCCGGAAGGCACAGTCTTGCGGTCATGGAGCTACGGTGAGCACAACTACGCGCAGGTCGAAGGCGACGAAATTATTCACAAAGGTGAAGCAGTGTCGCCCAATCAGTTCGCGCGCTCCTTCGCGCGCACCAGCCGTAACGCATGGTTTGATCTATCGATCCGGCGTCCCGGTGAAAAGCACTTCAAGATGGCCTCAGTGCTGCGTAGGGAGTTGGCCGCGCAATTGGCATTGCGCCAGCAAACAAAGCCCGTTCCGGCACCAGCTGCAACTGTGCCCAGCGCCGCCGCCGACGCGCTTCCGCAAGAAACCACTGCACCAACACGCCCTGGGAAATCGGAATTTGATCCGGGATGGGACCTCCCCGAGCGGCGAAAATTCCGCCATCGTGCCGAAGATATCGCGTTCTAGACGAAAAAAGACAGGCCGGAGCCTGTCTGTTTTCTTGCGCCACTCAGGCCAGAGGTCCGGGGCGGCACGTCCTGCGCCAGCGGATGCTGATTACTTGCTGGCTACCGGAGCCGATGCAGCCGGTGCCGGGGTCGAAGCTGCCGGTGCCGATGCTGCCGGTGCGCTGGCGGCTTTGACTGCCTTGGTCTTCTTGTGATGCATTTTCTTGGCCGGTGCGCTGGCCGCTGGCGCCGATGCGGCTGGAGCCGGGGTCGATGCGGCCATGGTTGCGGAGGCCGAAGCGGCTGGAGCTGGAGCTTGAGCGAATGCGGCGCCGGCGAACAGGGTGGCGATCAGGGTAGCGATTACTTTTTTCATGATGTGATTCCTTTAAATTGGTTTATATAGTTTAGCTAATTACTTGATTGCTACTTTGGTGTCTACTTTCGCAGCGGCGACTGGCGCTGCGACTTTGGATTCTTTGGCCTTGTGATGGACTTTGGTGTTCGCGGTCTTCACTTCAGCTTTGGCTTCGGTTTTGACTTCTGCGGTTTTCACTTCAGTCTTCGCTTCGGTTTTCACCACGGCTGGCTTGGCGGCTGGTGCGGTGGTGGCGGCGACTGGCGCTTGTGCGAATGCTGCGGTAGCGAACAGGCCGGCGATCAGGGAAGCGATAATTTTGGTCATGATGTATTCCTTTTTCTGGGATTCGGCATCGGGACTATCCCGTGTCGCATAAGCAAAAAACGGCGCAGCCACCCGATCAGTTGACGCGCATTACAACCTCTTACCGACTCTTACACTCGCTTACAACTCGCCGCGCGACCGGCGCCGATGAAATGAAAAATGCCGCCCCGTGTGAACTGGGCGGCATTCTGGCCGAAGCCGTGCTGCGTCCTGCGATGGCGGCAGATTACTTGCTGGCTGCTGGCGCCGAAGCTGCTGGTGCCGGGATCGAAGCTGCCGGTGCGCTGGCGGCTTTGACTGCCTTGGCCTTCTTGTGATGCACTTTCTTGGCCAGCGCGCTGGCCGCTGGCGCCGATGCGGCTGGAGCCGGGGTCGATGCGGCCATGGTTGCGGAGGCCGAAGCGGCTGGAGCTGGAGCTTGAGCGAATGCGGCGCCGGCGAACAGGGTGGCGATCAGGGTAGCGATTACTTTTTTCATGATGTAATTCCTTTAAATTGGTTTATATAGTTTAGCTAATTACTTGAATTACTTGGCTGCTACTTTGGTGTCTACTTTCGCAGCGGCGACTGGCGCTACGACTTTGGATTCTTTGGCCTTGTGGTGGACTTTGGTGTTCGCGGTCTTCACGTCGGCTTTGGCTTCGGTTTTGACTTCTGCGGTTTTCACTTCGGTCTTCGCTTCGGTTTTCACCACGGCTGGCTTGGCGGCTGGCGCGGTGGTGGCGGCGACTGGCGCTTGTGCGAATGCTGCGGTAGCGAACAGGCCGGCGATCAGGGAAGCGATAATTTTGGTCATGATGTATTTCCTTTTTCTGGGTTTCGGCATCGGGACTATCCCGTGTCGCATAAGCAAAAAACGGCGCAGAGACCCGATCAGTTGACGCGCATTACAAGCTCTTACCGACTCTTACACTCGCTTACAACTGGCCGCGCGACCGGCGCTCCTCAAATGAAAAATGCCGCCCAGGGTGAACTGGGCGGCATTCTGGCCGAAGCCGTGCTGCGTGCTGCGATAAGAGCGAATTACTTGCTGGCTGCTGGCGCCGATGCTGCCGGTGCCGGGGTCGAAGCTGCCGGTGCGCTGGCGGCTTTGACTGCCTTGGCCTTCTTGTGATGCACTTTCTTGGCCGGTGCGCTGGCTGCTGGCGCCGATGCGGCTGGAACCGGGGTCGATGCGACGACGGTTGCGGAAGCCGAAGCGGCTGGAGCTTGAGCGAATGCGGCGCCTGCGAACAGGGTGGCGATCAGGGTGGCGATTACTTTTTTCATGATGTGATTCCTTAAAATTGGTTTATATAGTTTATCTAATTACTTGGCTGCTACTTTGGCGTCTACTTTCGCAGCGGCGACTGGCGCTGCGACTTTGGATTCTTTGGCCTTGTGATGGACTTTGGTGTTCGCGGTCTTCACTTCAGCTTTGGCTTCGGTTTTGACTTCTGCAGTTTTCACTTCAGTCTTCGCTTCGGTTTTCACCACGGCTGGCTTGGCTGGCGCGGTGGTGGCGGCGACTGGCGCTTGTGCGAATGCTGCGGTAGCGAACAGGCCGGCGATCAGGGAAGCGATAATTTTGGTCATGATGTATTCCTTTTTCTGGGTTTCGGCATCGGGACTATCCCGTGTCGCATGAGCAAAAAACGGCGCAGCCACCCGATCAGTTGACGCCCATTACAACCTCTTACCGACTCTTACACTCGCTTACAACTCGCCGCCAACATGCTCAATGCGGTTTCACGTCATCCTTCAGCGCCGCCAGCGCCATGCGTTCCACCAGGCCGGGCGCGATCAGCTTCATCCAGCGTCCCAGCTTGCCCTTGGCCGACATCACCACCTCGCGCCGGCGCGCCTGCATGCCCTCGACGATCAGCCGCGCGCACTCCTCCACCGGCATCGCCTTGTCCTCTTTCAGGCTGCTGCTGCCCAGCGCCCCGCCGGCCGCGTTATAGCCGCGATAGCGGATCTGCGTCGCCACCACGCCCGGATAGGCAATCGTCACGCTCACGCCGGCCGCCTTCAATTCAGCGCGCAAGGCCTCGAAGAAGCCGCTCATGGCGAACTTGCTGGCGCCGTAGGCGGTGCGCCCCGGCACTCCGACCAGCCCCGCCAGCGACGACACCGCGACGATGCTGCCGCGCGACTGCTTCAAATAAGGCAGCGCAGCATGGGTGCACCACACGCTGCCCCACAGATTGATCTTCATGAGCTCCTCGTACCAGGACAGGTCACTGACCTCCTCGAACAGCGCGTGCGCCGAGCGGCCGGCGTTGTTGATCAGCGCATCGACGCGGCCGAAGCGCGCCACGCAGGCCGCCACCAGCGCCGTGCACTGCGCCTGCACCGACACATCGGTCGGCGCCACCAGCGTCTGCGCGCCGGCCGCCGCGCAGTCGGCGGCCACCAGCTCCAGCGCCGCCGCGTTGCGCGCCGCCAGCACCAGCGCCACGCCGCCGCCCTGGCTGCGCGCCAGCTGGCGCGCCATCTCGGCGCCGATGCCGTCCGAACTGCCGGTGATGATGATGACTTTCATGGCTCTCCTTTATTTGGGCAAGTACAGTAAGATAGCCCGCTTCTGCACCGAATCGCACATCACGGAGAAAATATGCGTCTTCCAGCCCTCGCAATCGCCGCCGGCCTAGGCCTAGGCCTGGCCTCCCTCCACGCCGCCGCCCAGCAGGCGCCGGTGGTGACGGAGGCGCCGCTGCGCGCCCACCTGTCCTTCCTGGCCGACGACCTGTTCGAAGGCCGTGGCACCGGCCAGCGCGGCGGCGACCTCGCGGTGCGCTACCTGGAAACCCAGGCCGCCATCATCGGCCTCAAGCCGCTGGCCGGCGGCGGCTATCGCATGCCGGTCAAGATCGAGGGCACCAGGCTGCTGGCCAACAGCGTCGTGCGGTTCGACGCCAACGGCAAGAGCATCACGCCGCAAACCGGCGGCGAGATCGTGTTCGGCACCGCCGGCGGCAAGGCCGACGTCACCATCGACGCGCCGCTGGTGTTCGTCGGCTACGGCGCCATCGCGCCGGAAGAGAAATGGGACGACTACAAGGGCGTCGACATGAAGGGCAAGATCCTGGTCATGATGGTCAACGATCCGCAGCCCACCGCCGCGGAGCCGGACCGCTTCGCCGGCAAGGCCTACACCTACTACGGCCGCTGGCTGTACAAATACGAGGAGGCGGTGCGCCAGGGCGCGGCCGGAGTGCTGCTGATCCACACCACGCCTTCCGCCTCCTACCCGTGGAGCGTGCCGGCCAACGGCTTCAGTCACGAGCGCTTCCACCTGGCCGGCGCCGGCAATCCGGTCGAAGGCTGGCTGCAGGAAGACACCGCGCGTGCGCTGTTCGCCGCCGCCGGCTTCGACCTGGACGCACTGCGCGCCCAGGCCGAGACCCGCGAGTTCCGCCCGGTCGACCTGAAGACCAGCGTACACGCCGAAGTCCACAGCGCGATCCGCCAGATCGAACAATTCAACGTGGCCGGCATCGTGCCCGGCAGCGACGCCAAACTGAAGGCCCAGGCGGTGGTCTACTCGGCCCACTGGGACCACCTGGGCATGGACGAAGACGTGCGCCGCGACGACCGCAGCGACCATACCTGGAACGGCGCCATCGACAACGCCTCCGGCGCCGCCGCGCTGCTGGCGATGGCGGCCGAAGCGGTCAAGCATCCGGCCAAACGCACCCAGGTCTTCCTGTGGCCGGCCGCCGAGGAGCAAGGCCTGCTGGGCAGCGCCGCCTACGTGCAGAACCCGGCCTGGCCGCTGGCGCAGACCACGGCCGACCTTAATCTGGACAGCATGAACTTCGTCGGCCTGACGCGCGACATCGGCGTCGCCGGCGCCGAGCGCAGCAGCCTGTACGAGGCGGCCGGCGCGGTGGCGCGCAAGATGGGCCTGAAGCTGGCACCGGCCATCCCCGACCTGTCCGGCGCCTACTTCCGCGCCGACCACTTCAACTTCGCCAAGGCCGGCGTGCCGGCGTTTAACGTCGGCTCGGCGGTGTTCTCCGGCGACGGCCACTTCGAGTTCGTCAAGGACCAGGCGTCATCGGCCGCGCGCCTGGTCGCGTTCAAAAAAGACTACCACCAGGTCAGCGACGAATACCACGCCGACTGGGACTTGTCGGGCATGGTGCAGCAGGCGCAGTTCACGCTCAACCTCGGCTACGCGGTCGGCAACGCGCCGGCCATGCAAAGCTGGAAGGCCGGCGACGCCTTCGGCAAGGTCAAGCGCTAGCGCGCGGGACGGCGCTGCGGCGCCGTCCAAAACAGGGTAGGATGGCCGCTGCCGCTCACCATCGCACAGGGAACACCATGGAAACCAACAGCCACTGGATCGATATCGCCACCGCCGACGGCAGCTTCGGCGCCTACGTCTCGCTGCCGCGCGGCGGCAAGGGGCCGGGCATCGTGCTGCTGCAGGAGATCTTCGGCGTCAACCAGCATATCCGCAACGTCGCCGACCAGTACGCGGCCGACGGTTACGTGGTGATCGCGCCGGACCTGTTCTGGCGCCACGGCGCGCGCATCGAGCTCGCCTACGACGACGTCAGCTGGAAGCGCGCGGTCGAGCTGATGAACGCCACCGACTTCGCGCTGGCGCAGTCCGACATCGCCGCCACCGTCAAGGCGCTGCGCGCGACCGACGGCGTCGGCGACCAGATCGCCGCCATCGGCTTCTGCTACGGCGGCCGCCTGTCCTACCACACGGCCGCCAACGGCCTGGTGGACGCGGCGGTGTGTTACTACGGCGGCGGCATCCACAACGCGCTCGAGCGCGCCGGCCAGGTCACGGTGCCGATGCTGATGCACTTCGGCGGCGCCGACCGCCACATCCCGCCGGCCGCCGTGCAAAGCATCGCCGAGCGCTTCGAGGACAAGGAGCAGGTCGAGATCCACATCTACCCGGGCGCCGAGCACGGCTTCAACTGCAACCACCGCTCGTCCTACCACCAGCGCGCCGCCGCCCAGGCGCACGGCAACACGCTGCTGTTCATCGGCGAGCAGCTGTAATGGCCCGTTTGACGCTGGTCTTCCCGGAAGACCAATACTATTTTTCCACCCAGCTGACGGTGCGGGTGACCGACATCAACGGCGCCAACCATCTGGGCAACGACTCGATGATCTCGATGATCTCCGAGGCGCGCGCCCGCTTCCTGTACGACTTCGGCGTGCAGGAAACCGGCAGCGACGGCGTCGGCATCATCGTCACCGACCTGGCCACCACCTACAAGGCCGAAGCCCACGCGCGCGACCAGCTGCTGTTCGAGATCGGCGTGATGGACTTCAACACCTACGGCGGCGACATCACCTTCCGCGTGACCCGCCCCAAGGACGGCAAGCTGGTGGCGATGGCCAAGTCCGGCTTCGTCTTCTTCAACTACAAGAGCGGCCAGGTGACGCCGATGGCGCCGGAATTCCTGGCCAAGTTCCCCAAGGTGAACCGCCTCGACTGAGGCCCGGCCTCAGCTCAGCGCGTCGCCACCTTCGGCACGATGGTCTTGTTGAACCAGTCGTCCAGCATCTGCTTTTCATAGCGCAGCGTGTCGCTGTCGTTGAAGCGGCTAACGCCCTGCAAGTAGTTCATGTTCGACAGCTGCTCGTCGCCGCTGCGCAGCGTCTTGCCGTCCTGCTCCAGCGTGTAGCGCAGGTGCATGCGCGGCCAGTCGGCGCCGCCGTTGAGCACGCGGATATCCTCGCCGCCGTGACGGCGCGGCCACATGCGGCCCGCCAGGTCGATGTCCAGCACTTCGATCTTCAGGTTCTGGCCGGCCGGCAGCTTCTTGTTCAGGGTGGCGAAATAATCGCTGAAATCCTTCAGCACGCGCTCGCGGTCGATGGCGTTGCGCGGCACGTCGGTAAAGTCGTCCGGCTTGACGTAGCTGACGCTGACGTCGGCCCAGGCGGCGCTGGCCAGCAGCGCCAGGGCGGCCGCCAGCATGGTACGGATCAGTACTCGCATTTGCTTCTCCTTCACGGTTAATGCTCTCAATATAGCCCGTTTCGCCGCCGCCGGCCCGCTTTGAGACGCTTTGTTACCGATCTTACTTGCGCCCCATGTCACGCCCCTGTCATATCAAATCACTACTATTGCGCCCGTCGGGGTGCAGCCACCACCTCGCATGATGCCGCGCCCGGCGCCGCACATGGAATGGCCACTATTACAACAGGATTTTTCCCATGACCGAGTCGCTCGATCTGTCCCGCCGCAGCATCCTCAAGTTCTTGTCCAGCGCGCCGCTGCTGCCGCTGGCCGGCGGCAGCGCCACCGCCGCCCTGCTGGCCGCCTGCGGCGGCGGCGACACCGCCGCCGCAGCGCCGCAGCTGCTGTCCGTGACCTTCACCGGCATGGCCGCGCCGTCGCTGAGCGACGCCGCCGCCATGGCCACCACCACCGTCGGCTCGACGCTGAACATGACCTACTCCGACGGCAAGACCCAGCCCTACTCGCTGGCCTACCAGACCTTCTTCATCACCGGCGCCAAGGTGTCCAACGGCAGCGGCGGCACCGTGCTGGCCGGCGGCTACTACGACATCAACAACCAGCCCATCGTCGACAAGACCGACGCCGCCCAGCGCCAGTTCTTCTCCGACTGCCCGGACGGCACCTCGCTGCTCAAGCTGGCCGCGCCGACTGTGGCCGGCATCAAGGGCAACACCGTGTTCGCCGTGGTGCAGTTCGAATACACCACCCGCAACGTCAAGGGCGACTCGATGTACGGCATGCTGCCGTCGCCGATCGCGGTGCTGACCCTGGACCAGGACAAGACCACCGGCGCGCTGTCGCTGGTGAAGTACCACAACGTCAACACGGCCGGCGTCAACGGCCTGTGGATCACCTGCGGCGCCAGCCGCTCGCCGTGGAACACCCACCTGTCGAGCGAAGAGTACGAGCCGGACGCGACGACCATCGCCAGCAACAGCCAGTTCGCCAACTTCAGCACCAACCTGTTCGGCGACGCCACCAAGGCCAACCCCTACCACTACGGCCACATGCCGGAGATCACCGTCAACCCGGACGGCACCGGCAGCATCAAGAAGCACTACTGCATGGGCCGCATCTCGCACGAGCTGGTGCAGGTGATGCCGGACGAGCGCACCGCGCTGATGGGCGACGACGCCACCAACGGCGGCCTGTTCATGTTCGTCGCCGACAAGGCGCAGGACCTGTCGAGCGGCACCCTGTACGTCGCCAAGTGGGCCCAGAAAACCGCCGAAAACGGCGGTTCGGCCACGCTGTCGTGGATCAAGCTGGGCAGCGCCACCAGCGCCGAGATCAAGGCCCTGGCCGACACCCTGAAGGCGGCCGACATCCTCAGCGTCAAGACCACCGATCCGGCCGACGCCAGCTTCACCAAGATCCCGTTCAGCGGCAAGAGCAACTGGATCAAGATCGTGCCGGGCAAGGAACAGGCCGCCGCCTTCCTGGAAACCCACCGCTACGCCGCGTTCAAGGGCGGCAGCATGGGCTTCACCAAGATGGAAGGCACGACCGTCAACGCCAAGGACAAGATCGCCTACAGCGCGATGAGCTACATCAACGGCGCCATGAAGGACGGCTCCGGCGGCATCAAGATCCAGGGCCCGAGCGCCGGCATCGTCTACGCGCTGAGCCTGAAGGCCGGCCAGGTGGACGACAGCGGCGCCGCCATCAACAGCGAATGGGTGCCGGTCGACATGGCCGCCGTGCCGGCGCTGGTGGGCGAGGACCTGGCCAAGCCCGACGCGCTGGGCAACCTGGCCAATCCGGACAAGATCGCCAATCCGGACAACATCAAGTTCTCGGAAAAGCTGCGCACCCTGTTCATCGGCGAGGACAGCGGCCTGCACGTCAACAACTTCCTGTGGGCCTACAACGTCGACACCAAGGCGCTCACGCGCCTGCTGTCGACGCCGGCCGGCGCCGAGTCGACCGGCCTGCACGCGGTCGATGACATGAACGGCTTCGCCTACATTATGAGCAACTTCCAGCATCCAGGCGACTGGGAAGCGGCCCTGCACGGCAAGGTGCAGGCCACGCTGGACCCGCTGATCCGCGCCAACTACCGCGACCGCTTCGGCGCCGCCGTCGGCTACCTGACCGGCCTGCCGACCCTGAGCTAAGCCGCAGCAAACAGTTACCCCAGCTGTCCCGGCCCGCAACGAGCGTCACGCTCCTTGCGGGCTTTTTTGCGTCCAGCGTTCCAGGCGGCGATGGAAAAACAGCAGATCGATGCGGAACCAGGTGTCGTCGAGCCGCAGGCGGCGCTGGCGTCCGACAAAGGCAAAATCGTCACCCAGCTCCAGCAGGAAGTCCGTCATGTGCTGGATCAGCGCTTCTTCCAGGTCGGATTCCGAGTACTCGTCCTTCAAGTCGAGAAATTCCAGCACAAACGGATCCTTGATCGCCTCCTCCGGCGTGATGAAGTCGTCGGCTCGCGGTTGTGCGCCCTGCGCCAGCACCTTGGTCTGATTCTTGGATAGCACGGTCCGCTCATAGAACTGGCTGTTCACTTGGCGGTCCAATTGACGAACCGACCAGCCGCCACGCAGCGCCTCTGTTTCGTAGAACAGGCGAGCTTCGGCAGTCTGAACAGACATCAAACGAACATATGCTGACCAAGGCAACCTCAATTCTCCAGACACCGTCTGGAGAATTTCCGGCCAGAATAAATAAAATTTTCGCATCTGCAAAAGATTCTGCTTGCTGAAGCCGCGGCCAAATCGCGCCGTGAGATCAATGCCCAGGCGCGCAATCAGCTCTTCGCCATAAGCCGCGCGGCCCGTCCCCGCTTGCTCACACTCCACAATGCGCCGCCCTATTTCCCAGTAAGCGGCCGTCATCACGGCATTCACGCTGCGGGCGGCGGCCCGGCGCGAGGCTTCCAGCAGCTCGACTATCTGCGTATGGATGTCGGCATAGTTAGCGATTAGCATGTTTTCGCGCTCCGGCCATGAGAATCCTTAAATCGTAGCCCTCGATACCCGCACGCCTTGAGAGCCTGCTCAAAGTAAGCACACATCCGCCCGCCATCGCTTTGTTGCACATCCCGATAAAATAATTCTCACAGAGATAGCAATATTGCCAAAAACGAAGTATTGTTTCGGCTGCACATAAGCGTTACAGAAGACTAACGCTGCGCCGTCGCGGTCCAACGCGCCGTACAATCAGAGCGCCCGGAACGCCTCGGGAGTGTTGTGCAAAGCAACAGGAATTTTTGTTGCCTGTTGTTAAGAGCAGTGGGTAAGACTACAATCGAAAAACTCATTTAGCAGTGCCATTTAGCGGAACTCGTCCCTATGTCTTTTTTGTCTTCTGCCTCGCCTAAGCTAGCGCCCTGGAAAGTCCTGTTGGTCGACGACGAACCGGACATCCATGACATCACAAAACTGACGCTGAGCCGCTTCCGTCTCGACGGCCGCGCCCTGAGCTTCGTGCACGCCTACAGCGGCGCCGAAGCCAAGCAAGTGCTGGCGCGCGAGGCCGACATCGCGCTGGTGTTCCTCGACGTGGTGATGGAGAAGGAAGACAGCGGCCTGGAAGTGGCGCGCTGGATGCGCGAAGACCTCGACAACCAGTTCACCCGCATCGTGCTGCGCACCGGCCAGCCCGGCCAGGCCCCCGAAGAGCGCGTGATCGTCAACTACGACATCAACGACTACAAGGAAAAGACCGAGCTCGACCGCACCAAGCTGTTCACCACCACCTTCGCCGCGCTGCGCGCCTACCGCGACATCATGAAGGTCGAGGAAGCCCGCCGCCAGCAACTGAACTACCGCGAAGGCCTGGAGCGCGTGATCGCCGCCTCGGCCCACATCTTCCAGCAACGCAACCTGAAAGACTTCGCCAACGGCCTGCTGCAGCAAGTGGTGGCGCTGCTGCGCCTGGAGCACAGCATGCTGCTGCGCCTGCGCGGCGCCACCGCCATCAGCGGCGAGAACGACTACGAAATCCTGGCCCAGATCGGCGACGAGGACGGCAGCCTGCTCAGCCCCGACGTGCTGGCCCAGCTCGACGCCGCCAAGAGCAACAAGATCTCGCGCGTCGAAGGCGACACCTACATCGGCTACTTCCCCAACAGCAGCGGCAAGGCCTCGCTGCTGATCCTCAAGGGGGTGGAGGAAATCTCCGAGATCGACACCAAGCTGCTGGAAGTGTTCTGCTCCGGCGTCGCCATCGCCTTCGACAACATCCTGCTGACCCAGGAGATCACCGACACCCAGGCCGAGCTGATCCTGCGCCTGGGCGACGTGGTCGAATCGCGCTCCAACGAGGCGGGCAACCACGTGCGCCGCATGTCGGAAGTGTGCTTCCTGCTGGCCCAGGCCTCCGGCATGCCGGAAGACGAAACCGCCGTGCTGCGCCACGCCGCGCCGATGCACGACATCGGCAAGATCGCCACGCCGGACGCGGTGCTGCTCAAGCCGGGCAAGCTCGACGCGGCCGAGTGGGAAATCATGAAGCAGCACCCGACCGTCGGCCTGTCCATCCTGGACGGCTCGCAGCGCCCCATCCTGAAGGCGGCCGCCGTGATCGCCCACCAGCACCACGAAAAATTCGACGGCAGCGGCTATCCGCAAGGGCTCAAGGGCCACGACATCCACCTGTACGCGCGCATCGTCGCCGTGGCCGACGTGTTCGACGCGCTGATGCACAAGCGCTGCTACAAGGACGCCTGGCCGATCGACAAGGTGGTCGAGCACCTGCGCGAAGTGGCCGGCCATCACCTCGACCCGGTGTATGTCGACCTGCTGTGCCAGAACATCGACAAGGCGGTCGCCATCAACGAGCGCTTCCCCGACTAAGCCCTCACCACACACGCACCCGCCGCGCCGGCGCCAGGTACCAGCCCTGGTCGGGCGCGACGTCGTACGCCGCATGCCAGGCGTCCAGGTTGCGCAGCGCCGCCGCCCGGTACATCGCCGGCGGCACCGGACTTTCCTCCACCAGCTCACGCAATGCCGGCTCGCTGTAGCGCGCCCGCAGGCTGCGCGCGTACGCGCTGAAGAAGCGCTGGTCGGCCGCCTTGCCGTCGGCCGGCGGCGTCTTCATCGACGCGCGCCACGCATCGTAGGCGGCCTGCACGCCGGCCAGGTCGGCCACATTGGAGGCCAGCGTCAGTTGCCCGTTCAGCGCCACGCCCGGCAGCGCCTGATACGCGCCGTACTGCGGCGCCAGCCCCGCCGCCGCCGCGTCGAAGCCGGCCTTGTCGGCCGCGCTCCACCAGCTGCGCACGCGGCCTTGCGCGTCGTAGCGGCTGCCCTTGTCGTTCAAGGTCAGGCTGATGAAATAGCCGATCTTGGCGCCGATCGCGGCGTAGTTGGCGGCATCGTCGCCGTCGGCGTCGAAGAACGGCGGCTGCAGCGCCACCACCGGTATCGTCAGCGCATTCTGCAGCGGCATGCGGTTATAGCCGAACAATTCGCCGCCCAGTATCCAGTCGTCGCGCTCGACCGGACGCCCCAGCCTGGCCAGTTCATAGCGGTAGTTGTAGGCCTCGGCGCGCTGCGCGTTGCCGGCCGCGTCGTCCACGCGCAGCTCCAATCCGTCGCTGCCGCGCCAGTGCGCGGGATAGGCGACGCCGATGCGCAACGCGCGCAGCTTGGCGTGCGCCTCGGCCCGGGCGGCCGGCGTCATCCAGCTGAGCTGGTCGATGCGGCGGTCGAACGCGGCCGCCACGTTGACCGCGATCGCGCGCGCCCTGGCCTGCGCCGGCGCGCTGAAATACCGCTCGCTGTACAGCCGCCCGGCGCCCGGCACCACCGTGTTGGTCTGGTTGACCGCGTGCCGCCAGCGCGGCAGGTGCTCGCCCGGCCCGAGGAACAGCGGATCGTAGAACGCGAAATAGCGCTCGGCCAGCGCCTTCGGTAAGAACCGCGCCGACTGGTTGAGCGCATGGAAGCTCAGGTAGTCGCGCCACACGTCCAGCGGCGTGGCGGCCACCAGCGCCGCGATGCCGCTGACCGCGCCGGGCTGCCAGACCCCGAAGCGCTGCTGCGCCGACAGCCCGGCGGCGTCGAAATACGCGCTCCAGTCCAGGCCTGGCGCCTGGTCCGCGAATTCGTCGCGGCGCCACACCTGGTCGGCCTGCGCCAGGTCGGCCGACGCCTGCGGCGTGGCCTGGGCGGCGGCGATACGGGTTTCCAGCGCGACGATGCGCGCCGCCCTGGCGGCGGCGTCGGCAAAGCCGGCCTGCTCCAGCATGGCGGCCACGTAGTCGCGGTAGGCCGCCAGCACCGCTTTCTGGCCGGGGTTGTCGGCCAGGTAGAAGCCGCGCTCCGGCAGCCCCAGGCCGCCCTGCAGCAGGTAGGGCATGTAATGCGTGGTGTCGTGCAGGCCGGGGGCGACCCACAGGCCGAACAGGTTTTCGCTGGCGCTCCTGCCCAGGTTGAGCGGATCGACGTCGGTGCGCAGCCGCGCGCCCAGGAAGCGGGCCAGCGCGCCGGCGTCGCCCAGCGCGGCGATCTCGCGCAGCAGCGGCTGCAGCGGCGCCAGGCCGCGCGCCTCGATGCCGGCGGCGTCCATCTGCGCCGCGTAGTAGACGCCGACGCGCCGCACGGCCGGATCGGCGGCGTCCTGCGCCGCCGCGTACAGCGCCGCCATGCGCGCCTCGTTGTCGGCGTTCAGCTGGGTGTAGGCGGTCCAGGCGCCGGCGCCGGCGGGCAGCGCGGTGGCGGCGCTCCAGCCGTCGTTGACGTAGCGGTAGAAATCGTCGCCGGGTTGGCTGGCGGCGTGCGCGCCGGCGGCGGCCAGCGCCAGCAGCAAGGTGGAGGGGAATGGCAGTTTCATGCGATATCCTTGGAAGTGATGGAGGGGACAGCGCCGGCGATTATGCCCAGCGCGGCGCGCGCCGCCGCCGCCCTTGTGGCGAAACGCCGGCGCCCTGTGGCCAACGGCCTCCGGGGCCGGCCGGACCTGGCCGCCGCGCTGCTATACTTTGCCGCCATGAACGCTCCCCTACCCGCCCCTTCGGCCGGCCTTGCCGGCTTTGCCGCCGCCCCTAGCTGGCTGCGCGGGCTGGCGGGCTACGCGCTCAACCTCGCGCTCAACCTGGCCCTGAACCTCGCGATGTGGGTCGCGCTCAGCGCGCTGGGCGCGCTGACCTCGCTCAACGACGACCTGCGGCACGGCGTGCACGGCAGCTACTGGCTGATCTTCGTCGCCTCGTGCAAGGGCTCGACCATGCTGGCCGCGCTGAGCTTCGTGCTGTACACCTGCTTCAGCCGCTGGCCGCGCCTGATCGCCGGCCCGGCCGGCATCGCCGCCTGCTACGGCCTGATGCTGTTGCTGTTCCTGCCGCTGCAGCTGATGTTCCTGGCCCGGCTGGTCCTGCAGGACGGGGATGCCGGCGCGGCGGCCGGCGGCGCCGACCTGATCGGAGCGATCGACCAGGCGGCGTCGCTGCTGCGCGTGTCGTCGGTGACGGCGGTCTACATCGCGGTGGTGGCGCTGAAGATCTGGCAGCAGAACCTCGCACGGGCGCGCGAGGCCGCGCAGGCGCGGGCCGACAGCCTGGCGCTGCGGCTGGCGCTGGAGCAGCAGCGCGGCCTGGCGCTGCGCGCGCAGCTGGAGCCGCATTTCATGTTCAACGCGCTGGGCGCCATCGTCGCCCTGGTGCGCGACGACGACAAACAGGTGGCGCTCGAAGGCCTGCACAGCCTGGGCGACCTGCTGCGCTACGCGCTCAACGCCGGCGAGGTCGAGTGGGTGGGCTTCGACGACGAGCTGCGCTTCGTGCGGGACTACCTGGACCTGCAGCGGCTGCGCTACGGCGCCCGCCTGCAGCTGCGCATCAGCGGCGTCGACGCCGGCCTGCTGGGCTGCGACTGTCCGCCGCTGCTGCTGCAGCCGCTGGTGGAAAACGCGCTGCGCCACGACCTCGACCTGCATGACCACGGCAGCGACATCCACCTCGCCTTCACCCGCGCCGACGGCCACGTCGCCATCGCGATCAGCAACCGCATGCACGCCGGCGCGGCCGTCAACCCGGGCGCCGGCCTCGGCTTGCGCAACATCGCCGACCGCCTGCGCCTGGCCTACGGCGCCGCCGCCACCATCCGGGCCGGCGTGGCCGGCGACCGCTTTGAAGTCCACCTGCGCATGCCCGACCATGCACCCGCCTGAGCCGCCCGAGCCACCCGAGCCGCAATCATTGCGCGCGCTGATCGTCGACGACGAGGACGGCGCGCGCGCCAACCTGCGCCACGCGCTGGCCGCGCAGCCCGGCTGGCGGCTGGTCGGCGAATGCGCCAACGCGCGCCAGGCGCGCAGCGTGCTGGCCGCCACCGCGGTCGACGTGCTGCTGCTGGACATACAGATGCCCGGCGAATCGGGCCTGGCGCTGGCGCGCGAGCTGTGCCGCCAGCCGGAGCCGCCGCTGGTGCTGTTCGTGACGGCCTACGACCGCCACGCGATCGAGGCGTTCGACGTGCACGCGCTCGACTATCTGCTCAAGCCGTGCAGCGAGCGCCGCCTCGGCCAGGCGCTGGCGCGCGCCGCGCAACTGCTGGCGCTGCGCCAGCGCGGCCCGTACGCGCGCGCGGTGCAGGCCTGCCTGGACGCCGGCGACGCCGGCCAACCGCGCTACCTGCGGCAGCTGACGGTGCGCTCGGTCGGCCAGCTCGAATGCATCGCGCTCGACGATGTGTGGTGGATCGGCAGCGCCGACAACTACGTCGAGCTGCATACGGCCGGCCGCACCGTCCTGCACCGCATGGCGCTGGGCCGGCTGGCCGAGCGCCTCGATCCGCAGGTGTACGCGCGGGTGCACCGCTGCACGGTGGTGCGTATCGACCAGCTGCAATCGCTGGCCGTGGTCGGCGACGGCAGCTATCTGCTGACGCTGCGCTGCGGCGACCAGGTGGCCGTCAGCGAACGCTATGTGCAGCAATTGCGCGCCCATTGCGGCTGAAGACGCATAAGCATATTGGCAATCGATTGTTGTTAAAATGAATTCATTGCCATTAAGATCGTAGTCCGGTCCAGACCACGCAAGGAATCCACGATGCACCAGCCCGCCCGCACGCACGCCCTCTCCCACTTGCCTTTGCGCCGCAGCGTGCTCGCCTGCGCGCTGCTGCTGGCCGCCTTGCCCGAGGGGCAGGCGCAGCAAGCACCAGCCGCCGACGCCGCCATCGACCAGGTCACCGTGGTCGGCTCGCGCGCGCGCAACCGCACCGTGTACGACAGCGCCGTGCCGATCGACCGCTTCGGCCAGCGCGAGGTGGAGCACGCCCTGTCCAGCGGCGAACTGGGGGCGGCCCTGCAGAACCTGGCGCCGTCGATCAACTTCCCGCGCATCGAATCGAGCGGCGCCTCGGACTCGGTGCGCGGCATCCAGCTGCGCGGCCTGGCGCCGGACCAGGTGCTGGTGCTGATCAACGGCAAGCGCCGCCACACCAGCGCCGTGCTCGACACCGAGAGCAGCTTCGCCGGCACGGTGCCGGTCGACGTCAACGCCATCCCGCCCGGCGCCATCGACCACATTGAAATCCTGCGCGACGGCGCCGGCGCCCAGTACGGCAGCGACGCCGTGGCCGGCGTCATCAACATCGTGCTGAAGAACGCCCGCAGCGGCGGCTCGGCCTCGCTCGGCTACGGCGCCAACCACAGCGAATTCAAACCCACCAACGAGACCAAGACCGACGGCCAGACCAAGACCGCCAGCGCCGACTACGGCGTGCCGCTGGGCGACGCCGGCTTCCTGCGTTTCGGCTTCGACAGCCGCAGCCGCGCGCCGACCCAGCGCGCCGGCTTCAGCGACGCCGGCTGGACTTCGTGGAATGCCACCCCGGCCGACCTGGCGCTGGACGGCAAGGTGGTGTTCAAGTCCGGCGACTCGCACCAGAACAACAACTACCTGTTCTACAACGCCCTGCTGCCGCTGCCGCTGGTGAACGGCATCGGCGTCGACGCCTATTCCTTCGCCACGGTCAACCAGCGCAAGTCCGACGGCAGCGCCTATTTCCGCTATCCGGGCGATCCGTCCAACGTGCCGGCGCTGTACCCGACCGGCTACCGTCCGGTGACCAAGGGTGACATGAGCGACACCAGCGTCGTGGCCGGCGCGCGCTTCGCCGCCGCCGGCTGGAACTGGGACCTGAGCGCCCGCCACGGCGGCAACCTGTTCCGCTACGACCTCGATCATTCGGCCAACGCCTCGCTGGGCGCGCAGAGCCCGACCAGCTTCCACCTGGCCGGCTTCGACTTCCGCCAGAACGCCTTGAACGCCGACCTCACGCGCGAACTCGACCTGGGCCTGGGCAGCCCCGTCAACCTGGCGCTGGGCGCCGAGGCCATGCACGAGACCTACCGCAGCTCGCCGGGCGACGCCGCTTCCTACGCGGCCGGCCCCATCGTCGACGCGCCGCCGGGCGCGCAGGCCGGCCCCGGCTTGCGCCCGCAGGACACCTTCGACGGCAGCCGCTCGATACGCTCGGTGTACGCCGACCTCGAAAGCGACGTCACCAGCCGCCTGCTGCTGGGCGCGGCCGCCCGCTACTCGCACTACAGCGACTTCGGCAGCGCCAGCACCGGCAAGCTGTCCGCGCGCTACAAGCTGAGCGAGTCCTTCCTGCTGCGCGGCTCGCTCTCCAACAGCTTCCGCGCGCCGGCGCTGGTACAGACCGGCTTCCGCTTCTCCACGCTCAACTTCAACAGCGACGGCAGCGGCCTGCAGACCGCTTCGCTGCTGCCGGCCAGCGATCCGCTGGCGCGCAGCTTCGGCGCCGAGGCGCTGAAGCCGGAGAAATCGACCAACCTGTCGCTGGGCCTGGCGTGGCGGCCGCAGCGCAACACCAGCTTCACGCTGGACGCCTACCGCATCAAGATCCGCGACCGCATCACCCGCACCAGCGACCTGCAAAGCGACGCCGCCACCGCGTATCTGGCCGGCATCGGCCGCGGCGACATCCAGTCGGTGGCCTACCTGGCCAATCTGCTCGACACCAGCACCACCGGCCTGGACGCGGTGCTGAACCACGACCTGCCCTTCGCCGGCGGCAAGCTGGACCTGAACGCCGCGCTCAACCTGAACCGGACCCGCCTCGACCACGTGCGGCAAGGCTCGGCCGCATTGGCCAGCATCGATCCGTCGCTGACCTTGCTGACCGACGCCAGCCTGTTCCGCATCCGCCACGCCTCGCCGACGAGCAAGCTGGTGCTGAGCGCCGACTGGCAGGCCGCGCGCTGGAGCCTGCTGGCGCGCGCCACCCGCTTCGGCGCGCTGAAGGATTTCTCGTACGACCAGGATGCGCCGCTCGACGAGGGTGTGCACGCGCAATCGTTCGGCGCGGTGTGGTCGGTCGACCTGGAAGCGCAGTTCAAGCTGAACCAGCAGCTGACCTTGGCGGTCGGCGGCGACAACATCCTGGACCGCTATCCGCAGCGCGTGCGCCAGACCAACAACGCCACCTACGGCGGCGCGCTGCCGTACAACTTCATCAACCCGATCGGCGTCAACGGCGCATATTTCTACGGCCGCCTGCGCTACACTTTTTAACCTGAGGATCCCATGAAGCTCACCCGCATCTCCACCCTGTTCGCCGCCGCCTGCCTCGGCACCATGCTGGCCGTGCAAGCCCACGCCAGCAACGCTTTAGTGCTGCTGACCGACTTCGGCACCTCGGACGGCGCCGTCTCCGCCATGCACGGCGTGGCCTTCGGCGTCGATCCCAAGCTCAACGTGTCCGACCTGACCCACAACATCCCCGACTACGACATCTGGCTGGGCGCCTACCGCCTGTACCAGACCGCCAACTACTGGCCGCAAGGCAGCGTGTTCGTGGCCGTGGTCGATCCGGGCGTGGGCACCACCCGCAAGTCGGTGGTGTTGAAAACCAAGGAAGGCCGCTACTTCGTCGGCCCCGACAACGGCCTGTTCACCTTGATCGCCGAGCGCGACGGCGTGGCCGAGCTGCGCGAGATCGACGAGAAGGTCAACCGCCTGGCCGGCTCCGGCGAGTCCTACACCTTCCACGGCCGCGACGTCTACGCCTACGTCGGCGCGCGGCTGGCCTCGGGCGCGATCAGCTTCGAGCAAGTCGGCCCGGTGCTCGACAGCGCATCGGTGGTGAAGATCCCTTACCAGAAGGCGGCCCGCCAGGGCAAGGTGGTGCGCGGCATCATCCCTGTGCTGGACATCAAGTACGGCAATGTCTGGACCAACATCCCGAAAGCGCTGTTCGACGAGCTGGGCATAGCCGTGCACGACCGCGTGCAGGTGCGCATCCTGCACAAGGGCAAGCAGGTGGACCAGGTGGTGGCGCCGTTCGAGCACACCTTCGGCGGCGTCGCCCAGGGCAAACCGCTGGTCTACCTGAACAGCCTGCTGGACGTGGGGCTCGCCGTCAGCCAGGGCAACTACGCCAAGCAGCACCACATCGATTCCGGCGTGGACTGGGAAGTCGAGATCAGCAAGGCCGCCGCAAAATAAGGTTCTTCACGGATTTCCGGAAGATTGTTTCGCCGCACGGCGCTTCCTGCGGCGGGCGCTTCGTCCAGAGCTGGACTTGTGCTGAGCACCATTGCCTTGCGGCGCTGCTGAGACGCTGGGTGAGCGGATTTCGGTTTGGCGCGGCACGAATTGGCGCGCCGTCGGCGGCTGCTGGTCCTGACCTTGCGGTAGTCGCTCTGGCGCCTGCGAACGCGGGCTGTCTGCCTGCGCGCCATCCCCGTGCAAACGCGCTATCGCCGCTTTCCGCGCCGAGCGGCAGACATCGGCCAGCAGCCATTCGTCACTGCCGGGAAGGCGCAACCACACGGTTCTCCATGCGTTACGGTTGCCACTGCCGTACAGGTTTGCAAAGCAAGACGGCGATACCGCATGCCCTTCGTATTTGATTTCCGCACCCACTACCGTGGCGAAATAGGGCTGGCGTTCGAAGCTGGCGCGCAGCCTTGTACCCTCGGGAAGGAAGACCTGCTTCCATTGGTATCCCGCCTCGGACGCCGTAGCGGGCTGCTGCGCGACCGGCGGCGCGGGCTTGATGTAGTTGCGAATTGCCTCGATGACGAAGGGTTCCTGGGCCAGGGAATCCGACCAGAAATTACCTGTGAATTCGCCCAGCTCGACCAGCACATCGTCGGGTACACGGATCGGGAATTGGAGGCTATACCTGGACATGGTGGGGGCTCCCTAAAATCGGTTTTTACTAAGCGCTGCGTAAGCGTCCAGCCGCTCCACCTTCCACACAAGGCTAGTTCTGCGTAGAGTTTGGAAACGGTAGCAGCGTGTCGAT
>NZ_JBWKQE010000039.1:0-28171 GCF_059418605.1 Duganella sp. GW821-FHT07G03
TTAACAGCTTCCTCAAATGTTTACAAGAAATTTGAGGGGAAGGTTCAGGGTCAAGTCTGACATTCGGACACGAGCTCCGCTGTAAGCGCCGCCTACAGCGGAGCTCGTGTCCGAATGTCAGACTTGACCCCCGCTTTTGCCTGTTATACTGACGCCCCCGCAATCTAGTCGTTGCGATGCGTACAGAATGGCAAAGAATGATAGAAATTATAACAAGTGAGCTGGATCAGCAACAGCAGCAGGACAGCCTGCAAGCCCACTTCCAGCCGAATTTTTCGGCCGACGAGATCGAGCAGGTCTACCAGCTGAAACGCGCGCAGCCGCTGCTGCAAGTCTTCACGGCGCTGTTCCACGGCGGTTTTGACGGCGTGCTGGTGCGCCTGCTGGTGTTGCGCGAGCTGGCGTCCGACGCCGCTTCGTCCACCTTTTCGCGCGCCGACATCAACACCCGCCTGGCCTACCTGCTGCCCGAGTCGCTGGAGACGGTGCTGATGCGCCTGCGCACCAACCAGCTGCTGGCCTGGGACGCGCAACAAGCCGTCTACCGCGTCACGCCGATGGCGCGCAACGTGCTTTCGGCCATCGACGGCCTGCTGACCCTCGGTAAGAACGAAGACACGGCCGACATGGGCTTCCTGCTGTCGCAGGTGGCCGGCGCCCAGGTGATGGGCGGCGTCACCGTCGACCAGCTGAACCACCTGCTGGGCCGCCTGGTCGACCTGACCGAGGAGTTCTCCGACGCCATCGCCTCCGGTTCCGAGTTCCGCCTGCGCGCCTCGCAGGCCAAGTGGCATACCGCCTGCGACTGGGTCGAGAAGGGCTCCGAGATCCTGCGCGCCATCCTGTCCGACGAAAACGCCGACAGCGCCACCCACAAGGCGGCGCAGGCCATCGGCCGCGCGCAATCGGCGCTGCTGAACATGCAGGGCATGTTCTCGCGCGCGCTGAACCAGATCGAACGCCAGCGCGTCCATCTGGGCCAGTCCGGCCTGTCCACCACCGACATCAAGCGCTGGCTGCTGCTGCACGAAGACCTGGCCTCGCTGGCCGAAGGCGCGATCGACCAGCCGGTGGTGCCGCTGTTTATCACCCCGGCCGAGATGATCGACGTCGCCGAGACCGAATTGTTGCAGGACCGCGCCATCAGCGCCGTCTCCAACGGTCTTCCCGCCGGCACCGACGCCCCGACCACCATCAGCGACGGCCCGCAGATGCAGCGCGAGCTGGATGACTGGCTGGCGCGCCTGTCCGACTTCGCCGCGCTGGGCAACTTCCCCAGCGTCGCCGACGAGGGCCCGAAATCGATCTCGGTGCAGGATTCGCTGCTGCCGGCGTCGTTCGCCGTGGCCTCCTACCGCGCCTCGCTGCTGCCGCTGCTGGGCGACGCCGACGAGGCCCGCCTGCAAGGCGCCACCGCCGAACTGGCGCGCCTGCCGGTGACCTTCACCCCAACCGACGAAATGATACAGCTGCCCGATTTGCACGTGGCGGCGATGTCCCTGGCCTCCCTCTCACTGTCTTTGAATACGGAAGGCGACAAGTCAGATGAATGACGATTCCCAAATCCTGATCGCGCGCCTGCTGACGCATCAAACCCTGCGCCGCGACGATAAACTGGTCAAGCGCGTGCTGTCGGACGAGTTGTTCCGCGCCGAAGTCGACGCGCGTTTGCTGGCCACCGGCCTCAAACTGCTGGACAACGTCTACGCCGACCACGTGACGATCGCGCTGCACCGCGCCATCGAGCCGAAGATCTTCGGCGCCCGCGATGTCTGGCAGAACAACAACTTCGGCCTGTCGCGCGACGGCGTGGCGCTGCTGGTGGTGCTGTGGGCGCAGATCATCCTGCCCAAGCGCGAACGCCAGGAGACCCACCAGCACGCGGACGACGACCAGAACGACATGTTCGGCGTCGAGAAGCCGCTGCCGCGCGCGGAAGACACCTCGATCGGCATCGCCTACAAGGCGCTGCTGGCCGACTTCGGCGACAAGCTGGGCAAGAAGACCCGGCTGGACATGAACCTCGGTATCCTGGCCAAGCTGGGCTTCATCGAGCGCCGCGGCGACATCATCGTCGAAGGCCCGCTGCTGGACCTGATGATGGATACCGACCAGCTGAAAGAGCGCATCATCAACGGCGCGCTGGCCGACGTGTTCAAGCGCTCGCCGGCGCAGATCATCCCGGTGCCGCGCAGCGCGCCGCCGATCGCCGCCAACGACGACGAGGTGGCCGACGACGCCGCCCCCGACTCCGAACTTCCAGCCGAGGACTAAACGTGTTTCACATTAAATCATTAGAACTGGTCCACTGGGATTACTGGCAGCGCATCAAGAACATCCCGCTGGACGCCAAGATCATCACCATCGCCGGCCAGAACGGCTCCGGCAAGACCACCTTGCTGGACGCCCTGCGCACGCTGTTCGGCCTCGATTGCTCGATGGGCCGCACCTACAAGCACTACGCCCGCCACAGCGGCCAGCAGACCGCCTGGCTGCGCGCCGTGGTCGACAACAAGAACGTCGGCAAGCAGCTGTCCAACCGTCCGTTCCGTAGCTCCGGCTTCTTCAGCGACGACGAGGTCACGCTGTTCTGCCAGATCCAGAAAAACGGCGGCGATTGGAAGCGCCAGTACCTCATGCGCCCCGGTAACGTGCAGATCGAAGACATCGGCGAAGCCGGCAACGACTGGCTCGGCGTCGAGAACTACCGCAAGCGCCTGGCCAACGCCGGCCTGTCGCCGGCGATGGCGAAAGTGCTGGCGCTCGAGCAGGGCGAAACCGACAAGCTGTGCGAATACGCGCCGCGCCAGTTGCTGGACCTGGTGTTCCAGGTCTTCGGCGACAAGGAAGTGCTGGACGCCTACGACGAAGCCAAGCGCCACCAGCGCGACACCGAAATCGAACTGAAACGCTTCGAGACCGAGCTGGAAGCCTCCAAGACCAACCTGGAGGGCCTGCGCCTGCGCGTGGCCAACTACCACCAGTGGGAAGACCTGAACAAGGAACGCCGCAACCTGCAGGAAGAAGTGCTGCCGACGCTGGAGTACCACGAGGCGCGCGAGAAGCATGCCAACATCAGCCGCCAGCTGCGCGACGCCCGCAAGCCGCTGATGCAGGCCGACGCCCAGCTGACCGACAAACGCAACGCGCTGGCCGCGCAAGCGAAGGCGCTGACCGACGCGCAACAGCACGAGACGGTGCTGGAGCAGGAATCGACCGCGCTGCAAAACCGCCTGAACCAGATCAACGGCAAACTCAAGCCGCTCGACAGCCTGCTGGAACAGAAGGTCCGCTTGCAAAAGCTGGCCGACGACGCCGGCGGCGACCTGGCCGCGGTGGCGCAGCAGTTGCAGGAAAAGGAAATCGAACTGGCGCGCCAGCGCATGGCGCGCGACGCCGTCGCGGCCAAGATCGCCGGCGAGCTGTCGACCATCGCCGCCCTGCAGGGCAAGACCGCGATGCCGGAACCGGAAGCGCAACGTGGCATGCGCCGCGCGCTGAACGACGCCGGCATCAGCCACGCCATGCTGTCCGACATCGTCGAGGTGACGGATGCGCGCTGGCAGGGTGCGATCGAAGGCGTGCTGGGTGGCTATGCCTCCGTGGTGCTGCTGGATAAATCGTCCGACGCATCGGCCGCCTACCGCCTGGCGGAGAAGGAGCGCTATCGCCACTTCATCGTGCCGGACCTGGTGCACGCGCCGACCGTCAAGGACGACTCGCTGATGTCGGTGGTGAAGTTCTCGGCCAAGGTGCCTTCGTGGCTGGTGGAGCAGCTGTCGCGCATCACCCGCGTGGACACCGTGGACGCCGGCGCCAAGCTGGGTAGCCACGACGAGTGGATCACGCCGGACGCCTACCACCGCGAACGCCGCGGCGGGCGCTCGCTGTTCGTGGAAGCTTCGCGCTACCGCTTCGGCTCCGCCGGCCGCACCCAGCGTATGGAAGCGATCCAGAAATCGCTGCCGGCGCTGGAGGCGCAGGAAGATGGATTGACGCTGATCGTGTCCAAGCTGGCGACCGAAATCAGCACGCTGAAATCGCGCCTGGCCGGTGTGGACGCCGCCAAGGAACTGGCCGCCCGCCAGGAGGAATTCGACGAAGCGGCGCGCAACGCCGTGCCGTTGAAGGAGGAACGCACCGAAGTCGGTACCCGCCTCGGCGAGCTGCAAGCGCTGATCAAGAACGCCGTCGTCACGCGCACCCGCGCCGACACGACGTGGCAGAACGCGCGCTTTGCCTTGTCGGAATCGGAAGCCGGTCTGCGCCTGAACAACAAGCGCCAGATTGAGCAGCGTTCCGACCACGCGCGCGCCTTGCTCACGCTGCGCAAGAACTGGCGTCACCTGCCGAAGAGCTGGCGTCGTCCGGCGCGCCGCACGCGCCTGGTCAACGAGCACCAGAACTCGCACCAGGTGGTGTTGCGGGTCCACTCGCTGGAGGCCAGCCTGGCCCGCAGCGACTGGGAACTGGACGCCACCGTGATCGACCAGTACCAGCGCCTGAACGATCAGCTGCATGGCCGCCAGTCGGAAACCGAGGAGCGCCGCTACCAGAACAACCGCGCCATCGAGGCCACCGGCAACGCGCGCGGCGCCTACATGGAGCGGCTGCGCTACACCATCAAGACCTACTCCAAGAACATCAAGGAGCTGGGCGAGCTGGCGGGCATCGAGGTGCATTCCGATCCGGTGCGCCTGGAGAACGACGATACGCTGCTGTCGCAGGCCGGCCTGCACGTGCGCTTCAAGTTCGACGGCAAGGGCATCATCGGCATGAACGACGGCGAAGCGTCCGGCGGCCAGCAGGTGATGAAATCGCTGGTGCTGCTGATTGGTTTGCTGAAGTCGGAAGATGGTTCCGGCGGCTTTGTGTTCATCGATGAACCGTTTGCCCACCTGGATATCCGTAACATCCAGCTGGTCGGCGAGTTCCTGAAGAACACCGACGCGCAATACCTGATGACGACGCCGCTGACGCACAACACCGACGTCTACGATCCTTCGGAACTGACGCTCATCACGAGCAAAAAGAAGAAGGACACGGAGTGGGCGCAGCCCATCTTCGTGCTGCAGCGCCGTCCGGTGGAAGTGGCGAAGGTGGCCTGAGGCTGACCGTTCGTGTTCAGGCCTGGGCCGGCCGCTCGTCGAGCAGCTGGTCCAGCTGTTCGGCGAGGCTGGCGGCGGCGAAGTTGCCCTTGGCTCTTTGCACCGCGTCCAGGTAGGGCATGCGCAGTTCGCGCAGTTCTTCGACCGAGCTGGCTTTTTCCACCTTCAGCTGCAAGGTGAAGCCGCGCAGGCCTATCGTGCTCTTGATGGTTTTGTTATAAAACTCGTACAGCGCCTGGAATTGACTGGCCTGTGCGACCGCCGCCGGGGCCGGGGCCGGAGCGACTGGCGCGGGATCGGCGACCGGCGCCACCGCCATCGTTGCATAGCTGGTTGAAAGCACGATAAGCCCCCCTTCCAACAGTTCGTCCAGGGCGGCGCTAGTCAAACCCAACCCCGCCACATTGCGCAGCAATTCCTCTTCCGTACGACGGCCGTCGATCAATACCAGCAGGCTTCGAAGACGTGGTGCGAGCTGGTACTTGCGCGTCGCGATCTCGTCCCGGCCCTTGGCGGTCTTGTCGTAAATCGAAGTATTCATGAAAGTGCAAATTAGTTGCCCTGTGGATACTCTCAGAATACCACCAAAACTTCTCCACATCGCAGGAAATACGATAGCACTGTCGTTAAAAAGGCGTCGCCTTATAGAAGTTCGCCGGCGTCGGTGCCGCTGTCGCCTTCGTCCTGCACCCAGGTCAGGATGTCGCCGGGCTGGCAGGCCAGCCGCTCGCAGATTTTCTCCAGCGTGGAAAAGCGCATGCCTTTTACTTTGCCGGACTTGAGCAGCGACAGATTCTGCTCGGTGATGCCGACGTAGGCCGCCAGTTCGCGCGACTTGACCTTGCGCTTGGCCAGCATCAGATCGAGGTTGATCAGGATCGCCATCAGACAAAACCCTCGTTCTCTTCGCGCAGGCGGCGGCCTTCCTGCATCAGCCGCGTGATCAGGTAGAACATGCCGCACACCAGGATCAGCATCAGCTGCTCGGAATTGACGCCGATGGCGAAGTGCTGGTCGGCGCTGCCCGTCATGCGCAGCGCCAGCGTGCGCACCGGCAGTTCGACGATGGAAAGCAGCGTCGAAAGCAGGGTGGCGCCGGCGAAGGCGCGCAGATGGCCGATCGACTGCGCCGTGAACAGATCCTGGCGGCGGAAGTTGAGCAGCAGCCGGTCCAGCCGCCACAGTCCATAGAACAGCACCAGCGTGATGGGCAGCGCCAAGGCCGCGCCGATCGCGCGCTGGACCGGCGTCAAAGCCAGCTTGGCGCCGAAGGGCATGCCGATGGCGGTCATGTCGATGGTCATGGCGCCGATGCTGGGCGCGTAGGTGGTCCAGGCCAGCACGAAGAAGGCCGCTTGCACGGCAACGCACAACCACAGTAGAACGCGGATCAGGGTGATTTTCATATTTATCGTAATACAGTAAAAATTTATCGTTTTACATTAAAACTTTGTTGTTATATATTGTACATTCACTGGAGATAATTATGAAACTCATATTGGTACTAATAGTGGCGATGTTGTCGGGTTGCGCGGTGCAGATCGGCGAGGGCAGTGTGGTGCGGCCCGACCGCGCGGGCGAGGCCAGGCCTGCCGGCCATGTCGGCGACGCCGGTACGGCGGGCTATAAATTGGCGCCGGTGTCGCTGGCGGCGGACGATGGACAGCTCAACGGCGTCAGCGCCACCGCTGCCGGTGGCGACGCCAACGCGCTGACGGTGCTGTACTTCGGCGGCAATGGCTTCCACCTGGACGAACATGGCGACCATGTGCTGGCCGCCGTCGGCCCATGCCGCGCCGACGTGGTGATGATCGATTATCGCGGCTACGGCCGCAGCACCGGCGTGCCAACCATCGCCACCATGAAGGCCGACGCGCTGCGCGAGTTCGACCTGGTCAACGCCCAGGCGCCGGGCCGGGTGATCGTGCATGGCCAGTCGCTGGGCAGCTTCATCGCCGCCTACGTGGCGCAGCAGCGGCCCGCCGTGCGTGGGCTGATACTGGAATCGACCACCACCAACGCGCGCGACTGGGCCAACAACATGCTGCCCTGGTATGCGTGGCCGTTCGTGCGGGTGGAGCTGAGCGAGTCGCTCAAGGGGATAGACAACGTGGTGGCGGCTTCGGGCTTCGCCGGGCCGGCGCTGGTGCTGGAGGGCAGCGACGACAAGGTGACGCCGCCGCGCCTGGCGCGCCAGGTCTACGACGCCCTGCCGACGCAATCCAAGCGCATGGTGATGGTGCCGGACGCCGGCCACAATGGCGTGCTGTCCAGCGCCGCGGTGCGGCCGGCCTACTGCGAGTTCGTGCAGCAGCTGGCGGCTAAATAGTTTATTTAATGTCGAAGATGTCGATCGGGCGCGGCACCGGCTTGACGGCGCGGCGCCAGCGCAGCAGCAGCAGGTGGTAGCAGCCCCAGAAGCCGGCGGTCAGGCCAAACACCACGGCCGTCAGCGGATGGCCGACGAAGTCAGGGTCCAGCGGCAGCTGGTCGTGCATGTGCAGGTAGGCCTCGAACAGGCGGTAGATCAGGCGGCCGAAGAACAGCATCGTCACCAGCAGGCCGAAACGGCGGTTCTGCGTGTAGAAGAAGCCCTCGGCCGTGTTTTGCAGGCGCGTCAGCTTCATGTTGCGGTGGCCCAGCGCGGCGCCGACGGCGGCGCCGACCAGCAGCGCGGCAAGCGCCTGCCATTTTCCGATCAGGACCACGGCCAGCACGGCCAGGGTCACGCCAGCCACCGTCGCGTAGGCGGCGTGGCGCCACAATTCGGATTTGTTGCGGCCCATCATGCGTTTCAGGCGCGAGTAGATGCGCCAGATGGCCAGCGGCACCAGCAGCAACAAGACGATAGTAGGCATATCCATAAGCGATTCCAACGGCGTGATTCGAAGAACCGCGATTGTACGCCAAGCCGCCGCCGCGCCCCAGCGTTACAGATTGTCACGCATTATCCGGCAGTGATTGACAATCCCGGATAGCATAAGCAAACTGAACTGCAGCAGCCCCGCTTCTGGACCGAAAGGATATCCATGAACAAACCGTTAACCTTGCTGCCCCTGAATCTGGGATTGATGGCCGCCTCGCCGCAGGCCGGCGCGCAGGAGGATGGTTACCGCCTGCCACCTTCCGCCCTGCTGGACATCGTCGACGCGCCGCGCGCGCCGGCGCTCAGCCTGAGCCCCCAACGCAACCTGGTCGCCGTGGTGCAAACGCCGCCGCTGCCGGGCATCGCCGAAGTGGCGCAGCCGGAGCTCAAGCTGGCCGGCCTGCGCATCAACCCGCGCACCTGTTCCTCCTCCCGTTTCTCGTTCGGCACCGACCTCGCTCTGCTCGACATCGCCACGCAAAAGGAAAGCCGCATCCGCGGCCTGCCGCGCGCGCTGCGCCTGGCGGACCTGGCCTGGTCGCCGGACCAGCGCTACCTGGCGTTCTCGCACGTGGCCTACAAGGGCGAACGCGGCGCGGTGGAACTGTGGCTGGTCGATATCGCCGCGCGCAAGGCCAAACGCCTGTCTGCGCAGCCCTTGTCGGCGGTGCTCACGCGCGGCTTCAACTGGCTGCCGGACAGCAGCGGCCTGCTGGCGCACTGGCGTCCGGCCGGCATCGGCAAGGCGCCGCAGTCGGACGGCATTCCCTCCGGCCCGATCCAGCAGGACAGCGAACCCGGTGGCGCCGTGCGCCAACTGCGCACCTATCAGGATCTGCTGAAGAACGAAGCCGACGCGCGCCTGTTCGAGTACTACATCACCGTGCAGATGGTGCTGCTGGACCTGCACGGCAAGTCGCGCATGATCGGCGCGCCGGGGCAGTTCTCGCGCACCTCGATCGCGCCGGGCGGCCAGTATCTGCTGACGCAAAGCGTGACGCGCCCTTACTCCTACATCGTGCCGGCATCGAGCTTCGGCGAGCGGGTCGAGGTGCGCGACCTGAATGGCGACGTGCTGCACACGGTGACCACGCTGCCGCTGGAGGAAGGCCTGCCGCAGGGGAACGACGCGGTGTCCGAAGGCGTGCGCCATGTGTCGTGGCGGGCCGACGTGGCGGCCACGCTGGTGTGGACCGAGGCGCAGGACGGCGGCGATCCGGCGAGTCCGGTGATCGACAGCATCCGCGACGTGGTCTATATGCACGCGGCGCCGTTCCGCGAACCGCCGCTGGTGCTGGCGCGGCTGACGATGCGCTACGCCGGCATCGCCTGGGGGCGCGGCGACGTCGCGCTGATCAACGAACGCTGGCACAAGACGCGCGACTACAAGCAGTGGATGATCGAGCCCGAACACCTGTCCACGCCGCCGGAGCTGATCTACGCCGGTTCGTACGAGGACCGCTACAACAGTCCCGGTTCGCCGGTGATGCGGGCCGACGCCAGCGGCTTCCCGCGCCTGCTGATCGGTCCCGGCACCACGGTGCTGC
The DNA here is from genome assembly GCF_059418605.1 of Duganella sp. GW821-FHT07G03. Lineage (NCBI taxonomy): Bacteria > Pseudomonadati > Pseudomonadota > Betaproteobacteria > Burkholderiales > Oxalobacteraceae > Duganella > Duganella sp. GW821-FHT07G03. The sequence continues at coordinate 9,522 of NZ_JBWKQE010000039.1, forward strand.
TGGACGGCGCCGGCGCCACGCCGGAAGGCGACCGTCCCTTCATCGACCGTCTGAGCCTGACCACCAAACAGAAGGTGCGCCTGTTCCAGAGCACCGCGCCGTATTTCGAGAACGTTGCGGCGGTGCTGAACGACGAAGGCACGCTGCTGCTGACGACGCGCGAATCGCCGACCGAGCGGCCCAACTACTATCTGCGCGACCTGACCAAGCCGGAACACGCGCAGCTGACGGCGCTGACCAACTATCCACATCCGACCCCGCAGCTGAAGGATGTGCACAAGGAGCAGATCCGCTATCCGCGCAACGACGGCGTCGAGCTGACGGCCACGCTGATGCTGCCGGCCGGCTACGACGCCGGCCGCGACGGCCCGCTGCCGTTGCTGATGTGGGCCTATCCGCAGGAATTCAAATCGGCCGGCGCGGCCAGCCAGACCACCGGTTCTCCTTACCGCTTCAACGCGGTCAGCTACTGGGGGCCGGCGGCCTTCCTGGCGATGGGTTACGCGGTGCTGGACAATCCATCCTTCCCCATCATCGGCGCCGGCGAAGCGGAGCCGAACGACAGCTATCTGCCGCAGTTGGTGGCGGACGCGCAGGCGGCGGTGGACGAGGTGGTGCGGCGCGGCGTGGCCGACCGTCACCGCATCGCCATCGGCGGCCATTCGTATGGCGCTTTCATGACCGGCAACCTGCTGGCGCACACGCGTTTGTTCCGCGCCGGGATAGCGCGCAGCGGCGCCTACAACCGCACGCTGACGCCGTTCGGCTTCCAGTCCGAGGAACGGCCGTTCTGGCAGGCGCAGGAGGTGTACCAGGCCATGTCGCCGTTCAATAACGCCGACAAGATCAAGGATGCGATGCTGCTGATCCACGGCGCCGAGGACAGCAACACCGGCACCTTCCCCTTGCAGAGCGAGCGCATGTTCCAGGCCATCAAAGGCCTGGGCGGCACGGCGCGGCTGGTGATGCTGCCAAACGAGTCGCACGCCTACCGCGCGCGCGAGTCGATCCTGCACATGCTGTACGAGACCAATGCGTGGCTGGATAAATACGTCAGGCACGCGAAACCGGGGTAGGGCGGCGTAGAATGGGGAACCGAGTCAGCTCAAGGAGTACCGACCATGCACAACGTACACCGCGCCCCCGATCCCGTACCGGTGGATGATCCGGCGCCGCCGGCCATCCCCCATCCCGTGCCGCAGGACGATCCGGTGCCGGACCACAACCCGAGCTAAGGCTTAGTCAAAGGCCCAGGTGTAGAGCACGTCCAGCGCGTTGTTGGTGCCGGTCTGGAATTGCAGCGAGATGCGCGGGTTCAGTTTGTATTTGAGCTTGACCAGGCTGGTCGCCGTGCCCGTGCCCTGTTCAAAGCTCAGGTAGGCGCGCGACGACAGGCGCTTGCCCACCGTGACCACCGTGGTCTGCAAGCCGGTCGCAGCGCCGGACGCCGTGCCGGCCGCCTGGCTCACGCCCAGTTCATCCACTCCCAATGCATTGGCCAGCTTGCCCTGGCCGCCGCCGAACAGCGCGCCCGCCGCGGCGCTGAGCAGCGCCATGTCGTTGCCGCCGGTGTTGTCGATGCCATGGCCCAGCACCAGCCAGGCCAGCTTGTCGCTGTCCGACACGGCCGGCGTCGACACCAGCTTGGCCACCGGCGCCAGCGCCGTGCCGCGCACTTCCACGCCCGCTTCCACATTGGTCTCGCTGAGCGCCTCGCCTTCCGGTCGACGGCGCACGGCCAGGATGTTCAGGCCGGGGTTGTCGTAGGCGCCGGTGAAGTTGATCACGCCGCGGTCGATCGCCAGTTTCTGTCCGTAGGCCGCATAGGTGCCGCTTTCCACCCGGATGCTGCCGGTGACGCGCGGCGGCCGGCGGTCCGCCACGCGGATGCGCACCGTGCCCGCCAGTTGCGCGTCCAGGCCCTTGCCTTTGAGCTTGAAGGCGTCGCCCAGGTCGGCCTCGAGGTCGATGTTGAGCGGCTGGCCTTGCTGAGCCTTGACCGGCGCCGTCCCCTTGCCGATGATGACGACGTCGTCGCTGAGCGTCGGCGTGTTCTCGCCGGCCAGTTCGATGTTGGCGCGGTCGGCGCGGAACTTGCCGTCCAGCTGGAAGCGCTTGGCGTCGCGCACCAGCGTGCTCTGGCCGCTGATGACCAGGACCCGGTCGGGCCGCGCGAGCACTTCCAGCTTGTCGGCGCTGAGCTTGAGGTTCATGGTGGCTTCGTTGCCGGCGTAGCGTATCCAGCCGTCGGCCTGGGCGTGGCCCTCGGCGCCGTCGAAGGCCAGCTTTTGCAGCTGCAGCTGGTCGCCGGCGAGGCGCGCCTGCAGTTGGCCGTTGCGCAGCTTGATGCCCTGGTCCACCCAGTTCAGCACCAGCTTGTCGCCGCTGATGTCGCCGTTGAGCTGCGGCGCGCCCAGCGTGCCGCTGCCGCTGACGGCCAGCTTCAGGGCGCCGTCGATTTCCAGTCCCGGCTGGCCGGCCAGCGGCGCCAGCCAGGCCAGCGAGCCCATATTGGCGGTGCCGTTCAGCGTGATGGCGCTGCTCTCGGTCAGGCGGCCTTCGTGCAGCTGGGCGGTGGCGTCGATGCGGGCCTGGCCGGCGCGGGTGCCGTCCAGGTTCAGTTGCAGGTGCAGCGTGCCGTCGTTGACGTCGACGCGGCCGTCCAGCGTGCGCAGGCCGAGCGGCTGCGGCAGGTCGGCGCCGGTGATGGTCAGGTCGCCCTGTTCGCGGTACACGTGCAGCATGCCGCCGAGGACCGGCGGGCTGCCCTTGCTGGCCGCTTGCAGGTTCATGCTCCATTCGGCGCCGACGGTCATGTTGCTGCGGACGTTGTCGCGCCAGGCGTCGGAGAGTTGGGCCAGGTAGTTGACCGGCACGCCGGCCGCCAGGCCCTTGCTGCGCCAGGCGGGGCCGGTTTTTTCCAGGCTGTCGATGCGGATGCTGCCGTCGGGGAGCTTGATGGTGGCGCTGCCGAGGGCGATCTGCTCCGGGTGCAGCAGGCCGGCCACGCCGCTGCCTGCCGGCGCGGTCAGCTTCAGCGGCGCCGGCGCGGCCAGCGTCAGGGCGAAGCGGCCGTGGTTTTGTAGCGTGTCGATGGCGCCGGTCCAGGCGTCGTTGGCCCAGCCGCCCTTGACGCGCACGGCGGCGTCGAAGTCGGCGTTGCTGGCGCTCACTTGCAGCGTGTGGCTGCTGCGGGTGCCGCTGGTTTGCAGGCGCGCCTTGTCCAGCGTGAGGGCAGGGGAGACGTAGCGGGTGATCTCGATGTCGCTCACCAGCGGCACGTCGGCGTAGATGTCGGCTTCGGCGCGGACGCGGGCGCGTGCGCCCGGCGTTGCGGCCGGCGCTGTGCCGGCCGCCATCGCGATGGTGCTGCCCAGCGTGGCGCTGCCGCGTATCGTGCCGATCTGCTGCTGGCCTGGCGCGCGCAGGTTGGCGCCGTCCAGCGTGAGCGCCAGCGCCGGCTTGGCGGTGGTACCGGACAGGGTGCCGCTGGCGCGCAGCGTGCCGGCGAACTGCGGACCCAGCGCGGCCAGTTGCGGTGCGTTGAGCTTCCATTCCAGCTTGTCGAGCGCGCTGCCGAAGCTGCCCTTCGCCTGCAGGCTGTTGGAAGCCAGCCGCAGGTCGATGTCTGCGTTGCTGATGCTGTTCTTGTCGGCGTTCAGTTTCAGATAGCCGCTCAATGGCGCGTTGGCGAAGGTCGATGGTTGCAGCGTCAGGTTCAGGCCTGCGCGCCAGTCGCTCGCCAGTCGCGCGTCGGCTGTGAAGGTGGCGTTGACGGCGCCCGCCTGCGCCGCGCCGAATGCGGCGGGATTGAGGCGCTGTATGGCGCCGTTCATTTTCAGCTCGGGCGTTTTCTTCGGCCCGGCCAGTGCGATGTCGCCGGCGGCGTGGATCAGGCTATCCGGCGCGGGGCGTTTGGCGGAGGCCAGGCCCAGGCCCTTGGCGTCGGCTTCGAAAGTGGTGCGCGGCGCTTCCATGTTGCCGCTGACGATGCCGCTGGCGTTGACGGCGCCAATCAAGTCGGAGGCCACCGCCGACAATTGGCGGGCGTCGACTTTCCAGCGCAGCTGTTCGCCCGGCGCGCCGAAGCTGCCGCTGATGTCGGCGGTGTTCTGCGCCATCGCCAGATGGGCGTCGACGCCGCTGATGTGCTTTGCGTCGGCATTGAGCTTGCCGTTGCCGGACAGGGTTTGGCCAGCCAGCTTGCTGGCCTTCAGGTCGAAGCTTGCCGCGACCTGCCATGCGGGGACGACGTGGCCGCTGGCGGTGATGTCGGCATTGAGGTCGGCGATCGGATAGCCGGCGCCCAGCGCGGACGGGTCGAAGTGCTCGGCGCGCAGCTTGGCGCTGAATTCCTGCCTGTCTTTCAGGCTGGCCTGGCCGCTGGCGGTGATGCTGCCTTTCTTCGCCAGCAGGCGCGCCTGGTGCAGTTGCAGCACGGCGTCCGCCAGCGTGGCTTGCAGGTCGAGGCGCAGGCCGTCCTGCGACAGCCGGGCGTCCAGCGTCTGCCTGGTCGGCGTGCTGGCCAGCGTGATGTCGCCGGCGACGCTGGTTTTGTTGATGCTGCTGTGGATGTTCTTCAGGTCCAGGCGGTCGGTGTGTAGCGTGAACTGCGCGGCGTCGATGCCGGCTTCCGGGCCGCTGCGCTTGACCTGGCCGCCGCCGGTGAAGCGTCCCGCCGCACCCAGGTCGAGCAGCACGTTTTCCAGCGTGGAGGCGGTCAGCGTGCCGGCCAGCTTGCCGCTGAAGGCTTGCAGCGGCAGGCCTTGCTGGTCGAGCGGTGCGGCCTTGTCCTGGTTCAGCAGGGCGAATTGGCCGGACAGTTTCTGGTCCGCCGTGATGGCGGCGCTGGCCTTGAGGCTGAACTTCGCCTGCGGCCAGCCGGGATTGAAGCCGGCCGGATTGAGGTCATGGCCGTTCAGGTCCAGCGTGCGCAGGATGATGGGATCGAACGGCGCCAGCGCAACGTAGGCCTTGCCGCTGGCGCCATTGGCGCTGCCCTGCGCCAGCAATGTCATCAGCGTCAGGTTGCCGCCGGCTTCCAGCGACAGCTGCGCGGCGCCGGCGCTGGCGGCGGTGTTGACGGAAGCCTGCGCCAGCGAGGCCTTGCCTTGCAGTGTGAACGGTTTGCTGGTGGCGATGGTCAGGTCGGCCTTGGCGTCGCCGAACGCGGTGTGCGCGCTGGCGTCTTCCAGGTGCCAGCTGCTCTTGTCGCCGTACAGCTTGAAGCGCAGGAGTTCGATGACGTTGCTGCCGGTGGCGCTGGTCAGCGTCAGTTTGTCGAGCCGCGCGTCGGACAGCTTGAGGCGGAACGGCGCGGCCAGCGATTCCGGCATCTTGGCCGGCTCGGACGGGCGCAGGTTGTGCACCGTCAGCGCGGCCACGTGCAACTCGCTGATCGACAGGCCTTCCGAAAAATACTGCAACGGCGACCAGTTGATGTCGATGTTGTCGGCCGTGATGACGCTGTCCTTGCTGCGGTAGACCAGCCGTCCGATGTGCATGCGGTGGTACAGCGATCCGCTCACGCCGCTGACGGCGACCTGGCCGCCGCTGGCGTTGGCGATGCGCTGCACCAGCTGCTGCAGGGTCGATTCGCGGCCCAGCAGCCAGAAGGCGCCGGCCAGCAGCGCCACCAGCACGGCCAGCGAAATGAGCACGCGTTGCGGCCAGCGGCGGCGCGCGGGCGCGGCCGGTGTTTGCTTGTCTTGGTTGTCGGCCATCAGAAAGTGAATCCCAGCGAGAAGTGCAATCGATATTTGCGTACCGCGTGGCCGTAGGCGACGTCCACGTTGATCGGGCCGACGGGGCTCTTCCAGCGGCCGCCAACGCCGTAGCCGGACTTCGGATGCAGCGCGTTGAAGGTGTCGCCGGCGTTGCCGGCGTCGTAGAACAGCGCCGCGCCGTACGTGGGCTTGAACCAGTACTGGAACTCGGCGCTGGCGGTGGCCAGGTAACGCCCGCCGGTGATCGCGGCGCCTTCGCGCACGCCCAGCTCCTGGAAGGCGTAGCCGCGCACCGACTGGTCGCCGCCGGCGCGGAACAGGTACACGGCCGGCACGCCGTTCTTGTCGCGCGAGGCCAGCGCGCCGAGCTCACCGCGCAGTATCAGATTGGTGCTGGTGGTCAGCGGCCGGTACCACACGGTGCGCGCGTAGCCGCGCACGAAGGCCTCGTCGGTCAGGATGGGCAGCAGCGCGCCGCCCAGCTGCGCGTTGAGCGCGTAGCCCTTGGTCGGGAACAGCAGGTTGTCCAGCTTGCGCCAGGTGACGCCGTAGGTCAGCGGCAAACTCTTGCTGGTGCTGGATGGGATGCCGTCGAGCGTCTTGGTCTCGGTCAGCAGCTCCAGCGAAAAGCTGCGTTCCAGCAGCGGCGTGCCCCAGGCGCGCTTGCCGGCCACGCTGGCCACGCTGGTGACTTCGCCCGCAATGTCGCTGCGCTCGAACGAGGCGCCGACGCTGTCGTTGTAGCCGTCCGCCGTGGTGGGGAAGTAGAAGTCGCTGCGCGCGGTCTGCTTCTTGGTCTCCAGCGTCAGCGCGCTTTTCATGCGCAGGCCGAACACCGCCAGATCGTCGTAGCTCAGCGAGGCGCGGTTGCCGGTGTTGGTGCTGAAACCCAGGCCGGCGCTGACGTTGCGGCGCTTGTTCTCGGTCACGCGCACCAGCAGCGGCAGCGGCGCCATCGCGGCGTCGGCGTTTTGCGCCGGGGTGGCGGCGCCCGCCTCGAGCTGCTCGTTGAGGACCGCGCCCATGTCGGCGCTCACTTCCACGCTGGCGAAGTAGCCGGTGTCCTGCAGGCGCGATTGGTAGGATTGCAGCGCGGCTTCGCTGTAGTAGTCGCCGGGATGGATCTGGTTCAGGTTGCGGATGATGGCGGCCGGGTAGCGCTTCAGGCCTTCGATGCGCAACTCGCCGAAGCGCAGCTCCGGGCCGCTGTCGAGCACCACCCGCAGCGCGGCCAGATGGTTGTCCGGGTCCACCGTGGCCTGGCTGTCGGTCAGTTGCGCGCGCGGGTAGCGCGTCTGCACCACCTGGCGCAGCAGGCCGCGCTTGGCTTGTTCCCAGTCGGTCTGGCGGAAGACCTGGCCCTGCTTGAGCGTCCAGCCGGCCTTCAGCGCGGCGGTGTCGAACTGCTGGTCGGCGGCCAGGCCGGGCACGGGCGCGAAGCCCTGCAGCACCAGCTCGATCTCGCCGACCCGCACCGGCTCGCCCGGCTGCACGCTGACCTCGACCCTGGGCGTGTCGCCGTCGCGGTCGAGGCGGGCGCTCACCACCGGCGAGTAATAGCCGTCGGTGGCCACCAGCGTCTTGACCTGGGCCGGCGCGGCGCGCACCAGCCGCAGCAGCTGTTCGCGGTCCATGCGCGCGTTGCCGCGGAAACGCACCAGGTCCAGGTTTTGCTGCAGCAGTTCCTCCAGCGCGCCGGGGGCGTCGATGTGGACCTCGTATTGCAGGCCCTGGGCGGCGGCGGGCGGCGCGACCGTGGCCAGGACGCCGGCCAATACGCCCTCTATGCCCGCTATGGCGAGGCGGCCGGATACTTTTGTCACAACTTGTGCCAAAATTCGTGATCCTGCCAATATTTTTGCTGGCGATGCCGGTAACATGAGACTCCATCTGGGTGTACGCTGCTTGCCATGTTACCGGATTGCCCTAAAAGATGGCGTACTTATAACGTTGCAACGCCTTGCAAGTCCTTGAAAGAACAAAGTAATGCTGCCTACCGATACCGCCCTGGTCCTGTTTAGCGGAGGCCAGGACTCCACCACCTGCCTGGCCTGGGCGCTGAAGCACTACGCGCGCGTGGAAACCATCGGCTTCGACTACGGCCAGCGCCACGCCGTCGAGCTGACCGTGCGCCCGACCGTGATCGAACGCCTGCGCGCCCAATGGCCCGAGTGGAACGCCAAGCTGGGCGAGGACCACATGATCGACCTGTCGCTGATCTCCGAGATTTCGCAGACCGCGATGACGCACGATATCGCCATCGAAACCCAGGCCAACGGCCTGCCGAACACCTTCGTCCCCGGCCGCAACCTGCTGTTCATGACGGTGGCCGCCACCGTGGCCTACCGGCGCGGCCTGACGGTGCTGGTGGGCGGCATGTGCGAGACCGACTTCTCCGGCTACCCGGACTGCCGCGACGACACCATGAAGGCGCTGCAGGTCGCGCTCAACCTGGGCATGGCCACCCGCCTGAAGCTGGAGACCCCGCTGATGTGGCGCGACAAGCGCCAGACCTGGGAGCTGGCGCAGGAGCTGGGCGGCCAGGCGCTGGTCGACCTGATCCGCGACGGCACCCACACCTGCTACCTGGGCGAGCGCGGCGCGCTGCACGACTGGGGTTATGGCTGCGGCAGCTGCCCGGCGTGCGCCCTGCGCGCGCGCGGCTACCGGCAGTTCGCGGGCGCCGAAGGGTAGATGTCTGCCGCCGCCCAGGCACGGCTGCGCCGGCTGGTGCAGGACATGCTCTCGCCGGGCGTGCTGCCGTTGCTGGTGCTGGCCGGTTGCCTGGGCGCGACCGGCGTGCTGTGGCTGGGCGCGCGCCAGCACGCCGACCAGCAGGCGCAGGCGGACTTCGACAGCCGCGTGCGCGAACTGGTCAACAACCTCGACCGGCGCATGCAGACCTATGTGCAGGTGCTGTACGGCGTGCAGGGCCTGTTCGCCAGCTCCGCCGTGGTCGACCGCGACGAGTTCCGCACCTATCTGGCCGGGCAAAACCTCAACCTGCATTTTCCCGGCATCCACGGCGTCGGCTACATCGCGCTGGTGACGCCGGCGCAGCGCGCGGCCCACACGCGCGCGATCCGGCTGGGCGGCCATCCCGACTACCGCCTGCGGCCGGACGGCGCGCGCGCCTGGTACGCGCCGGTGGTCTACCTCGAACCGTTCGATGACGACAACCGGCGCGCCTTCGGCTACGACGTCGCGTCCGAGCCGGTGCGGCGCGGCGCGCTGGAGCAGGCGCGCGACTCCGGCCTGCCCGCCGTCAGCGGCAAGATCCGGCTGGTGCAGGAGGAGGTCGAACCGGCCCAATCGGGCTTTCTGTTGGTGCTGCCGGTGTTTCGCCGCTGGCTGCCGGCCGCCACGGTGGCGCTGCGGCGCGCCGCCATCGAGGGCTGGGTGTACGCGCCGTTCCGCGTCGGCGAGCTGATGGCGGGGTTGGGCGGGCCGCGCGCCGGCGCGCTGGACGTGCGTATCTACGACGGCGACGCCCTCGCGCCGGCCGCGTTGATGTACGACAGCCATCCGGGCGCCGGCGCCGGCCGGCGCAACAGCCTGCAGCGGCTCAGCATCGGCGGCCACCGCTGGACGCTCGACATCGCCGCGCGGGCCAGCGCGGCGCCGGAGCGCGACAAGGCGCAGCAGGTCGCCGTCGGCGGCGTATTGCTGAGCGCGCTGCTGGCCGGGCTGACCTGGCTGCTGGCGCGCGGCCGCGTGCGCGCGCGCGCCGCCCAGGCGCGCGCCGAGCGCCTCAGCGGCGAGCTGCGCGAGGGCCAGGCCGCGCTGCTGGTGCTGGCCGAGGGCGCGCAGCGCAGCCAGGCCATGTTGCGCAGCATCCTCGATTCCACCATCGACGGCATCCTGGTCGACAACCTCAAGGGCGGCGTGCTCAACGCCAACCGCCGTTTCCGCGAACTGTGGAACCTGCCCGAGCACCTGGACTGGCAGGCCGACGGCGCCGCGCTGATGGCGCACATGGCGCAGCAGATGCTCCATCCCGGCCAGGCGCTGCTGCTGGAGCCGGGGCCGCAGCAGCTGGCGCTGCCGGGGCTGCAACGGGACAGCCAGCTGGAGCTGCTGCACCTGAAGGACGGCCGCGTGATCGAGCAGCACACGCGCGGCATGCAGCTGGGCAGCGAGCCGGCGCGGCTATGGTCGTTCCGCGACATCACCGAGCGCACCCAGGGCGAGCAGCGCGAGCAGACCCGGCGCCACGTGCTGGAGTTGCTGGCCACCGGCGCGCCGCTGCAATCCATCCTCGAGAGCGTGGTGCAGGGCGTCGAGGCGGGCAACGAGGAAATGTTGTGCAGCATCCTGCTGCTCGACGAAAGCGGCGAGCACCTGCTGGTGGGCGCCGCGCCCAGCCTGCCGGCCTTCTTCAACGCCGCCGTGCACGGGCGCTCGATCCACGGCGCGCCGGGCGCCTGCGCCCAGGCGGTGCTGACGCGCAGCCGGGTGATCGTCGAGGATATCGGCAAGGCGCCGGCCTGGCTGGAGTACCGCGACCTGGCCTTGCAGGCGCGGCTGGGCTCGTGCTGGTCCGATCCGATCTACGGCGCCGGCGGCAATGTGCTGGGCACCTTCGCCATCTACCACCGCGACGCCCGCCTGCCCAGCCTGGCCAACATCGCGCAGATCGAGCAGGCCGCGCGGCTGGCCGGCATCGCCATCGAGCAGGCCCAGGCGGCGGTGGCGCTGCGCGCCGGCGAGGCCCGCTTCCGCAGCCTGTACGACCACGCGCCGGTGGCGCTGTGGGAGCAGGACTGGTCGGGCGTGCACGCCGCGCTGGCCGAGCTGGAATTGTCCGGGGTCGACGACCTGGGCCGCTACCTGCAGGCCAACGCCAGCCAGCTGCGCCGCCTGGCGGGGCTGGTGCGCATCGTCGACGTCAACGCCGCCGCGCTGGCGCAGGCGGGGGCGGCGCCGGGGCGCAAGGAGCTCTCGCAGCTGAGCCTGGAGCAGAACTTCGACCTGGCCGCCATGCCCAGCTTCGCGCTGGCGCTGACCGCGCTGGCCCAGGGCCAGCATTTCTTCGCCTGCGAGGGCAGCTACACCCGGCTCGACGGCACGGCCCGGCTCAACGAGCTGACCCTGCTGGTGATGCCGGGCCATGCGCACAGCCTCGATTTCGTCATCGTCTCGACCCTGGACGTGACCGAGCGGCGCCGCATGGACGACGAGCTGCGCGTGCTGGCCACCACCGACTTCCTCACCGGGCTGCCGAACCGGCGCGAGTTCATGCGCCGCCTGGAGGACGAGCACGCCCGCCTGCGGCGCGAGATCGGCGCCTGCGCCGCCGTGCTGCTGCTCGATGCCGACCATTTCAAGCACATCAACGACGAGCACGGCCACGCGGCCGGCGACGCCGTGCTGCGCCGGCTGGGCGCGCTGCTGCGCGACGGCCAGCGCAAGGTCGACCTGTTGGGCCGCATCGGCGGCGAGGAATTCGCGGTGCTGCTGCCGGGCACCGGGCCGGAGGCGGCGGCGGTGTACGCCGAGCGCCTGCGCCTGCGGGTGGCGCAGGCGGCCATGCCGATCGACGACGGGCTGGGCTTGACGGTGGCGGTGACGGTGACGGTGAGTATCGGCATCGCCGCGCTGAGCGGGGCCGACAGTGGCGGCGACGTGGCCTTGCGGCGCGCCGACCAGGCCTTGTACTGCGCCAAGCGCGGCGGGCGTAACCGGGTGGCGCTGGCGGATGAGGGGATGAGGGCGGAGGCGGATCGGCCGGGAGTTCAGGTCCCGGCCGCTTCCGATTGAAACGGTGAGTACGGCTTAGACTGCGTGTTCCAGCATGGCGCGCTGCTGCTGTTTGCGCGAGCGCGAGCGCAAGATCAGGTAGATGCCGACCGGGATCAGCAGCGGCAGCAACAGGGGCGAGACCGCCGCCGCCACCACCACCGCCAGCAGCACCATGCCGCTGATCATCAGGATGCCGAGGCCGGCGAACAGCACGCCGACGAACACGGCCGCGCAGGTGATGGCCACGGTGGCGATCAGCAGGCCGCCGCCGGCGAACAGGGTGCCGAGCAGGAAGCCGATGGGGCCGTCGATCTCGTCGCCGTCGAGGTTGACGTACATGCCGTCACCGAAGACCGACTGCCATGCGCAGGCGGCCAGCAGGACGATAAAGGCGGCGAATACCAGTTTTTTAGCGGTGATTTTCATGGCTGACCTCGGTGGTTGGGTTGTTCCGTACTGCTTGTGCCGTTTGGCATGGTTGAACTTTAGCCAGCGCGCCCGGCAACGGCCAGCGGATTGCGACAGAGCGGCAAATTGGCGGGATGGAATGCCGGTCCGGCGCGATGAGCGGGGAAAGTTCCTTGATTTAAAGTTATGCCTGCCTATACTGATAATCTACCTATTGCAGGGAGGGCTAGAACATGGCTTGGCTAGAATTGAGCGAGGGTCAATCGATATCCTCGATGTACAAGCGGACTCGGCGCCAACGTAGCGCCCAGCAGCTTTCCGGCGGGGGACCGAAAGGCCCGCCATCGGCGCCGCCGACGATACCGCCCATCATCATTACGCCGTTCAGTTACCACATGCCGGATCCGGCCATCGATCCGCGCGTCACGCCGTTGCGGCCGCCCATCATGCCGCCGCCGCGGCCGTGCATCTCGTGCTGATCGCCGGCGACTGAACGCCAAATCGCCAGACGTCAAAAAGCCCGCTCGACGCGGGCTTTGGCGCTGGGCCCGCCGGGCTCAATAGAATTTTTCGTTGTTGTCGTCCTCGCCGCGGCGGCGGGCAAGACCCAGCAGGCCGAGACCGGTCAGCAGCATCGCGAAGGTTTCCGGTTCCGGGACGGCCGAGATGTAGGAGTGGTTGTCCGATTCGAAGGCGTTCTGGTTGGCCGAGAATGTGACCTTGGTGATGGCGGTGCCGCCGTTGGTGAAGAAGTTCATGTAGAAGCCGACTCGCTGGTTGCCGTCGGCCAGCCGGCTGGCGGCGGCCGCCATGTCGCTGCCGTTGATTTGTAACACCATCGTGTTGCCGCTGTACATGGTGACGATGTTGTAGCTGTCCGGCGAACCCATGTAATAACCAAAATAGCTGACGCCCAGGCCGCCGAAGGTCACGCTGGACGACGAGGGCTGGCCGTTGCTCACGCCGACCGAGAAGAAGCTGGTGAGGTCGCCCGGCGGCTCGGCGGCGTAGCCGGAATTGCCCGGCGCCGGGATCAGCGCGCCGGCTTGGTCGTAGGTGGCGAAGCCGACCGGCAGCAGGCCGTTGTCGAAGGTGTTGGTGGTGACGCCGCCGACGCCGGAGGTGAGGCCGGCGGTGGCGGTATAGGACACGGCGGCGCTGGCGCTGAGGGCGGCGCCGGCCAGGCTGAGGGCCAGCAAGGTGTTGGACGGAGACATGTGACGTTCCTTATATGAGCCCGCTGAACGATTGCAGCGGGCTTGATCGTTTATTAACTACTGGAAACTGATGATTCAAGATTGATAATAGTAATATTCCCCTGACAATGCCCGTTCAACTTTAGAGCGTCTACTCGGTTTGTGTTAATCGCGGCGTCGGTTTGTGACATCGGCGCGCCGGCCACGGCCCCTATACCCTCCCCCAGCCCTTCAGTGACTAGCAAGTTGCTGCTCGGTAAGTTAAATCTGCCGCGGCGATATCTAACAATTTGGTGCGAAAAACAAACAGCCGGGCGCGCCGGGCCGGCGCCGGCCGGTTTGCGCTGGATCTGCGATTTTCTATTGTTGTTACGGGGCTGGCCGCTTATCATTTCACCCCCATCCCACTTTCACCACGAGCCGACAGCATGAGCGCAGACTACCCCGATACCGAACCGCAGCAGGACGACGACGCCCCGATCCAGGAGGCGCGCGTATGGCAGGGGAATGGCTGGACCGCGCGCGTCATCAAGAACGATGACGACGAGGGCTGGGCGGTGGCGATGATCAAGGATGGCGAGCCGGAGCCGGCGCTGGTGGGGCCGTGGACCATGGGCCGCGACAAGAAGAACCCCAAGCCGCTGGACGTCAACGCCTTCAACACCCTGGTCAAGACCGCCAACGAGGTGATCCGCCGCCACGAGCAGCAGCTGCACGCCCAGCTGCACAAGAACGTCTTCGTCAATGGCGAGGACGGCCAGGTCAAGGTCTGCCTCGACATCGTGCCCGACGAGGACGACCCCTATGCCACGCTGAGCGCCTTCGACCCGTATGGCGAAGAGCTGGCGCGGGTGCGGGTGGCGCCGACCTTCAAGCTGAGCGTGGCCAGCGCGTCGGCCTGGATGGACAGTGGCTATCGTAAGCCATAGTTACCTGCGCCATCTGTTATTTACTGGAATTAAGATTTCGTTAAATAAACGTGTAAGAGGATGTAACATTCTATCGTGCGGGGCCGGTTGGAAATGATGTGGCTGCTACATTTTGGACTCCCATTTTTTAGGAGTTAGAAATGATTAAAGTCAAAGCCCTGACGGGCGCCATCGTAATGGCCGGCGCCGCCATCATGTCGCAAGGCGTGCTGGCGGCCGATATCAGCAATCCCGCCACCGTGCTCGATCTGAGCGCCGGTGCGGCCTACGTCGGTCACTTAGTCGCCGGCAACAACGAAGGCAATACCTTCGCCGACAAATACAGCTTCACCCTGGGCGGCGCGGCGACCATTTCGGCCGACGTCTACTCGCACACGGCGCAGGCGAAGAACGGCCTCGACATCAGCGGCCTGGCGCTGTACAACGCCGGCGGCCTGCTGCTGGGCGGCACCCAGCTGTCGACCGGCGCCACCGATCAGTGGCAGCTCGATTCGGCCGTCCTGGGCGCCGGCAGCTACTACCTGCTGGTGAGCGGCAGCGCGATGTCCAAGTCGGCCGGTTCGTATTCGTCCGGCGTGACCGTGACGGCCGTGCCGGAACCGGAAACCTACGCCATGCTGCTGGGCGGCCTGGGCCTGATCGGCGCCATGGTGAGCCGCCGCCAGCGCAAGCAGGGCGCGCAGGCTTAAGCTGCCGTCGCACTTGTGAACAGCCAGGCCGTCTGCGACGGCCTGGCTGTTTTTGTTTCTGTGGCCGGGGCGGGCCGGACCTGCTAGTATTTCCTATGCGCATTACCTCACACTAGGAAAATCGATGGAAAGTCGTCTCACCCGCCTCGAAGCCGTGCAAACCATGCTGCTGGAAATCGGGCAGAAGTCGAGCAGCTGCACCGATATCAGCGAGTTCCTGCAGGCCGTGCATGCGGCGCTGGGGCGCATCATGTATGCCGCCAATTTCTTCGTGGCCTTGAGCGACCGCGACGGTCCGGTCAACCAGGTGCGCTTCGTGTATTTCGTCGACGAGGTGGACGATCCGCCCAGCCGCGACGCGCTGTTCGAGCTGGTCGAGGGCGAGTCGCCGACGGCGACCGTGATCACCACCCGCGCGCGCATGGTGATGACGGCGGCCGAGCACCAGTCGCGGCGCCAAGCGAACGCCGGCTTCGGCATCGGCACCATCGCCGAGCACTGGATGGGCTGTCCGCTGCTGGACCAGAACCACCAGTCGCTGGGCGCCATCGTGATCCAGAGCTACGACGAGCAACACACGTTCAGCGAGGAAGACCAGGCGCTGTTCGCGCTGATCGCCAACCACGTGTCGAGCGCGCTGCAAGGCTTGCAGAGCATGGACCGGCTGGAACGCGCGGTGCAGGAGCGCACCGCCTTGCTGGCGCACGAGGTGGCCGAGCGGCGCCGCGCCGAGAACATCCAGCGCGCGCTGTACGAGCTGGCCAACCTGTCGGCCACGGCCACCGGCGGCAGCCGCCTCAACATGCGGCTGCACCAGATCATCAGCGAGCTGGTGCCGGCGCAGAATTTCCTGATGGCGCTGTACCACCCGGACACCAAGGAAATCAGCATTCCGTATTTCGTCGACGAGAAGGACCAGCAGGCGCCGGTCAAGCGCTTCGACTACGGCGTCGGCATGTCCTCGTACATCCTGCAGCGCAAGCAGGCCATGCTGCTCGACCGCGCCGGCTTCCACTCGCTGGTGGCCAGCGGCGAGATGGATCACCCGCTGGGCAATGTCGACATCGCCAGCTGGATGGGCGCGCCGATGCTGCTGGGCGACGTGGCCTACGGCGTGATCATCGTGCAGAGCTACGACGACTCGGTGGTCTACACCCAGGCCGACCTCGACATCCTGGCCTTCATGGCCAGCCACGTGGCGGTGGCGATCGCGCGCATGCAGGCCGACCGCGAGATCCGCCGCGCCAAGGAGGCGCTGGAGGAACAGAACGCGGCGCTGGAGAACGCGCTGACCTCGCTCAAGGATGCGCAGGGCGAACTGGTGCGGCAGGAGAAGCTGGCCTCGCTGGGCCGGCTGGTGGCCGGCGTGGCGCACGAGATCAACACGCCGCTGGGCATCTGCGTGACGGCCACCAGCCACCTGGTGGAAGAGCTCAAGCTGACGCGCGAGGACATGGCGGCCGGCACCCTGGACGAAGACGGCCTGAACCAGTTCTTCGACATCATCTCGCAATCGCTGCGCATCATGACCACCAACACCCAGCGGGCGGCGGCGCTGGTGCGCAGCTTCAAGCAGGTGGCGGTGGACCAGTCGTCCGACGATATCCGCAGCTTCAACCTGCGCAAATACCTGGACGAGGTGCTGCTGTCGCTGCAGCCCAAGCTGAAGGGCAAGCCGATCGCCGTCGAGATCGATTGCGACGATCACATCAACATGGCCAGCTTCCCCGGCGCGGTGTCGCAGATCGTCACCAATATGGTGGTCAACTCGCTGGTGCACGGCTTCGAGGACGGGCAGTCCGGCAAGATCAAGATCAGCGGCAAGGTCGACGGCGAGTTCGTCGACTTCGAGTTCAGCGACGACGGCGCCGGCATGGACAGCAGCACCCTGGCGCAGCTGTTCGACCCCTTCTTCACCACCAAGCGCGGCTCGGGCGGCAGCGGCCTGGGCGCGCACATCCTGTACAACCTGGTGACCGGCGCGCTGGGCGGCACCATCAAGGTGGTCAGCGCGCCGGGCATGGGCTTGCACTACAAGCTGCGCTTCCCCAAGATCAAGCGCAAGTAAGCTGCAAATAAGCGCCCGGGCCCGGCGGCGCGGCTAGCGGGCCGCCGGCTTGATGGCCGCCAGCGTCGCCCTCACCCACACCTTCAGGGCGGCCTCGTCGGCCATGTCGCCGCCGTAGCGCAGGGACGGCACGAACGGCTCGCGCGTGGCCTGCGCGCCGGCGTAGATGGCCGACGGCAAGGCGAGAACGCCATTGCCGCTGGGGAGCTTGTACGGGCCGATCTCGCCGTAAGGCGAATAGCCGATGGTCGGCTCGCCCAGCACCACGGTGTCGGCGATGGCGCTGATCTGCTGCAGGAAATTCATGCAGGAGCTGAAGCAGCCACGGTCGATCACGGCGGCGATGCGCGGACCCGACGGGCGCGTGCGCACCGCCGCCGCCAGCGCACCGGCCTGTTTCATCGACATTTCTTCTACGCGCGCCAGCGGCTCGCCGCGTTCCAGCGCCGCCTTCATCTTGGCGATGGAGTCGTCGAACATGGGCTTGGCGGCGGCGAACTGCGGCAGGCTGGCGTAGCGCTCGAATAGCGCGATCGCCGCCGGCGAGGCAATCTGGGATTTGGTGTGGGACGAGGTGCGGCCCAGTTGTTCGCCATAAGCCTGGCCGTACAGCGCCTGCAGCGCGCGGTTGCCCCAGCTGGAATCGCCGCCGCCGTTGCCGCGCAGGTCGAACACGACCCATCCAGTGTGCTTGAGCGCGGCCAGCTGCTGGTAGAGTTTTCCGTAGGCGTCGGCGGAGATGCCGCCGTTGAAGTTCGGCATGGCCACCCATTGCATGTCCGCCGCCAGCGGCGTCAGACCGACCGCGCGCGCCTGGGCGGTGTAGCGCTGCTGCACCTCGCTCAGGCGGGCCTTGCCGATGCCGTCCTCGATGGCGCGCAGCGGCAGCGCGAATTCGCGCACGGCGCCGCCGGTCAGCTGGAAGGTGCAGCGTTGCGGCGTCCAGCCCAGCCCGATGTCGAACATGGACTGGCGGGCCAGCTCGCTTGGCGTGGTCGCATATTCGAGGCTCTGGTTGCTGAACGGGGCGACATTGCTTTTCAGGTAGGTGCCGATCCAGACGCCGTCGCAGCTTTGCACGGTGACGCCGCGCGGCGGCAGCGGGTTTGGCCAGTTCGGCTCGGACCAGATGACGCGGTAGCCGCCGTCGCTATGGTCGAGCACCACGCCGGTCCACGCGCGCGTCGGCAGGCGCATCTGGATGCCGGTGTGCGGATCGCCGAAGCCGTTGACGAAGCGCACCAGCGCGCGGCGGTAGTCTTGTTCGGTTCTGGCGTTGGCGGCTTCGATCATGCCGGCGCGGCTGCCGGCCTCCAGCGGCGCGGTGACGTCGATCTGACCGCTGACGGCGCCGGCATGGTTGCTGCGCACGGCGTCGATGGCGAACTTCATGTCGGCCTGGGCGACCGCGCTCCAGTCGGTATCGGCGCTGGCGGCCGACGCCGCGAACGCCAGCGGCAGGAGGGCGAGACTACATTTGGGGGGGAAGGTCATGCAGGGCGCCGGCGCGTAGTTGAGTTGCCGGAATGGTAACTCAACTACGCGCCGGGCGTAACGTCTTATTTTGGGTTCATCGCGGATTACCGGGATGACTTTTTTCCCGCGCCATTGACACGCGCAGGGCGGGTCCTGTTTTTTCGGCTTTTACTAAAACACGATAACTACTACTACCCAATGCTAACCATCGATATTTCGTGCGAGTCCGCGATATTT
The DNA here is from genome assembly GCF_059418605.1 of Duganella sp. GW821-FHT07G03. NCBI lineage: Bacteria > Pseudomonadati > Pseudomonadota > Betaproteobacteria > Burkholderiales > Oxalobacteraceae > Duganella > Duganella sp. GW821-FHT07G03. The sequence continues at coordinate 27,993 of NZ_JBWKQE010000039.1, forward strand.
TCGGAACTAAAAACCACGAATCTCCTCTAACGAATATAGGCTAAAAAATTTAGCGGCATTTAGCATTCAGTACGGTATTTTTAGTAAGTGTTAGCGCGCTGTAGTGTAAGCGTGCAGCCGCCCCATCTGGCATCGATGACTGAAAGCGTGGACACTTCGAATTTTTAACGTCGGAGGGT
>NZ_JBWKQE010000040.1:0-22038 GCF_059418605.1 Duganella sp. GW821-FHT07G03
AACAACTTTGCGCCGATGATAGTGCTGCAACCAGTGTGAAAGTAGGTTATCGTCAGGCTAGTTATAAGAAGAAGCCCGCTCAGTGATCTGAGCGGGCTTTTTTGCGTCTGTCATTAGTGCGTAATGTGCTGTCGCTAAACTTGCCTCTTTTTCAATCAAGGCTAGCTACGCATGAAAAACTTTTCCCTGATTTCGCTCGCGGTATTCTCCGCACTGGCCGGTTGCGGCGGTAGTAGCGACACGGCTGCGCCAGCCAAGACGCCGACCACCGGCGTTTTCCTCGATGGCGCCGTGGAGAATCTGGACTATGTCGCCGGCACCGCCGCGAAAGCCAGCACCTCGGCCAAGGGCGAGTTCACCTGCTATGCCGGCGATACCGTCAGCTTCAGCATCGGCGGCGTTGCGCTGGGCAGCGCGCCGTGCGCCGCCACCATCACGCCATTGCAACTGGCCGGCGTGACCGACGTCAAGGATTCCAAGGTCGTCAACCGCCTGCTGGCCCTGCAATTGCTGGATGAAGACAGCGATCCATCGAACGGCATCAAGATCGCCGCCGATGTGAAAACCGCACTGGCCGCCAAGAGCGTCGACTTCTCCCAGGACGCCGCTGCCTTCAACACCGCAATGAGCGCCAACCTGACCGCCGCCGGCGCCAAGTACGCCGTCCGCACCATTGATGACAGCCGCCGTGCGCTGGTGCGTGAGCACTTCGAAGATACGTTGGCTTCCAAAATGGGCACGCCGGTTGTCGAGTCGTTCACGCAAACCACGCCGCTCGGCGCGGTCGCCGTCAACGTTACGCGCTACCAGATACAGGCAGCGGCCAGCTACTATGTGCCGTATGAAGGCAGCAACGCCAAGGTCAAGGAAGAATTCCCGCTCGGCTTCCTGCCATCCTATGGTTCGTCGCTGGCCTTCAAGGGCATCAACGCCAACGGCGACCTGGAATTCTACGGCCTGACCGACCGCGGTCCAAACGGCGACGGTCCAAACCTGCCTGCGTTGAGCGGCGGCGGAGTCACCGGCGCCAAGATATTCCCGTCGCCGAGCTTCACCCCATCGTTCGGCGTGATCACCGTCGGCAAAACCGGCGCGGTGCTGACGTCGTCCACGCCGATCAAAGTCTCGGCCACCGTCAACGCTTCCGGCCTGCCTGTCGCACCTGGCGCAGTGGGTAACTCGTCCGAACTGCCCGTGATGGACGCGATGAAGTACGACGCCACCAGCAAGGCCACCTTCAACGCTGGCGGCCTGGATACCGAAGCCGTCGTCGTCGACAAGAAGCGCAACGTGCTGTGGATCTCCGACGAATATGGTCCGTTCATCGTCAAGCTCGATCCTGCCACCGGCATCATCCTCAACAAATATGCGCCAGGTAGCGGCCTGCCAGACATCTTCCTGAGACGCCGCGCCAATCGCGGCATGGAAGGCCTGGCGCTGGACACCAGCACCGACAAGCTGCACGGCTTCCTGCAAAGCCCACTCACCGACGGCAACGCGGCATACTCGGTGACCGGCAAGAGCGAGGCAATCGAGCGCTACGCGCGTTTCACGCGTTGGGTGGAATTTGATCCAAACACGGCAACCTCGGGCAAGATGTACGCCTATCCACTCGATGCAGCCGACTATCAGGACGGCCGCACCGGCAACGCCAAGCTGGGTGAGCTGGTCGCGCTGGGTAACGGTAAATTCATCGTGATCGAACAGGGCGCGGCGCCGAACGGTAAAGTGTTCAACAAGTTGATGCTGGTGGAGATAGGCGCGGCGACCGACATCGCGGCGGCAAGCTACAACGTCAAGACTTCGGACCTGGAGAAGAGCAGCATGGGTGGCGTGATAGTCAACGGCGCTGACTGGAAATCGGTGACGACGCTGAAGAAAACGCTGCTGCTGGATCTGAACGCGGTTGGCTGGCAGGCGGAGAAGGCTGAAGGCCTGACCATCGTCGACGGAAATACGCTGGCACTGTCGAACGATAACGACTTCGGTATGAAAACCAAGATCTTTACCGCCGCTGGCGTGGTGGTAGACGATGCGGATGTCACCAAGTGCAACGTCGATGCGGCGGGCGTTATCATCACCAACACGGCCGCCGGTTGCAATGCTGCGAACACGATTCGCGTCGCACGCGGCGAGGACCGCGAGCGTCCAAGCCGTCTGTGGCTGATCAAGTTCACCAAAGCGTTGACCGCGTTCTGATGCCGGAGGGTGGCGGGCCGGCCAGGCCCGCCAGTGTCTTAGCGCGGAGCGGCGTTCTGCTCCGCGATCAGTTTGGCGATTTGCGAATCGGTCTTCACCGGTTCGATCAACAGCACTTGCTGGCGATTGATCAGATATGGTCCGGGTTATGCGCTTCGCCGCCATGTTTGCTCCGTGCGACCGTAAAATATCTGGCCGTTCACCAGAGCCACCGACTGATAGGGGGGGGGCGGCAGTTCGGGCCCTTGGTGGCCGCGCGTTCCCTGGTAGGCGATAAGGCCCAGCACGCCACAGCGTCACGGCAGTGTCACAATATTATGTGATATTGAAGGTTTGCTCATACAATATCTGGGACAAACCATGTCGATCGCGCTGTCGAAATCTTCCTCCGCCATTCAATTCCTGCTGCTCGCTGCGGCACTGCCGCTGAGTGTTTCGGCCGCCAATCCTGTGATCGTTTTCCCCGGCACACTGAGTAACGCCAACACCGACGCGCAAACGTTGGGTAAGAACCAGACCGGCGCCATCACCAGCAGCGGTTCGCTGATTGTCGGCGGCAGCGCGGTGGCGGTAAGCATCACCGACAAAAACGCCACGCTGGACAACCAGGGGCTCATCAGCCAGACCGGCAACGGCCGCGTGATACGCGATAACACCGGCGTCACCGGCCTGACCATCATCAACGGCAGCGCCACCAACAGCGCCGCGAAGATGCTCGCCGCCGACGCCGACGTGATCCAGATGAACAAGGCGAATGCCAGCGTCACGCTGACCAATTACGGCTCGATGATCTCGGCGAATGCCAGCGCAGGCGGATCGCAAGCAGTGGACTTCTCCACGATCGCCACCGGCGCGAACATCGTGAACAACTACGGACTGCTTCAGGCATCGGAGGCGGACTCCGTGCGTCCCGGTGCGGGGGGCGCGGTGAACAACTACGGCTCCATCGTCTCGATCACCAAGACGGGTAGCAGCAGTGATGGCATCGATGCGCAAAACAATAGTGGAGTGGTCATCGTCAATGGCTCGACCGGCCTGGTCGACGGCGGCCGCCATGGCATCACCGGTGGCCAGAAGGATGCGACGCAGTCCTTCACCATGAACATCACGAATGCGGTGGGCGGCATTATCCGGGGCAGCAACGGCTCGGGCGTCAACCTGGATGGATTTAACGGCAAGCAGATCGCCACCATCACCAATCACGGCACCATCATCGGCATGGGCGTGACTGGCGACGGCGACGGTTTGGATATCGATGGCATCGCCAACGTCACCAATACCGGCATGATCCGCTCGGCCAATGCCTTCAGCGCACCTGCGGACGGCTTGGCGTTCAGCGAAGGCTTGAGCGTTGGCGGCGGCGTGATCGTTAACTCAGGCACCATTGAAGGCATGGTCTCCGCAGGGAACAGCAACGCCGTTGGACGCGGCATCACATTGGCTGGCAACGATATCGCCGGCTCGCCAGGCAGCCGCGAAGGCCTGTACGGCAACGCCACCATCACCAACCAGAACGGTGGCCTGATACGCGGCCAGAGCGATTCGGCCATCGTCACCGTGGGTGCGGCCAGCGGCTATGTCGTCACCATCAATAACAACGCCGGCGGCACTATCCATGGTGGTGGATCAGTCAATGCAGCCATCAAGACCGGCTCCGACAATACCATCATCGTCAACGCGGGCATCATCAACGGCGCCAGCAGCGGCAAGGCGATCGAGATGGGCAGCGGTAAAAACAGCCTGACCATCACCGGCGGCAGCATCGTCGGCAGCATCAACGGCGGCACTGGTAACGGCAATACGATGGTGATCAATCCGGGCACGGCTAACGGCTACTCGTACGCCGGCTCGATCGCCAACTTCAGCAACGTTGAAATCAAGAGCGGCACGGTGACGCTGTCGGGTGTGAGCACCTACGACGGCGCGACGCAACTCAGTGGCGGCACGCTGGTGCTGGATGGCGCGAACCGTTTGTCGGCCAACAGCGCTCTGGTACTCAACGGTGGCACGCTACAACTGACCAACGCCGGTGGCGCAAATGGCCAGACTTTCGCCAGCCTGTCTTTGACGGATAGTTCGTCGGTGCTGCTGGGCGGTTCGTCGCTGACCTTCAACGGACTGGGACGGGTCGTCAACGGCAAGACGCTTTCGTTCACCGAGGCCGCATCGGGCGCATATGCATTCCGCCTGCTGGGCGATGTGACCGGCGACGCAGGCTTCCTGCAACTGATGGGCGCCACCAGCATCAACGGCTTGGCGGTGCGCTATCGCTTCGACGGCGCCTATACCGGCGTGACGGCCGTACCAGAACCAGCCAGCTACGCCATGCTGTTTGCCGGCCTGGCGATGTTGGGCGCCACGGTCCGCCGCCGCAAGCAAACGCGCTAAGCGGGACTGCCTTTGCTGATGCTCTCGCCATCCTCCTGGCGCAGTGACCAGAAGGTCAATGAAGACAGGATGGTGAGCACCGCCAGCGTCAGGAAGGCATGATGCAGCGCGCCGGTGAGCGCCAGCCGGTTCGATTGGGGCAGGTCGCCCAGAAACCAGCCGGTGACCAGCGAGCCGGTCGCCAGGCCAAAGCTCATCGACAGTTGCTGCATCGAGCTTGCCATGGTGCTGGCCATGCTGGAGTCGACGCTATCCACATCGGCATAAGCGATGCTGTTCATGGCCGAGAATTGTAGCGAATTGAAGAAACCCAGGCACAGGCTGATCATCACGATCATGTACAGCGAGGTTCCCTGCTGGACGAATGAATACAGGCTGATGGTCAGTCCGATCAACACCGTGTTGACGGTCAGGACCTGGCGATAGCCGAAGCGGTTCAGCACACGCACCGATATGAACTTCATGCCCATGGCCGCTGCGGCGGATGGCATCATCAGCAAGCCCGATTGCCATGCCGGCAGCCCCAATCCCAGCTGATACAGCAACGGCAGCAGGAAGGGTAGGCCGCCGATGCCGATACGTGTGATGAAACCGCCGACCACGGATACGCGGAAGGTGCGTATCTTGAACAACGCCAGTCGCAGCAAGGGGAACGCCGCGTCCCTGGCGTGCCACACGTAGGCCGCCAGCAGACTGCAAGCGATGAACAGCAGCACCGTCGCGGATGTGATATCGATCTGGTGTTCGCCGAAAATCTCCAGCAGCCATGACAGCAGCGCCACGCCGGTGCCAAACAGCACAAGGCCGACCAGGTCCAGCGGCCGCGCACCGTCGCCGCGATAATCCGGCATGTAGCGGTGCGCGAGGAAGATGGCCACCAAGCCGACCGGCACGTTGACGAAGAAGATGTCTCGCCACGTCAGCCAGTGCACGATCAAGCCGCCAATCGTGGGGCCGAGCAAGGGCCCGATCAGCGCCGGAATAATCACGAAATTCATCGCCGCCAGCAGCTCGGATTTGGGGAAGGTGCGAACGATGGTCAGGCGCCCGACCGGCATCATCATCGCCGCGCCCAGGCCTTGCAGCAGCCGCGCCGCCACCAGCATCGGCGAATTGACCGACAGGCCGCACAGCACCGACGCCACCGTGAAGATCGCCACGGCGCTCATGAAGACGCGCCGGGTGCCGAACCGGTCTGCCATCCAGCCGCTGATCGGGATCGACACCGCCAGACTGAGGATGTAGCTGGTGACGACCGCTTTCAAACTGAGAGGAGTCACTTGCAGGCTGGCCGCCATGCTGGGGATCGCCGTATTGACGATGGTGGAGTCCAGCTGCTCCATGAACAGGGCGGTAGCGACCACCCACGGAAGGTAGCTCTTGGCGGCGGATGTAGTCATGCCCACGATTGTCACACAAAAGCCACAGGGTGGTCATTAGGCCGTCATGAAGCGGGCGTAAGTTGGCGCTCATCGAAATGACCGATGGAGTTGATATGGACGCTAAGTCGTTGTTCCCTGGTCGTCGTGGTTTTATCCGTCAAATGGGGGCCACCGCTTTGTTCGGCGTTGGCGCAGGCGCAGGCCTGGGCGGTTGCAGCAGCACGGCAGCCAGCATCGGCGATGGCGCTGCGATCGGTTTCGATCATGGCGTGGCCAGCGGCGATCCGCTCGGCGACCGGGTGATACTGTGGACTCGCGTGACGCCGCGCCGCAGCGACGAAAGCGGCGACATCGCCGTGCGCTGGCAGATGGCCACCGATCCGGGCATGCAGGCGGTGGTGGCCAATGGCAGCGTCACCACGTCGGCGCAGAGGGACTTTACCGTCAAGGTGGATGCCGCCGGCCTGCTGCCGGGCCACGTCTACTACTATCAGTTCGCAGTCGATACGGTGAAGTCGTCCATTGGACGCACCAAGACGCTGCCGCGTGGCGATGTGCGCCAGGTCCGGCTGGCGGTGTTCTCCTGTTCGAATTATCCGTCTGGTTACTTCAACGTCTATGCCGATGCAGCGCGCCAGGACGATATCGACGCCGCGCTGCACATTGGCGACTACATCTACGAATACGAAAGCACCGGTTACGCCTGCGGCAATGCGGAGGCGCTGGGCCGGGTGTCCGAACCGCGCGAGTTGCTGCTGCGGCTGGAGGACTATCGCCGCCGCTACGCACAGTACCGCACCGACCCCGACTTGCAGGCGGTGCACGCGGCGATGCCGTTCATCGCCGTGTGGGACGATCACGAATTCGCCGACGATACCTGGCGCGACGGCTCGGCCGAGCACAAGGCTTCCGAGTTCGGCCCCTTCACCTTGCGCAAGTTGGCGGCCATGACCGCGTACCACGAGTGGATGCCGATCCGTGCCCCCGATCCTGCGACGCCGGAGAAGATCTATCGCTCCTTCGACTTCGGCGGCGTGGTGTCGCTGCACATGCTCGATACGCGACTGATCGGCCGCGACCAGCAGTTGATGATGTCATCCTACTACGACGAGCATAAGCGTTTCGATGTCGAGAAGTACAAGCACGACGTATGTTCGCCGCGCCGGCAGATGATGGGTGCCGAGCAGATGGCGTGGCTGGAGCGCCAGGTCAAGGATTCCAGTGCGCGCTGGCAGATGCTGGGCCAGCAGGTACTGATGGCGCGCATGGAGTATCCAACCGCAGTCGCCATGGGGGAATGCAATTGCACGGATTATTCGGCGCTGAAGAAGCGCGCCGCCGCCGATCCCTCCTGCGTCAGCGGCCGGGAAAAGCGCTGGCTGTCCGCACCGACGCTGCCCTGCTACATGGATTCGTGGGACGGCTACCAGAATGACCGCGAGCTGGTATTCGCCATGATGCAGCGCCATCGCAAGAACATGGTGGTACTGGCCGGCGACACGCACAACGCCTGGGCTAGCGATCTGCACGATGCGCAGGGACGCCAGGCAGGCGTGGAGTTTGCGACGGCGTCGGTGTCATCGCCTGGAATGGAGGGCGCTTACCCGGATCGGGATCCCGAGGATGTGGCGAGCATGATGGTGGATTTGATCGAACCGCTGTACTACGCGCAGACCAGCAAGCGTGGCTACATGATCGTCACCGCCAGCCACGAACAGGTGCGCTGCGACTGGCGTTTCGTCGACACGGTCTTCAAGCACGAGTTCACGGCCGCGACAGAGCGCAGCCTGCGCACCTTGCCGGGACCGGGTAATCGCAGGATCGAGGAATGCAGCGGAGCCTAAACTTCGCTTGCGGGATTGTCCCAGCGGTCTTCGAACATGATGTCGGACAGCGGCCGGCGCTGATCCCATTTTTCGAGCTCCAGCATCGGCGCGGTGTAGAACTCGTGCACGTGGCCGACGCATAGCACGGCAATCGGCTGGCTGCCATCTGGCATGCCGCAGATATCGCGCATCTGCTGCGGATCGAACATCGACACCCAACCGGCGCCTATGCCTTCCGCGCGCGCCGCCAGCCAGAAGTTCTGAAGCGCGCAGGCCGCGGACGCCAGGTCCATTTCCGGCATGGTGCGGCGGCCAAATACATATTGATCGCGCTTGTCGATCAGGCCGACCACCAGCACTTCGGCGCACGCCAGTATGCCCTCCACTTTGAGCTGCATGAATTCTTCGGCGCGTTTGCCCAGCGCTTCGGCGGTCTTGATGCGTTCCTCGTTCACGTGTTTGTGGATCTGCGCGCGCAACGCCGGAGTGGTGATGCGGATGAAACGCCATGGTTGCATCAGGCCGACGCTGGGACCATTGTGGGCGGCGCCGATAAAGCGTTCCAGCTGCCCTGGTTCCAGCGGACCGGGCTTGAAATGGCGGACGTCGCGCCGCTCACGAATGGCGCGGTAAACGCCTTCGATTTCGGCGGGTGAGAAGGCGTGTGGGCTGGTGGTGTTCATGCGGATGTCTCCATGTCGTGCAATGCCAGCAAAGCGTCCATCAGCGGCTGGGTGGCGTCGGCGATGCGGTCCAGGCTCGCCTCGCGCAATGCGCTGGTGTCCACTGTGTTTTGCGTGTGCAGTCCGGCCCAGCGCAGCAGCGCGCTGTTGGCTTGCGGCGTGTCGAACAGGCCGTGCAGGTAGGTGCCGAGGATCTGGCCGTCCGCCGAGATCGCGCCTTCGGGACGGCCGTCGATGGTGAAGGCCGGCGTTTCGAACGCGCTACCGGTCGAGCTGCCCATGTGGATTTCGTAGCCGCTGACGCTGGCGCGTTCTTCGTCGAAGGCGCATACGCCCTGTACCTGCACCAGCCGTTTGTCGGCCGTCATTTCGGTGTTCATGTCGAGCAGTCCGAGCGCGGGCGACGTGCCCGCCGGGCCTTCCATGCCCAGCGGATCGGTTACGCTTTGGCCCAACATTTGGAAGCCGCCGCAGACGCCGATCACCTTGCCGCCGTAGCGCAGGTGGCGGGCGATCTGCTCCGGCCATCCCTGGGCGCGCAGCCATTCGAGATCGCCGCGCGTGTTCTTGCTGCCGGGGAGGATGATCAGGTCGGCCGCCGGCATCGGTTCGCCCTGGCGTACGAAGCGCAGGTCCACGTCCGGGTGGGCGCGCAGGGCGTCGAAATCGGTGTGGTTGCTCATGCGCGGCAGGCTGGGGACCACGACGCGGAAGGCGCCGCGCGAAGCTTGAACAGGTTGCACGGCGTCTTCAGCGTCGAGGAACAGGCCGTGCAGATACGGCAGTACCGCCAGCACCGGCTTGCCGGTTTGCTGCTCCAGCCATTCCAGGCCTGGTTCGAGCAGCTTGATGTCGCCGCGGAAGCGGTTGATGACGAAGCCGATGGTGCGCGCGCGTTCGCTATCCGATAAACAGGACAGCGTGCCGACGATGTGCGCGAACACGCCGCCACGGTCGATGTCCGCCACCAGTATCACCGGGCAGTCGACCTTTTCGGCGAAGCCCATGTTGGCGATGTCGCGGTCGCGCAGGTTGATCTCCGCCGGGCTGCCGGCGCCTTCGACGATCACGCTGTCGTACTGTGCCAGCAGGCGCGCGTGCGATTCCAGCACCGCCTGCATCGCCACGGTTTTGTACTGATGGTAGTCGCGTGCGTTCATTTCGGCGCGCACCTTGCCGTGGATGATGACTTGCGCGCCGATGTCGCTCGACGGTTTAAGCAGCACCGGATTCATGTCGGTATGCGGCGCCACGCCGGCGGCGATAGCCTGCAGCGCCTGGGCGCGGCCGATCTCGCCGCCATCCGCCGTGACGGCGCTGTTGAGCGCCATGTTCTGTGGCTTGAATGGCGCCACGCGCACGCCTTGGCGCTTGAGCAGCCGGCACAGGGCTGCGACGACGGTGCTCTTGCCGGCGTCGGAGGTGGTGCCCTGAACCATCAGTGTCGAATAGGGGAAGCTCATATCAATTCTTGCGGCGCTGTCGCACCAGTTCCAATTTTTCGCACAGGGCGGTAGTGCCGGCAACCATGCGCGGGCCGGCGCGGTTGAGCAGTTCGCCGTCGAGGGTGAACAGGTTGTCGCTGCGGACCGCCTTCATCGTCGTGTAGGGACGCCACAGGCCCACGCCGCCGTAGTTCTTCTCGCTGGTGCCGAAGATCGCTTCGGGATCGGCTTGCAGCACCGCTTCGTTGCTGACCACGGGCGCCGTCACCTTCAGGTCGGCGAAGATGTTCACGCCGCCACACAGGCGCATCGCGTCGCTGACGATGGAGGTGCCGTTGAGCGTGTAGAGCGGCTTGTCCCACACCTGGTAGAACATCCGCACCGGCGGGCGGTTGGCATACTGTTTTGCCAGTGCGGCGAAGTGCTGGCGGATCTCGGCGGCGACCGGCTGCGCGACGCTCTCGGTGCCCATCAACTGGCCGAGGCGCTGCACGTTGTCGGCGATGCCGTCCAGTTTTGTCGGTTCGCTATGGAACATCGGGATGTTCAACTGGCGCAGCGTTTCGATCTGGCGCTCGGAGGCGCCGTGCAGCCAGATGACGATCAGGTCCGGCTTCATGGCGATCACGCGTTCCATGTCGACCTGGCGGTTGTCGCCGATGCGCGGCAGTTTTTTCGCCGCTTCCGGGTAATCGCTGTAGGTGACCGCGCCGACGATCTTGTCTCCGCCACCTGCCGCATACAGCAGCTCCGTCACGTGCGGCGCCATGGCGATGATGCGCTGCGCCGGCTTTTGCAGCGTGACGACATTGCCGTCGTCGTCGCGCACCGTGATGGCGGCGCTGGCGCTACCGGCCAATGCCAATGTCGCCAGGCTGGCCAGTACTTTGATCGTCAGATTGTTCATGTGGATTCCTTGTTGTTCCATTCTTTTAGTGCCGTCTCCAGCCGCTGCCAGCCCGCTTCGTCGGGCGGCAGGCCGAGGCGGATGCCGCGTGCGGCCTTTTTGAACAGCCGGACCCAGATGCCGCGTTCCGCCATGTGCTGCCAGAAGGCTTCCGCGCGGTGTTCGCTCCACCATTGGAATAGCGCCGTGCCGGTCGAGTGGATGTTGTGCGCCACCAGCAGTTGCCGCAAGCGCTCGCCGTTCGCCAGAAGCTGCTGGAGTGTGTTTTCCTGCCAGGCGTGATCGTTGAGCGCAGCGAGGGCGATGTGCTGTGCCGGGCCGCTCACGGCCCATGGCCCCAACAGGTCCGCCAGCTTCCGCAGCAGGTCTCCGTGCGCGGCCACAAAGCCCAGCCGGATACCTGCCAGTCCGAAGAACTTGCCGACCGAGCGCAGGACGATCAGGCCCGGACGTCCGCTGTGGGCAGCCACGCTGTTGTGCTGCGCGGTGTCGCCAAAGGCTTCGTCGACTACCAGCCAGCCGCCGCGCGCCGCCAGCTGGTCGGCCCATTGCAGCAGCAGGGCGGCGGGTACGCTGGCGCCGGTCGGGTTGTTGGGATTGCAGACGACCATGACGTCGCTGTGGGCCACGGCCGCGTCCAACGCTTCATATGGCGTTTGCGTCAGCGTGTGTCCGTGGTCATTCCAGTGGTGCGCATGCTCCGCATACGACGGTGCGGCGACGGTCACGCGCGATGGCTTGCGCAGCCGGGGCAGCGCCTGGATGGCGGCCTGCGTGCCGGCGACCGGCAGCATCAACGGCGCGCCATAGTAGGCGGCTGCGGCCAGCGCCAGATCGGGATCGGCTTCCGGCAGGCGGTGCCACGCATTGCCCGGCAGCGCAGGCGCGGGATACCAGTGCGGGTTGATGCCGGTGGAGAGGTCGAGCCAGTCGTCGCGGCCGAAGCGCAGCGCGGCGTCGCGCAGGTTGCCACCGTGTTCAAGCATGTGAAAACTCCATCCCTGCGGCGACGGCGCAGGCGACGGCCAGCCACAGCGCCGTGGTGCGCGCGACCAGGCGCCATGCCCGGCTGATGTCGGCACCGGTGGCGGGTTGTCCCTCGCCCAGCGGCGGACGTTGTTCGACTTCGCCGTCGTAGATGGCGGCGCCGCCCAGCTGCACGCCGAGCGCGCCGGCGCCGCTGGACATGACCGGTCCGGCGTTCGGGCTGCTCCAGGCCGGGGCTTGTGTACGCCAGCACTGCCAGGCGCGCAGTTTTCCTTGAAGGCCGGGAGCCAGCAGCACGTAGGAGAGTGCGGTCAGGCGCGCCGGGATGTAGTTCAATGCATCGTCGATGCGGGCGGCGGTACAGCCGAATTGCAGCAGCCGCGCGGTGCGGTAGCCCCACATTGCGTCGAGGGTGTTCGCCATGCGGAACAGCACAGCGCCGGGACCGCCGGCGACGATGAACCAGAACAGCGTGCCGAAGACGGCGTCGTTGCCGTTTTCAAGCAGGGATTCGGCGCTGGCCTTGGTCAGTTCGATCTCGCTGGCGCTGGTGGTGTCGCGGCTGACGATGCGGGCGGTCAGCAGGCGGGCATAGGGTAGATCGCTCTGCGCCAGCGCGTCGGCGATGGGCAGGTTGTGGTCGCGCAGGCTGCGCAGACCGAGGCAAAAATAAAGCATGATGGCGTGCGCAATCCACGGCAGCGCGCCATTGGCGCCCAGCAGCCGGACCAGCAACGCGGCAAGTGCGGTCAACGGCAGAACCGCCAGCACCCATGCCAGCGCGCCGCGCCAGAAGCGCAGGCCGCCGCGGTTGAGGCGGCGCTCCAGCGCCATCGCCAGGTTGCCGAAGCCGACCAGCGGATGCCAGTGGCGCGCTTCGCCCAGCATCAGGTCGAGCAGCACGCCCGCCACCATCAGCAGGGCGATGACGCCGAAGCTCAAGCCTGTCAGCACGGCGTCCCTTTTAACACCAGCGGCAGGCCGGCGGCGACGAACACCGCGCGGTCGCATATGGCGGCCATGGCCTGGTTCAGCCGTCCCTGCTCGTCCACGAAACAGCGCGAGATCGCGCCGAACGGCATGATGCCCATGCCGACTTCGTTCGATACCAGCACCACGTCGCTGGTGCACTTGGTCAGCGCGCTGACCAGCATGTCCTGCTGCTCGTGGAATAGCGCGGGCAGCGTGATTTCGCCGACTTCCGGGTAGGTCTCGCCGCTGCTGAACAGCAGGTTACTGAGCCATAGCGTCAGGCAGTCGACCAGGATCAGGCGGTCCGGCGAAGACCAGCGCAGCAGCTGGTTGCCAAGTGCAAGCGGCTCTTCGACGGTGATCCATTCGCTGGGCCGGCCGGCGCGATGATGTGCGATGCGCGCCGTCATTTCGACATCGCTGGCGGTAGCCGTTGCGATATAGACGACTTCCTTGCCCGATTCAATGGCCAGGCGATCGGCATAACCGCTCTTACCTGAGCGTGCGCCTCCCAGAACCAGTGTACGTGTCATGCCGCGCTCCTAGAAAACAGGGCGGCAACCGCCGCCGGATTGGATGGAAAATATGCGTGAAAATAGGACGCCGTCAGCGAGCCGACGCGATACCAGGCTTCACCCCGGACGGCCGACGGATGCTTGATAGTGTACGCCGCTGGCGCCACGGCTGTCTCCAGTTTTGAATAATGGAAGGTATGGCCGCGCAGGACGCCTTGTTCCGTCGGCAGGCCCTGCGATCCGAGGCCCGCCAGGCGCGCCTGCATCGCCACCGCGCCCGGCAGCAAGCCGGCCATTGCCCACACCGCGCCGGCTTGGTCGGCAAGGGTATCGGCCAACGCCATCATGCCGCCGCATTCGGCGACGATGGGCGTGCCGGCGGCATGGGCCGCGCGGATCGACGCCTGCCACACGCTGGCCTGCGAAAGTGCCTCAGCGTGCAGTTCTGGATAGCCGCCTGGCAGATATACGGCGTCCGCTTCAGCCGGTATGGCTTGGTCGGCCAGCGGCGAGAAGAATTTCAGCGTTGCACCCAGCTGGCGCAACGTATCCAGGTTGGCCGGATAGATAAACATGAAAGCCGGATCGCGGGCGATGGCGATGGTGCGGCCGGCCAGCAACGACGCCTGCGGCTCGGTCGCCGGCGGAATCTCGATGCGCACCGGGCGCAGGCGCTCCCAGGCCGCTTCGTCGAACACCAGCTGGTCCGCCAGGTTGTCGAGCAGCTGGTCGATATCGAGCACTTCGCCCGGCAGCACCAGGCCGAGGTGGCGTTCGGGCAGCGACTTGACCTGGCGCGGCAAGGTCGAAAACAGGGGAATATCGCGCAACGACGCAGCCACCATCTTGGCGTGGCCTTCGCTGGCGACGCGGTTGGCGATCACTCCCGCCATCTCCACCGGGCCATAGTCGCGCAGGCCGTGGACCAGTGCGCCGGCGGTTTGCGCCATGGCACCGGCGTCGATCACCGCCATTACTGGCACCCCGAATTCGCGCGACAGGTCGGCCGACGACGGCGTGCCGTCATACAGGCCCATGACGCCTTCGATCAGGATCACATCCGCTTCGGCGGCGGCTTGCGCCAGCTGGTCGCGGCACAGTTCATGGCCCACCATCCACAGGTCCAGCGAGCGCACCGGCGCGCCGCTGGCGCGTTCCAGCAGCATTGGATCGATGAAATCCGGGCCGCATTTGAATACGCGCACACGCTTGCCCTGGCGCGTCAGTTTGCGTGCCAGCGCGGCGGTCACCGTGGTCTTGCCCTGGCCGGAGGCGACGGCCGCCACCAGCAGGGCCTTCACGTCGACGTGCGTCGTCATTACCACTCGGTTCCGAGTTGGGCGCCGATGCCGGCCTTGAAGGCGTGCTTGACGACTTCCATTTCGGTGACGGTATCGGCGATGGCGATCAGCTCCGGCGGCGCGCCGCGACCGGTGATGACCACATGTTGCATCGCCGGGCGCGCCAGCAAATCGTTGATGACGGTTTCCACGTCCAGATAGCGGTATTTCAGGGCGATATTCAGTTCGTCGAAGACCACCAGGCCGATATCGGGATCGGCCAGGAAGCGCTTCGCCTGTTCCCAGGCCCGCTGCGCTTTTTCGATATCGCGTTCGCGGTTCTGGGTTTCCCAGGTATAGCCTTCGCCCATCGAGTGGAAGCTGACTTCCTCCGGGAAGCGGCGCAGGAACAGCTCTTCGCCGGTTTGCATCGCGCCCTTGATGAACTGCACCACGCCGACCTTCATGCCGTGGCCCATGGCGCGGATCACCATGCCGAAGCCGCTGGAGCTCTTGCCCTTGCCGTTGCCGGTATTGACGATGATGATGCCGATTTGCTTGTCGGCGGCGGCGATCTTGGCGTCGATGACGGCCTTCTTGCGCTCCATGCGCACGCGGTGGCGTTCGTTCAATGCCGCGGTTTGTTCGTCGATGTCGCCGGTATTCTGTTGGGTCATGCAAGGTCCTCTTTGGGAATGAAGATGCTGCGTTTTCCGTGCTGGATGATGTCGATCGGGTGGCCCAGGTAATCGCCCAGGATCTCGGCTCGCATCACCTCCTCCGTGGTGCCGGCCAGCCAGCGGCCATCGCCCATCAGCAGCAGCGCGTGAGTGGAGACGCTGTGCGCCAGCGTCAGGTCGTGTCCTATCATGACGGCGGTCTTGCCTTGTTCGCGGCACAGGCGTGCCAGCAGGCCCATGACGCTGACCTGGTGTGCCAGGTCCAGCGCATTGGCCGGCTCGTCGAGCAGCAGCAGTGGCGTATCCTGCGCCAGCATGGCGGAGATGGCAACGCGCTGGCGTTCGCCGCCGGACAAGGTGCGCACGTCGCGCTCGGCCAGGTCGGCCACTTCCATCGCTTCCAGCGATTTCAGCGCGATGGCGTGGTCGTCGCTGCTTTCCCAATAGCGGTTGCCATGATAGGGGTGGCGCGCCGACAGGACGGTTTCGATCACGCTGTAGGCGAAGGCATCGCTGCGGCTCTGTGCCAGGAAGGCGCGCTGGCGCGCCAATTCGGCCAGTGGCCAATCGGGCAGTTCGCGCTGCTGGATGGCGACGTAGCCGTCGTCCGGGTTGCGCAGGCCGGCCAGGGTTTTCAGCAGGGTGCTTTTGCCGGCGCCGTTGCGGCCGATGACGCTCCAGCATTCGCCTTCACGTACCTGCCAGTTCAGATCCGTAATCAGCTGGCGCTGGCCGATTTTCAGGGAGAGGTTGTGGGTGCTGATCATCATTTGCGCAAGCGGTGCAGTTGGTACAGGAAGACCGGCGCGCCGATCAGCGCCGTCAGCACGCCCACCGGCAGCTGTTGCGGCGCGATGATGGTGCGGGCCAACGTGTCTGCCAGCAGCAGGAAGGTGCCGCCGGCCAGCGCCGCTGCCGGGATCAGTACGCGGTGATCCGCGCCGACGGCGAAGCGGCAGGCGTGCGGCACGATCAGGCCGACGAAGCCGACGCTGCCCGCGCTGGTGACGGCGCTGGCGGTCAGCAGGCCGGATGCAAAGAACAGACCTTTGCGCAAGGCGCCGACGCGGATGCCTAGCGTGGCGGCGGCTTCGGCGTGCAGCGCCATCACGTTCATGGAGCGGGCGCTGCGCAAGGCGAATACCAGGCCGCCGACCAGCACGATCCAGGGCAGCGCGCGCATCGGTGCGCCGGCCAGGTCGCCGATCATCCAGAACACCATGCTGCGCAAACGGCTTTCAGGCGCGATGGAGAGCATCAACGTCACCATCGCCATGCAGGCGGAGGACAGGATCACGCCGGTCAGCAGCAGCAAGGCGGTGCCGCCTTCGGCCGCCGCACCGCCGCGCAGGTCGCGCCGGGCCAGCAGGTACAGCATCATCGAGACGGCGACCGCGCCGCCGAAGGCCGACGCGTCGACCATCCAGATGGCGCAGCCGAACAGCAGTGCGGCCAGGGCGCCGACGGACGCGCCGGCGGAAATGCCGAGTACATAGGGGTCGGCCAGCGGGTTGCGCAACAGCGCCTGCATCATCACGCCCGCCAGCGACAGGGCCGCGCCGGTGACGAAGGCGGTTAGCGCGCGGCTTAGGCGCAGATCGAGCAGTGTGGAGGCCAGTGTTTGGCTTTGGCCATGCAGCAGTTCGTTGACTGCCGCGGGAATGTCGGAGAGGGGAATCGAGACCGAACCGGTCATGCCCGAGAAAACCAGGCTGGCAAACGCGAACAGCACCAAGCCTGTCAAGGTGACGGCGGCGCGCTGTCGCAGATTGCGGGAGAAAGAATGCATGCACTGCTTTCAAAAAAAAGTGAGACTGCCGGGCGCGCGGCGGATGCGCCCCACGCCCGGCAGGTTACACCATTACAGCTTACTTGTAGCCGTAGCGGATACCGGCAAACAGCTTGGACATCGGCGTGGCGTAATTGCGCGCCAGATCGTACTGCTTGTCGCCGATATTATTCCAGCGGACCAGCGCGGACCAGTCGCGGTTGAAGTGGTAGGTCGCGTACAGGTTGACCAGGCCATAGCCGCCCAGGCGGTTGCTGTTGGCGGCGTCTTCGTAGCGGTCGCCGGACAATTCCAGTTCCACGCCGGCCTTCAATGCGCCGGCGCTGTAGTCGGCCATCAGGTTGCCGTGCTTTTTGGCGCGGCGCTGCAAGCGTCTATTACTGGTTTCGTCCTTTGGATCTTGCAGGTCGACGGTAGCGGCCAGGTTGAAGCGGCCCAACTGCTGGCTTGCGCCCATGGTCAGGCCTTCAAGCAGCGCGTGGTTGACGTTGTAGGCGCAGCCACTCTTCGCACCAGAGAACGGGCATGGCGTGGTGTTCACCAGCAGGTCGGTCAAGCGGTTGCGGTAATAGCTGGCGTTCAGCGCGGTGGCGCCGCTGTCGTAGCGCAGACCAATTTCGGCGTTCTTGCCCAGTTCCGGTTTGTTGGCTGGATTGCCGTAGGACGGGTAGTACAGTTCATTGTAGGTCGGTGCGCGGAAGCTGGTGCCGTAGCTGGCGGTAGCGCGCAGCGCCTGCGTGAAGTTGTAGCCATAGCCCAGCGAGCCGGTGTTCTTCGAGCCGTAGAGCGATTTGTCGCGGCGTACGCTGGCGTTGAACAGGTTGTCGCCGCGACGGGCGTTGTACGAAGCCGCGAGAGAGTTGGTGGTGCGCTGCGGGTTGTCCAACTTGAAGCCGTTGGTCTCGACTTCTTCCTTGCGGTGGTCGTACAGCAGTTGCAGCATGTCGGCGCCGATCTGCACATCATTCTGCCAGGTGAAGGTGGTCTGCCTGGTGTTGATCTGCGAATAGCCCGATGCCAGGGCGCTGGTGTAGTTGGCGCCTTCGTCCTTGGTCCGCGAATACTGGACCAGGCTTTGCCAGATCGGCAGGATCTGGTTTTTGCTGTAGATGGCGGCGTTTTCCAGCTTTGCCTTCGAGCGCACGTCGTAGGACGAGGAACCGCTGTCATACTGGGATTTGAGTTTGCTCTGCAGGAGCAGCGTGCCGATTTCGTGGCCTTCCGCCAGGCGCAGGCTGAACTGACCTGCTGCGTTTTCGCGGTCGTAGCCGTCTTTGTCGGCGTTATAGGAGCTGCTGCCAGGACGGGTGGACGAGAAGCCATCCGATTTTTCCTTGCCGGCGCTGATCGCATAGCTGATGCTGTGTTCACCGCCAGTGGAGCCGGAGGCCGATACATCGCCTTCGCGGGTGTTGTCGGTGCCGTAGCCGGCGAAGGCGGTGAACGCCGGCGCGCCCGTGCCCTTCTTGGTGAAGATCTGGATCACGCCGCCGATGGCGTCCGCGCCATACAGGGAGCTCAGTGGGCCGTAGACAATCTCGATATGATCGATCGCGGTCAGCGGAATGGCGCTCCAGTTGGCGGCGCCGGTGGTCGACGAGCCGATGCGCACGCCGTCGACCAGCACGAGATTCTGGTTGCTGTTGGCGCCGCGGATAAACACGGTGGCGTTGGTGCCGGAGCCGCCGTTGCGGGCGATCTCGATGCCGCGCTGGCGCTGCAGCAGGTCGACGATGGAGCCGGCGCCGGATTCGGCGATCTGTTCGGCGCTGATGGTGATGCTGTCGCTGATCACGTCGGCCAGGGCTTGCGGGCTGCGGGTGGCGGTGACCAGTACGGTGCCGGTGGTTGGTTCCGCGTGTGCGTAGGAGGCGGCCATTGCCAGCGCCAGCGACGTCAAGGCCGCAGGACGGGAGATACGAAGGGTCATGATGTAATTTTTCTGTAATAGCAACCGGCCGACGTCCCCGTGGGCCAGATTGAACAGAAGCGGAGAATTGAGAGATGCATGCAGCGCAGCCGTTGTTGTCGGCTCCATCCGTTCGCGCACATCCCGTTCGCTCGCTTCCACCTGATTTGGCCGGTATCCGGGCTGGCAAGTTAGACCACCTCACCTTCCCATGCAGAGCACAGTGGTTTGTCAGAGGAGGTTTGTCGCGCATCAGCTGCGACACTTGCTTACCGTTGCGGGGGCAGCACACGTGCACTCTTACAGAGCTTCATGTTTCCCGTTTAACTGCGCATCTGGACAGACGCGCGGGCACCAAAACCCGGTCATTATACGGGTTTGTGCGGCGGCGGTCATGGGGCGGCGGTTTAGTTTTGCAGCACCAGCGTGGCGCCGTAGGCGATTTGATGCGGATGGCTAGCGGCTTGCAGCGCCATTTCGGCCGGGGGCAGGCCGGCATGGCAGGCTGACATCAGGCGCATTGCGCCGGCGTGGCAGATCACGATGGCGTCGCGCTGCTGGCGCTGGAGGTCGGCGTAAAAGGCGGCGATACGGCCGGCCATTTGCAGCACGCTTTCGCCACCGCCCGGTTGGTAATTGACCAGGTCCGCGGCCCAGGCGTCGATGTCGGCGCGCGCGATATCGTCCCAGGGACGCAGTTCCCAGTCGCCGAAATCGATCTCTGCGATGCGGGCGTCCAGCAGCGGCGCGGGAGTTTGCAGTGGCGCCGCCAGTTGCGCCGCCAATGTGGCGCAGCGTCGTAGTGGGCTGCTATATAAAGGCCGGCCTTGGGGCAGTGTGGTCGACAAGGCGGCCAGCGTATGCGCCAGCTGCTCGGGCGCCACGGCGAGATCGCTGCGGCCATAGCAGATGCCGGGTGCGATCAGCGGTTGCGGATGGCGGACCAGTATCAGCTGCATAGTGTTACCAGGGCAGGGCGCCGTGGCGCATGCTGGCCAGTACGCACAGGTAGAACGTCACCTCGCTGAGCTGCTGCACGGCGCCGAGGCAGTCGCCGGTATAGCCGGCAATGCGACGGACGAATTTGTGGGCCAGCCAGGCGGTGGCGATGGCGGCGACGAGGACGCCCGCAGCCAGCGCGGTCCACTTCAGCCATCCGCAGGCGATCATCGCCAGCGCTGGAATGGCGGCAGTGGCGACGGCCAGCGCGAATTCGGCTGTGCTCATCTTTTGCGCCAGCGGCTTGGCTTTGCCTTCGGCGCGCGCGTAGTCGAGACGCCAGATCAGCGAGGTGGCCATTAATCTCGACAGTGGATGGGCGACGAAGAGCGCGGCAATCGCTTCCAGCGGCGGCAGCATGGACAGCGCCGCGCATTTGGTGGCGAGCAGGCAGATGATGCCAATGGCGCCGTAAGCGCCGATGCGCGAGTCCTTCATGATTTCCAGTACGCGTTCGGGCGTCATGCCGCCGCCGAAGCCGTCGCACATGTCGGCAAAGCCGTCTTCATGGAAGGCGCCGGTGGCATAGATACCGGCGGCAGTCGACAGCAGGGCGGCGACCGGAGCGGGGAGGAACCAAGCGGTCAATGCATAGACTCCGGCCGTGATGGCCGCAACCACCACGCCGACCAGCGGGAAGTAGCGCGACGCCTGGTTCAGCCACGCAGGATCAAAACCCACCCAGGCTGGAATTGGCAGGCGGGTGAAGAACTGTAGCGCGGTGAAGAACAAGCGTAGTTGGTGCACGGCGTCTACTCGGACTTTTCGCTGACATGGGCCGATTCGAACGTGGCCATCTGGTTCAGGAAATTGACCGAAGCGTGTAGTAGCGGTAGCGCCAGCGCGCAGCCGGTGCCTTCGCCCAGGCGTAGGCCCAGATTCAGCAGCGGCTCCGCCCCCAGTGCGGCCAGCATTTGCTGGTGGCCGTTTTCGTCGGAGCAGTGAGCGAACACGCAGTAGTCCAGGATGGCCGGTTGCAACCGGGCGGCGACCAGCAGCGCACTGGTGACGATGAAGCCGTCGATCAGCAGCACTTTGCGCAATTCGGCTGCCTTCAATATGGCGCCGGTCATCATGGCGATTTCCAGGCCGCCGAAGGTGGCCAGCACGTCCAGCGGTTCGACTGCGGCGGCATGTTTGGCTGCTGCCGCTTCAATCACGTGCTGCTTGCGCAGGATGCCTTCCGCCGAGAGGCCGGTGCCGGCGCCCACGCATTGCGCGACCGGGATGCCGGTCAGCTTGTGCATTAGCGCGGCGGCGGCGGTAGTGTTGCCGATGCCCATCTCGCCGAAGCCGACCACGTTGCCATCGAGTTCTGCGATCAAGTTCATGCCTGCTGCCAGCGCGGCCTCGCAAGTGGCGCTGCTCATCGCCGGTTCCTGCGCGAAGTTGCGGGTGCCGGGCGCCAGCTTGCGGTCGATCAGGCCGACGCGCGGCCCGAAGTGGTGATTGACGCCGGCATCGATGACGCGCAGTTCGCAGTTGTTCTGCGTCGCGAAGATGTTGATGGCCGCGCCGCGCGCGAGGAAGTTCTCGACCATCTGCCAGGTCACGTCCTGCGGGTAGGCAGAGATGCCTTCCGCGACCACGCCGTGATCGGCCGCAAACACTAGGATGGTTGGTTGCGTGACCGCGGGTACACGGGTGTTCTGTATCAGGCCGATTTGTTTGGCCAGCGATTCCAGTACGCCCAGGCTACCCAGCGGCTTGGTCTTATTGTTGATGGCATTGTCCAGCAGAGCAGCCAGCGTCTCGTTCTTAGTAGTAGGGATAGTTGGAATGAACATGTGGGCGGCTTATAAATCGGTGAAGTCGGTATTTTACCCTTGCAAGCACCGGCAGCTCTTGCTATAGTTCGCCTCCCCGCAAAACGACACACGAAAATGTGAAGTGAGCGGAGAAAAAGAGGGTTGACGAAAACGGCGAAACGCCTCATAATCTTCCTTCTTCGCAGCTGACAAACAAAACGATTTGTCGCTAGTTGCAAGCAGTACCGAATAAAGTTCTTTAAAAATTTACAGTCGATAAGTGTGGACGTTTGATGAAAGTGCACAGCAGGCTAGTCCTGCTGATACTT
>NZ_JBWKQE010000041.1:0-21020 GCF_059418605.1 Duganella sp. GW821-FHT07G03
CCGGCCGCACCTACCTCCTTATTATCCAATGGAGATGCGGTATGCTCAATATACGAAGTCTGACATTCGGACACGAGTTCTACCGTAGCAGTCCGCTACTGCTGAGCTTGTGTCCGAATGTCAGACTTGACCCCCGTCGGTTTTGGAAACATGGCCATTCTGTCGCCCTTTAAAAATGCCACAATGCTTGGCAGGATATCGGGTACAATTATTTGAACGATCGTGCTTTTTTAGCGGGGTCATAAGAATATGGAGACAGCATGGATTTGAACTACACGGCGGCGGATCTGGCGTTTCGTGACACGGTGCGCGCCTTTCTCGACGCGAACCTGCCCAGCGATTTGCAAAAGAAGGTCCGCAATCACCTGCGCCTGAGCCGCCAGGATTATGTGCGCTGGCACCAGATCGTCGCCAAACAGGGCTGGGCCGCGCCGGCCTGGCCGGTCGAGCACGGTGGTCCGGGCTGGAGCGCCACCCAGCGCCACATCTGGGAGGAAGAGTGCGCCCGCGCCGGCACCCCGCCCATCCTGCCGTTCGGCGTCAACATGGTGGCGCCGGTCATCATGGCCTTCGGTAACGAGGCGCAGAAGGCCCACTATCTGCCGCGCATCCTCAGCTGCGAGGACTGGTGGTGCCAGGGCTATTCCGAGCCCGGCTCCGGTTCCGACCTGGCCTCGCTCAAGACCACCGCCGAGCGCGCCGGCGACCACTACATCGTCAACGGCCAGAAGACCTGGACCACCTTGGCCCAGCACGCCGACATGATCTTCTGCCTGGTGCGCACCGACACCACCGTGCGCAAGCAGGAGGGCATCTCCTTCCTGCTGATCGACATGAAGACGCCGGGCATCACCGTGCGCCCCATCATCATGCTCGACGAGGACCACGAGGTAAACGAGGTCTTCTTCGACAACGTCCAGGTGCCGGTGCAGAACCTGATTGGCCAGGAGAACAAGGGCTGGACCTACGCCAAGTACCTGCTGGGCCACGAACGCACCGGCATCGCCGCGGTCGGCCGCTCCAAGCGCGAGCTGCTGTTCCTGAAGAAGATCGCCTCCGAGCACTACAAGCACGGCAAGCCGCTGCTGCAGGATCCGGTCTACGCCGCCAAGGTGGCCAGTCTCGAAATCGAATTGATGGCGCTGGAAACCACGGTGCTGCGCGTGATCACGCGCGAATCGCACGCGCCGGGACCGGAGGCCTCGCTGCTGAAGGTGCGCGGCTCGGAGATCCAGCAACTGCTGACCGAGCTGATGGTCGAGGCCCTGGGCCCGGACGCGCTGCCGTTCGACACCGACTACCTCGAAGGCAAGGCCGACCACGCCGTCACCGGCGACGACGCCGCCGCGCCACTGGCCGGCTACTACTTCAATTTCCGCAAGACGTCGATCTACGGCGGCTCGAACGAGATTCAGAAAAACATCATCACCCAGATGATCCTGGGACTGTAAGGGGCAGCGATGGATTTTAATTTAAAAGAAGAACAGCAGCAGTTTGCCGACGCGCTGCGCCGCTGGGTAGACAAGGATTACGGCTTCGACGTGCGCCAGCGCATCGTCCATTCCGCCACGGGCGTCTCGGACCTGGCCTGGAGCACGCTGGTCGAACTGGGCATGACGGCCTTGCCGGTGCCGGAAGAGCAGGGCGGCTTCAACGGCAGCGCGGTCGACCTGTGGGTGGTGATGCAGGAGATCGGCCGCGGCCTGGTGGTCGAGCCTTACTTCGCCACCGTGTGGGGCGCGCAATTTCTCAAGCTGGCCGGCAACCAGCACCACCTGCTGGAAGAAGTCGCCAGCGGCGAACTGAAGCTGGCCTGCGCCTTGGGCGAGAAGCACGCGCGCCATGAGCTGTCGGACGTCAAGACCATCGCCAGCATCAACGGCGAAGGCTACCGCATCGACGGCAGCAAGACCGTGGTGATCCACGGCGCCCAGGCCGGCGCCTTGATCGTCTCGGCGCGCAGCGCCGGCGCCCAGCGCGACACCAACGGCATCAGCCTGTTCGTGGTGCCGGCCGACACGCCCGGCGTCAGCGTGCGCGACTACCGCACCATCGACGGCCAGCGCGCCGCCACGGTGCAGTTCAGCCATGTGGCGGTGCCGGCCTCGGCGCTGCTGGGCAAGCTGGGCGGCGGCTGGGACATGCTCGACGAGGCGGCCGACTACGGCGCCAGCCTGCTGTGCGCGGAAGCGGTGGGCGCGATGGACGCGCTGTTCGCCGCCACGCTCGACTACCTGAAGACGCGCAAGCAGTTCGGCACGCCGATCGGCGGCTTCCAGGCCTTGCAGCACCGCATGGCCGACATGTACATCCACCTGGAGCAGGCGCGCTCGATGGCGATGCTGGCGGCCGCCCGCATGTCCTGCGGCGACGCCGAGGAGCGTCGGCGCGTGGTGTCGGCGGCCAAGGTGCGGGTCGGGCAGGCGTCCAAGTTCCTCGGCCAGCAGGCGGTGCAGCTGCACGGCGGCATGGGCGTGACCGACGAGCTGCCGGCCGCGCACCACTTCAAGCGCCTGGCGATGATCGAAGTGAGCCTGGGCGATGTCGACCATCACCTGGAGCGCTTCATCGCCCAGCGCGGCTTCCAGCAGCATTCCTGATGCGCAGCTTCGCCAACCTGGCGGCCATGAAGGCCGAGATCGGTAACGAGGTGGCGTTGTCGGACTGGGTCGAGATCAGCCAGGCGCGCATCGACCTGTTCGCCGACGCCACCGGTGACCACCAGTGGATCCACACCGACGCCGAGCGGGCGGCGCGCGAGTCGCCCTACGGCGCCACGGTGGCGCACGGCTTCCTGACCTTGGCGCTGCTGCCGGCGCTGCTGGTCAATGCGCTGCACATGGTGGACATGACGATGGGCCTGAACTACGGCCTGAACAAGGTGCGCTTTCCGGCTCCGGTGCCGGTCGGCAGCCGGGTGCGGGCGCGCCTGACCATCGCCGCCATCGACGACATCGCCGGTGGCGCCCAGGTCCTGTGGGGCGTGGTGATCGAGCGCGAAGGCGGCGACAAGCCGGTCTGCGTGGCCGAGTTCGTGATGCGCCGCTATTGAGGCCGGGCTAACCGGGGCCGGGGCCGGGGCCGAGCGTGCTGGTGTAATGGCGGTTGCGGCCGCCCTGCTTGGCGAGATACAGCTGGCTGTCGGCCACGCGTATCAAGGTGCTGCTGTCGAGGCCGTCCAGCGGCGGCAGCGCCGTGCACACCCCCAGGCTGGCCGAGACGTGCGGCGTGGTCGGCGACATGGCGTGTGGAATCTGCAGCCGGCGCACCTCGTCGAGGATGCGGCGCGCCACCACGTCGGCGCCGTCCGCCCCTTCCTGCGGCAGCAGCAGGATGAATTCCTCGCCGCCGTAGCGGGCCAGTAAATCCGGCGGCCGCGCGGCGCAGCCCGCCATGGCCGCGCTCACCTGTTGCAGGCACAGGTCGCCCGCCTGGTGGCCGTAATGATCGTTGTAGAGCTTGAAGTGGTCGATGTCGATCATGATCACCGACAGCGGCAGGCCGGCGCGCGCGCAGCGCCGCCATTCGGCCTCCAGCGCGTCGTTGAAGCTGCGGCGGTTGGCCACCCCGGTCAGGCCGTCGGTCATGCTCAGCTCGCGCATGGCGTCGGCCTGGCGCTTGATGGTCAGCTGGCTGCGCACGCGCGCGCGCACCACCGCCACGTTGAAGGGCTTGCTGATGAAGTCGACCGCGCCCGCCTCCAGCGCGCGGGTTTCGTCTTCCGGCTGGCTCAGCGCGGTGACGAAGATCACCGGGATGTCCTGCAGGCGCGGCGAGTTGCGCAGCGCCGCGCACACCGCGTAGCCGTCCATGCCGGGCATCACCGCGTCCAGCAGGATCAGGTCGGGTTGCTGCTCGAGCGCCACTTCCAGCGCCTTTGCGCCGTCCAGCGCGAACAGCACATCGTGCTCGTCACGCAGGGCGTGATGCAGGATCTGGATGTTCTCCATGGCGTCGTCGACCACGAGTATGCGTCCATTCCTGGCCAGGTTGGTCCAACTCATGCGCTGTCCTTTTCTTGCAACATATCTTCCACCATTTTTTGCGCAACTGTGAAATTCAGCGTCTCGACCGCTTCCGCCAGCGCCCCCGTTGGCGCCGTTGCCGCCAGTGCCGGGCGCAGCGCCCGGAAGTGTTCCAAAGCTTTCAAGTTGTTATTCTGAAGCAAACACTGTAACTCCGCCAGCTTTTGCGGTAAGTCGTGCGTCACAGTGTTGCTTGGGAGAATATCCGGCGCCGCCAGCTGGCGCGCGGCCGTCGTCAGCCGCTGCAGGGCCGATTCCAGCTGGTCCAGCGCGGCGTGCAGCGCGGCCGGCTCGGGGGCGGCGTGGTGCAGCACGGCTTCGGCGTTGGCGGTCAGGCCGGCCACCTGGGTGGCGCCCAGGTTGGCGGCCACGCCGCGCAGCCGGTGCAGGCTTTGCGCCGCCTGCTGGGCCTGGCCGGCCGCCAGCAGCGCCCGCACCTCGGCCACGGTGTCGCCCTGCGATTGCTCGAAGCGCTTGAGCAGTCCCACCAGCGCGTCGGCGTTGCCGCCCAGCCGGGCCAGCGCCGCGTCCAGGTCGACGCCGGGCAGCGCCGCCAGCGCCGCGGCGTTGCTGCCCGGCCGGGCCGGCGCGCTGTCGACGCCGTCGCCGGGCGGCGGCGACGCCGTCGCGGCCACGGACGGCGCCATGCCAGGCGCGTTCGCCGCCCCGGCCTGGCGGTACACCAGGCGGCACAGCACGCCGATCATTTCCTCGACGTCGATCGGTTTGGCCACGTGGGCGTTCATGCCGGCCTGGTCGGCGCGGCGGCGGTCGTCCTCCATCACGTTGGCGGTCATGGCGACGATGGGCAGCCGGGCCAGCGCGCCGCCGGCGGCGCGGATCGCCACCGTGGCGTCGTAGCCGTTGAGCACCGGCATCTGCACGTCCATCAACACCACGTCGCAGCGCAGCGGATCGGCACGCAGCATATCGACCGCCAGCTGGCCGTTGACCACCGTCTCGACGCTGGCGCCGGCGTGGTGCAACATGTATTGCGCCACCTCCTGGTTGATTTCATTGTCTTCCACCAGCAGCACGCGCATGCCGGCCAGGCGCGCGTGCAGCGGCGAATGCTCGCTGAGCGGCGCCATGCCGGCGTCGCGGTTGGCGTCCCCCAGCAGCGAGGCGACCCGCTCCAGCAGCCGCGCCGGGCTGACCGGCTTGGACAGCATGCCGGCCGCGCCCAGGGCGCTGCAGCGCTGGGCCTGTTCGGCGACCACATGTTCGGACGCCATCAGCAGCAGCGGCGGCAGCGGCTGGCCGTCCTGCAGCCAGTCCTGCAGGGCGGCGCCGTGCGGCGCCGGCAACGCGCAGTCCAGCAGCATCAGGCCGTAGGGCTGGCCCTGCTGCTGGCGTTGCTGCAGCAGGGCCAGCGCGGCGGCGGCGTCGGCGGCGCCGCTGGCGACCCAGCCCAGGTGGTCGCAGGCGCGCTGCAAGGCTAGCCGCACGCTGGCGTTGTCGTCGACGATCAGCACCGCCAGGCCGGCGGCGACCGCCGGCGCGGCGGCCGGCGCGCCGCATTCGAGCGGGCAGGTGAACAGGAATTCCGAGCCGACCCCGGGTTCGCTGCTGACCTCGATCGCGCCGCCCATCATGTCGGCCAGCTGGCGGCAGATCGCCAGGCCCAGGCCGGCGCCGCCGAACTGGCGGCTGGTGCTGCTGTCGGCCTGCGAGAAGGCGCCGAAGATATGGGCCTGCTGTTCCGGCGCAATGCCGATGCCGGTGTCGCGCACCCGAAATTCCAGCAACATCGCGCGCGCACCCGGCTGTTCCGGGGCCACGGCGCCGGGCGCCTGCCGCACCTGCAGCACCACCTCGCCGCGCTCGGTGAACTTGATGGCGTTGCCGATCAGGTTGAGCAGCACCTGCTGCAGCCGCATCGGGTCGCCCGCCAGTTCGGCCGGCAGGCGCGGGTCGATGTCGTAGACCAGCTCGATGCCCTTGTCGCTGGCGCTGCCGCTGACCAGCACGCTGATGCTGCTGAGCACGCGCTCCAGGCTGAAGCCGGCGTGTTCGAGCACCAGCTGGCCCGCCTCCACCCGCGAGAAGTCGAGCACGTCGTTGACCAGGCCCAGCAGCGATTGCGTGGCCAGCTGGATCTTGTCCAGGTAGCCGCGTTCGCGCGGCGCCAGCCCGGCCTCCTCCAGCAGCCGCGCCAGGCCGATGATGGCGTTCATCGGCGTGCGGATCTCGTGGCTCATATTGGCCAGGAATTCGCTCTTGGCCCGGCTGGCGGCCTCGGCGCGGTCGCGCGCCAGCACCAGTTCCTCGTTCACTTCCTGCAGGTGCAGCTCGGTTTCCTTGAGCTCGGTGACGTCGGACACCAGCACGAAGAAGCCGCTGACCCGGCCGCCTTCATCGACATCCGGGATGTAGTTGACCCAGGTATGGCTGAGCTCGCCCGAGGGCCAGCGCAGCTGGTCGGCGAAGCCCTGCGGCTGGCCGGCCAGCGCGCCCCGCACATAGGGCGCGCTGACCGCGTACTGGGCCGCGCCCAGCACCTCGGGCATGTGGGCGCCCAGCATCTGTCCGGTGCGGCGGCCGTGCCACTCGAGGAAATAGCGGTTGGCGAAGCGGCAGCGCAGGTCGGCGTCCCAGTAGGCCACCATGCCGGGCAGGTTGTCGGTCACGGTGCGCACGAAGTGCTCGCTCTGCGCCAGCTGCGCCACGGTGGCGCGCAGCGCCTCCTTGGCGGCCTTGCGTTCGGTGATGTCGAGCGAGATGCCCAGCACGTGAGTGGCGGCGCCGTGCTCGTCGCGCAGCGCCACCTTGCGGGTGGTCAGGTAGCGGGTGTGGCCGCTGGCGTCGGTGATCGGTTCCTCGGCGATCTCGCTCACCTCGCCGGCGGCCGCGGCCAGCACCCGGCGGTCGGCGGCGGTGAAGAAGTCGGCCTGGGCGGTGGGCACCAGGTCGTAGTCGCTCTTGCCGATGAAGTCCTCGCCGTTGGCGCGGCCGAACATCTGCGCGCCGTGGCGGTTGAACAGCTCATAGCGCAGGTCGGCCGCGCGTTTCAGGAAGATCATGGCCGGCATGTTTTCCAGCATCGAGCTGAGCAGCTGGCGCGAGCGCCGCAGTTCCGCCTCGGTCCGTTTCAGTTCGCTCACGTCCATCAGCAGGGCGGTGATGCCGATGATGCGGCCGTCGATGCCGAACTGCGGATAGTAGCTCAGCACCCAGTGGCACAGCACCTTGGGCGAGGCGGCCGGATAGCCCGAGCGTTGCAGGCCGGTCAGCGGCCGGCCGCTGTCGAGCACGGCGCGGTAGTCGGCCAGCACGCTGCGCCGCACCTCGGCGTCGGGGATCATCTCGCCCACGTGGCGGCCCAGGTGGGCGATCACCGGCTGCTCGTTGAGCGCGGCCAGGTAGTCGTTGAGGCGGACGAAGCGCAGCTCGCTGTCGACATAGCTGAGCCCGACCGGCGCGGTGGCGTACAGGGTTTCGAGCTGGGCGCGGTTTTTTTCCAGCTGGGCGGTGCGCTCGACCACCAGCTGTTCAAGCTCGGCCTTGCTGCGGCGCAGATCGCCCTCCAGCGCCAGGAAGGCCAGGCCGACCTCGTGCGCTTCGCGGAAGGTCAGCGCGCCCAGCGTGAAGGGGCTGCCGCTGGCCAGCGCCTGGGCCGGCCCGACCAGCTCGCGCACCGAGCGGGCGATGCCGCCGCCGACCCACCAGGCCAGCGAAAACCCGGCCAGCAGCAGCGCCGTCATGGTCAGCGAGATGGTGGTGACGGCGCCCAGCAATTCCTGCAAGGCCTGGTCCTGCGGGGTGGCGATGGCGATGGTGACGCGGCTGACCGGCGCCCGGCTGAAGCCGAAATAAATCGGCGTGCCGTCGGCCGCCGTGGTCGACAACAGGGCCTCGCCGCTGGCGCGCAACTGGGCCCGCATGGCCACTTCGGCCGGGCGCGACAGCAACTGCCGCAGGCCGCCGGCCTGGGCCACGAACATGCCCTCGGTGTCGTACAGGGTCATGGCCTGGTGGCGGCCGATTTTCTCGTCGTGCAGGATGTTGGCCAGCCGGTCAGGCTTGAGCAGCGCGGTCAGGGCGTAGTGCTGGTGCTGGTCGAGCATGACCGGGAGGTCGATCGCCAGCAGGCTCTGGCCGTCGATGGCGAGCATCGACAGTTGCGGCCGCGATTGCGCATACAGCAGGGCCAGGCGGCGCCGGTTGTCGGCGCTGCTGAAGCTGGCCGGCAAGTCCGGGCCGAGGTGCAGCGCGACCGTGCCGGCGGCGTCGCTGAGCAGGAAGTGGGCGACCGGGAATTGCGGTCCGAGCAGGGCGGCGGCCTGGGCCTGCAGCGCCGCCAGGTCGCCCTTGTGCAGGCTGGGCGAGGCGGCCAGCGCGCGTACCGCGCTGTCGGCCTGCAGCAGGTCGCGGTCGACGGCGGCGGCCACCAGCCGGGCCGACTGCCGGGTGTCTTCCATCAGGGTGTCGCGTTCGCGCTGGTAGAACTGGCTGAGCACGGCGCAAAAACCGATCACCGTCGGCAGCGCGCAAGCCAACACCAGCAGCGCGATCTGCGAGCGGATGGAGGGCAGGCGTGAACGTTGTGATTCTGGCACGTGGTGGACCCCGGCGGCGGCGGCCAGCATCGCGCTGGCAGCACGATAGTAGCTGACGCCGGCCGTTTCAGAAAGCGATTTTGTCCTCTACAAGCAACGTTCAGATCGGCTTGCCACAGGCGTAGCTCCAGGCCAGCTCGGCCATGGGGCGCGCCATGCGGCCCGATTCCAGTGCCTGGGCGCTGGCGGCCGTGCCGTCGACATGGCGCTTCATGATGCCCTGCATGATGCTGGCCAGGCGGAACATATTGAAGGCCAGGTAGAAATTGAAGTCCTCCAGCCGGATGGTCTTGCCGGTGCGCGCGGCGTAGCGGGCGATGTAGTCCTGCTGCGAGGGGATGGCCAGCGCCGCCAGGTCCAGCCCGGCGATGCCGCGGAACTGGCCGGGCTCGATGTGCCAGCTCATGCAGTGGTAGGAAAAGTCGGCGAACGGGTGGCCCAGGGTCGACAGCTCCCAGTCCAGCACGGCCAGGATGCGCGGCTCGGTCGGGTGGAACAGCAGGTTGTCGAGGCGGAAGTCGCCGTGCACGATGGAAGTGTCTTCGCCGGGCGGGATGTTGTGGGGCAGCCAGGCGATCAGCTGGTCCATCGCGGCGATCGATTCGGTCTGCGCGGCCAGGTATTGCTTGCTCCAGCGCTCGATCTGGCGCCCGAAGTAGTTGCCCGGCTTGCCGTAGTCGGCCAGGCCGATGGCGGCGTAGTCCACCGTGTGCAGCTGGGCGATCACGCGGTTCATCTCGTCGTAGATGGCGGCGCGTTCGGCCGCCGTCATGCCGGGCAGGGCCTGGTCCCACAGCACCCGGCCCTCGACGAATTCCATCACGTAGAAGGCGCGGCCGATCACCGCCTCGTCGGTGCACAGCGCATATTGACGGGCGGCCGGGAAGCCGTGCCGGCTCAGCGCGTCCATCACGCGGTACTCGCGCTCGATCGCGTGCGCCGACGGCAGCAGCTTGGCGGCCGGTGCCGGCTTGGTGCGCAACACATAGTGCCGGCCGCCGATGCTGAGCTTGTAGGTGGGGTTGGACTGGCCGCCCTTGAACTGCTCCACGTCCAGCGTGCCGTCCGGGTAGCCGGCCACGTGCTGGCGCAGATAGGCGTCCAGCGCCGCCACGTCGAACTGGTGGCGCGCCGACACCGCCTTGGTGCCGATGAATTCTTCGAACATGCTGTCTCCCGCGTTGTAGGTATCGGCTATTCTAGTCCAACAATAGTACGTGCGTGCTTTTTATTTTCAGTCGGACGCCGCGCTGTGTTGCAGCCACGCCAGCAGCGCCTGCTGCGGCCCGTCCGGCGCTAGCGGCGCGGCCGACAGCAGGTGGTAGCTGGAACCGTCGGCCACGAAGCCCAGCGGCGCCGCCAGCAGGCCGGTCTTGAGGTCGTCGCACACCAGGTGGCGCGGGCCGATGGCGACCCCCAGCCCGGCCACCGCCGCTTGCAGGCTGAAGTAGAAGTGCTCGAAGGACAGGCCGGCGCCATCCTGGCGATGGGGCGTGCCGGCGGCGTCGGCCCAGTCGCGCCAGGCGTCGGCGCGGCTGCGGGCATGCAGGCGCGGCGCGTCCGGCCGCAGCGCGGAGCCGAACCACCGCGCCACCTTGTCCGGGCGGCAGACCGGGCCGACCTGCTCGGCGAACAGCGCATGCGCGTGGTAGTGGCCGGGCCAGCTGAAATCGCCGCGCCGTATCGCCAGGTCGATGCCGCTGTCGAAGGAAAACGGGCCGCCGCCGGCCATCAGCAGGAAATCGGCCTCGGGATGGGCGGCCTGGAAAGCCGGCCAGCGCGGGATCAGCCAGCGCATCAGCAAGGTCGGCTCGCAGGACAGCACCAGTTGCCGCTGGCGGCCGGCGCTGGCGCGCAGTTCGCCCACCGCCTGCTGGATCAGGCCGAAGCCGGACTGCACCGCCCGCGCCAGCGTCCGGCCGGCCTCGGTGAGGAACACGCGGCGGCTGCGCCGCTCGAACAGCTGCACGCCCAGGTCGTCCTCCAGCGCGCGCACGGCGCGGCTGATGGCGCCGTGGGTCAGGTGCAGGGCGTCGGCGGCCTGGCCGAAATGCTCCAGCCGGGCGGCCGCCTCGAAACAGCGCAGCGCCATCAGCGAGGGCATTCTGTGAGTTGGAGTCACCGTCATGGTCAGCAATCATCGTTATGTTTTGACGATTGTAGCCTTTAGCATGGAGGCTGGCTTAAATTCACTGAAGGAGACAATATGACGGAATTGCTAGTTGTAGTCACCATTACCTTGCTCGCGGTGATCAGCCCGGGACCGGACTTCGCGATGGTGTCGCGCAATAGCTTGCTGTTGTCCCGGCGCGCCGGCGTGCTGACCGCGGTCGGCATCGGGCTGGGCGTGGTGATCCACGTCGGCTACACCTTGCTGGGCCTGGGACTGCTGATACGAAATTCGCTGTGGCTGTTCAACGCCATCAAGCTGGCCGGCGCGGCCTACCTGGTCTGGCTGGGCCTGCGGATGCTGCGGGCGCGGCCCGGTGCGGCGGCAGGGCAGGAGCGGGCGCTGGCGCTGTCCGACCTGGCGGCCTTGCGCATCGGCTTCCTCACCAATGTGCTCAATCCCAAGACCACGGTGTTCATCGTCAGCCTGTTCATGCAGGCGGTGCGGCCGGAGACGCCGTTTTCGCTGCAGCTGGCGTACGGGGCGTTTATCGCGGCGGCCCACGTCGTCTGGTTCAGCCTGGTGGCGTTGTGCTTTTCGGCCGGCACGGTGCGCGCGCGCCTGTTGCGGGCGCGCCACTGGATAGACCGCGTGTTCGGCGTCCTGCTGGTCGGCCTGGGCGCGCTGCTGGCGGCGCGCTGAGCTTTATCGCTGCATCAGAAGAACAGGGCGGTGCGCTGGATGACCGTGCCGTTGTTGCTGTAGGCGGCGGTGGCGCGCACCGAGCCGGTGTTGTATTTGCCGTCGTCGAGCTTGCTGTCGACCTGCTCGGCGAAGGAGTCGGGCAGGTTGTCGAGCCGCACGCCGTTGCCGCCGCGGCCGCCGACCACGTCGTTGTAGATGTAGACCGCGCCGCCTTGCGCGCTGGTCATGAAGTCGGTGGTGCCGTTGAACGAGCCGGTGATGAAGCCGGCCAGCGCCAGGTGCTGCGGCGCCAGCTGGTATTCGGCGATCTGGCCGTCGCCGTTGCCGTTGCCGGTGGCGCCCGGCGCGTGGGTGGTGCCCTGCGGATCGTCGCCCGGCAGCGCGCGGAACTTGTCCTGGTAGGCGTTGACGGCCGCCGTCAGCGACGTCGATTGCTGGATGATGTTCTTGACGCGGGCGCTGTCGATCAAGCCCTGTCCCTTGAGCACGCCGCCCAGCAGCAGGCCGATGATGACCAGCACGATGGCGATTTCGACCAGGGTAAAGCCGCGTTGGCGCAGTTGGATGGCAGGCATGGTGTTCCTTTCTGGTGATGGCGCTATCTTACAACAATGCTCAGCGCTTGGGGGCGGGTGGAGGGCCCAGCTGGTCCAGCCGCCGGGCCAGGAATTGCAGCTCGTGCGGATCGGTGATCAGGCCGTCGTGCAGCAGGCCGCCGATCAGCGCGCGCGCGCTGTCGAGTTCGTTCATGTCCTCGGCCATGAACACTTCCAGCTCGCGCGCCCAGGCCGGCACACCGGGGCCGGTGGCGCGCAGCCGGATCGCCTGCGCGTAGCGGCGCGCCAGCGACAGGTCGTGCAGCCGGTGGCGCGCCACCAGCGCCGCGTGCGCCAGCCACGGCCAGCGCCGGTCGGGGTCTTCGGCGAAGCGGGCGTAGACGAACTCCAGCATCAGCCGGCAGCGCGCCGGATCGCTGACCGCGCCGTACACTTCGCTGGCCGCCAGCAGCGGATACTGGCTGCGCGGATCGAGCTCCAGCGCCCGCTGCAGCCAGCCCGCCAGCCGGCCGTAGTCCAGCGCGCGCCAGGCGATGCTGACGCCGGCCTGCTCGTCGTAGCCCTGCACATACAGCATGGTGGCGCGCGACAGCGCGGCCGGCTCGCCCAGGCTGGCCAGCTGCAACGCCGCCAGCGGCGGCGGCGGCGGCAGGTCTTGCGCGCGCGCGCGCGGCGCCGGCCGGCCGCCCTGCCACAGCAGTTGCAGCAGCAGCGCCGCCGCCAGCAACAGCGGCACGGCGCGCGGCACCGAGGACAGCGGCCTGAGGGCGGAGGCGGCCATGCTCAGAAATTCTTGCGGTACAGGTCGAACAGCGCGGCCAGCGCCAGCAGCGCCACGTAGATGGCGGTCTGCGCCGCCACCGCCAGCAGCGCGGCGGCGTTGCCGTCGTGGTACACCAGCCAGCTGCCGCGGGTGAACTGGTCGAGGTGGGGCAGCAGCAGCGCCAGCAGGTCGACGCCGGCGCCCAGCGCCCGCTGCGCCAGGCCGCCGTCCGGGTGGGGGCCGTGGCCGAGCAGCTGCAGCGTGCCGATCACCCGCGCCAGCAGGTAGAAGGCGCAGGCGGCGGCCAACGCCGGCAGCGCCTGGTTCAAGCTCAGCATGCACAGCACGCAGAAGGCGGCCACGATCCAGCATTCGCACAGCAGCGACGCGGCCCACAGCGCGGCCTGCGGCAGCGGCGCGTACAGCAGGCCCAGGGCGCCGAACAGCAGCGCCGGCGCCAGCGCCAGCGCGCCGAAGCCGGCCAGCTTGCCGGCCAGGTAGACGGCGCGCGGCTGCGGCAGCGCCAGCAGCAGTTCCAGGCTCTTGTCGGCCGCCTCGCGCGCCATGCTGGTGACGACGAAGCCGGCCACCACGAACACCGCCGCCAGCCGCAGCAGCGCGCCCAGCAGCGCCGCCTGCAGTTGCGCGCTCTCGGTCAGCGCCAGCCGCCCGAGGAAGCCGCCCAGCGCGAGCGCGGCCAGCGCCGTCGCCAGCAGCAGCCATGGCAGGCGGTTGCGCAGCCCTTCGAGCAGGGTGTAGCGGGCGATGGTCAGCGCGGCCGGCAGCATCGGCGTCATGGCAGGCGTTGCGCCGCCACCATGCGGCTGTACAGGATGTTGGGCGAGATCCAGATGACGACGTCGTCGAAGGCGCCGCCCGGCGCGTGCGGGTTGTCGCTGGCGTCGCGGCTGACCAGCATGGTGCCGCTGCGCAGATTGATCTTCTCGTCGTCGTTGCCGGCGCCGGCGTCGGCCAGGTGGAGGTTCTGGTCGCTGGTGGCGCCGTAGCCGTTGGCCCCGAACGAGATCAGCGCGGCCGGCACGTCGTTGGTTTCGGTCAGCGGCGTGACGCGGCCCTGGCTGTCGCGGGTGACCACGGTGATGTCGCGCGCCGTCCTGAGCGTGAACTGCACCACGCTGTCGCTGAAGGCCGGCGTGACGCTGTAGCCGAGGATGCGGTTCCAGCCGTCCAGGCGCGCCACGCCCAGCGTGGTCCACGGCAGGTAGCCGTAGCGCTTGTTGCAGGCGCTGCCGGTGCGGTCCTCCAGGCCGTTGACGGCGGAGATGGCGGGGCAGGGCAGGTAGCCGTTGCGCAGCGCATAGCCGAACAGGGCGTCGCGCGCCAGCTCCATGGCCTGCTGGGTGTCGCGGACTTTCTTTTGTTCCAGCTGCGAGCTGAGCGGTGCGATCATGCCGCCGATCAGCAAGCCGACGATCACCAGCACGATCGAAATTTCCACCAGCGTAAAGCCGCGCTGGCGGCGCGGGCGCAGGCTAGGGTTCATGGACATCCTTGACGCGGCCCTCGCCGAGGTCGTAGCGCTGGCCGGGCTTGAGCACGATGCGCTTGCCCGAAGGCAGGGTCACCGTCAGCGTGCTGCTGCCGCGGTTGGCGAAGTGGTTTTGCGCGCCGCTCTGCGGCACGTCGTTGAGCCAGACGGTGCTGCCCCCGCTGCTGCTGCGCAGCACGCCGTTCATGACCAGCGTCTGCGGCGTCGGCGGCGGCGCCGGCGCGGCC
This sequence comes from Duganella sp. GW821-FHT07G03, assembly GCF_059418605.1. NCBI lineage: Bacteria > Pseudomonadati > Pseudomonadota > Betaproteobacteria > Burkholderiales > Oxalobacteraceae > Duganella > Duganella sp. GW821-FHT07G03. Next base: position 14,457 of record NZ_JBWKQE010000041.1, read on the forward strand.
GCCGCTTCGTTGGCGGCGGCCGCGTTGGGGTTGGCGTTGGGCGTGGCGTTGGCCTGGCCGGCCGGGTTGCCGTTTTGCGGCATCAGCGCGGCGCTGCTGCCGCGCTGGCTTTCCATCTCGGCCCGCTCGGCCGGCGTGGCGAACAGCCGGCCCAGCGCCGGCGCCGCCGCCGCCGGCAGCGCCAGCCAGGCCGCCAGCAGCACGGCGCTGTAGCGGCGCGCGCTCATGGCGCCCCCCTGCGCTTGGCCGGCGCCGGCGCGGCCTTGGGCGCGGTGTCGAGCGTGATCCAGTTCAGCGTGCAGTCGGCGCCCAGGGTGGGGCCGCCGACGGCGCCGACGGCGCGGCCGAGCCGCTTGATGGCGCAATCCTGGACCGCGAAGAAGCTGCGCTGGCGCAGGTCGTCGAGGAAATTGAACAAGTCCATCTCGTGCAGCAGGTCCATATGCAGCCGCATGCGGCTGCCGTGCAGCTGGTAGTCGCCCAGGTCGAGCGCCGATTCCAGCCGCACCACCTGCTGCGGCTCGATCTCGTAGCTCAGCGGCAGCAGCTTGCGCTGCTCCTGCGACTGGCGGATGATGTCGACCCATTCCAGGCGCCGCTCGGCGCCGATCAGGCCGCGGTCGCGCAGTTCGATGTAGCGCGGCTGGAAATTGCGGATGTCGCGCTTTTCATTGTCGACGTGGGCGAAGCGGGCATAGGCAACGTCGCGCGTGCGCTGGGCCTGCTCCAGGCGCTCGTCGGCCTCGCCCAGCTTCCAGCCGCTCACCAGCAGCGCCGTCAGGCTGATGGTGACGCAGGCGACGGCCACCAGCACGGCGGTGCGGATCAGCGCGAACTCGGCCACCCAGTAGGGCAGCGCGATGGTGGCCTTGGCCTTGCTTTTGCCGGGGACGGGATGGGCGCTCATGGATTCCATACCAGGTTGAGGGAGAATTTGGCGCGCGCCTCGACCGTGGCCGGGCCGGCCTTGCCGCTCAGCTTGACCGAGGAACGGGTGTCGAGCGGCGGCTTGTCGATCGCCACCGTCAGGTGCGGCTGGCGCGCCAGCTGCTGGGCGAAATGGTTCATGCTGTCGACCGCGCCGCGGTAGTCGTCCTGGTCGGCGACGATCTCGGCCTCCACCAGCAGCGCCTGCGGCGGCCGGCCGGGGATGCCGGCCAGCAGCGACGAGATCGGCACGGCCTGGGTCTCGTCCTGGGCGGCGGCCGGCACCGCGCCGGGCAGGCTGACCTTCCAGTCCAGCTGCAGCAGGCGGATCTGCGGCGACTGTTCCAGCGCGGCGCTGACCATGGCCACCATGTCCAGCGGCGACGGCGCCTGGGTGGCCAGCATGCGTTCAACGTTGACCGCGGCCCGCATATTGGCGGTGGTGGTCACGCGCGGCGGCATGGCCGCCATCACGGCGCGGTAGCGCTGGTCGTACTGGCCGGCCTCGGCCAGCAGGCGCGCGCTGGCGCCGTCGGCGGCCTGGGTCTGCCACAGGTTGGCGCCCAGCCACACCAGGCTGCACAGGCCCAGCCCGGCGCTGGCGACGTACAAGGTCAGCCGGGTGCGCCACAGCAGGTAATAGCGCCGCATGGCGCCCAGCGCGTAGTGGCCGGCCGGGGCCTGCCGGCCGAGCTGGGCCAGCAGCAGGGGCTCGGCCACCCGCGCGCCCAGCTCGGCCACGGCGCTGTCGTCGCTGCGCAAGCCCGTGGCGGTGGCGGCGGTGCGCAGCGCGATGAAGCGGAACGCCGTCTCCGGCCCGTTGGCGCACTGCGCGCCGAGCGCCGCCGTGGCCGCGGCCGGCGCCAGCACCACCGCGTGCAGCACCGCGCCGCGCCCGAGCAGGCGCACGCTGTTGAGGAATTGCTGGGTCTTGGCGGTCTCGGCGCCGATGTCGATCGGCTGGTTGTCGCGGTCGATGGCCGGCGTCAGCCGCGAGAATTTCAGCTGGCCGTGCTGGAAGTAGCTCTGGCGCCAGCCGGCGCTCTGCTGGGTGATCAGCAGCAGGTGCTCGTCGCGCAGGCCCAGCTTGCGCACCAGCTCCGCGCTCAGCAAGGTGGTGGTGGTGAGCCCGGCCAGCGGCATCTTCAGCTGTTCCAGCGCCTTGACCCACGGCTGCACCGCCGCCACATTGGTCAGCGCCGCCAGCAGCACGATGTCGTCGCGCCGGCCGCCGTGCTCGCGCCCCTGCACCGCGGCGTGGCGGTAGGGCGTTTCGCGGTATTGCTGCAGCAGCCGGCGCTGCAGCAGCTTGCGGCCGCCGGCGCCGCCCACGTGCGGCAGTTGCACGCGCTGGAAATCCTCCTCGATCAGGTCGGCCAGCAGATAGGCCGGCATCACGCCGTGGCTGTCGACATAGTCGAGGAAGCGCTCGACGCCGGCCTGGTCGTTGCCGAACAGCGCGCCGCCCGACAGGCGCCCGCCCTGCCACAGGTAGGCGCACAGCTGGTCGCCGCTCAGATAGAATAAGTGTTTGCTAATTAGCACGGCCGCCTCAGGTTCGGATCTTGCTGATCGTGTCGTAAATCGGCCCCATCACCGAGAGCATGATCCAGCCCACCATCAGGCCCAGGATCACGGTCATCGCGGGTTCTATCATGGTCTGCACCTTCTCGATCATCTCCTTGACCTCGCGGTTGTAGAAGTAGCTGACGTTGTGCAGCGCGCCGTCCAGCGCGCCGGTGGCCTCGCCCACCTTGAGCATGCGGATCACCAGCGGCGGGAAGATGCCGGTGATCTGGAACGCCGCCGTGATGCCCTGGCCCTCGGAGATCAGCTGGGCCGCGCGGCGCAGCCCGGCCGCGATCACGCGGTTGCCGACGATGCCCTCGGACAGGTGGATGCACTCGAGCACGGTGATGCCGGAGCCGTACATCATGGCGAAGAAGGTGGCGAAGCGGGCCAGGATGATCTTGTGCAGCACCGGGCCTATCATCCAGATGCGCAGGGTCAGGCCGTCGGCGTGGTAGCGCGCCTGCTCGCTGCGCGCCAGCCAGGCGCGCCCGCCGAACCAGGCGATCAGCGGCAGCGCCACCAGCACATACCAGTAGTTGATGAAGATGTCGGAGACGAAGATCAGCGCGCGCGTGTGCAGCGGCAGGGTGTTGCCCATGTTCTTGACGAAGGAGGTCAGCTGCGGCACCAGGTAGATCATCAGGAAGAAGGTGACGGCGATCACGAAGGTGCCGACGGCGGCCGGGTACATGACGATCTTCTTGGTCTGCGAGGCCAGCTCGTCCTGCCACTTCAGGCTGTCCGACAGGTTCTTGAACACCTCGGCCAGCTTGCCGCTCTGCTCGCCGGCGGTGATCAGGCTGACGAAGGTCAGGTCGAACACTTCCGGATAGGCCGCCAGCGCCGCCGACAGCTGCTGGCCGCCCTCGATGTTCTCGATCAGGCCGGTGATCATTTCGCGGAAGCGCGGATGGTCGATGCTCTCGCGCAGGTCGTTCAAGCCGTCCAGGATGGGCACGCCGGCCCCGGTCAGCTGCTCCATGTGGAAGCAGAAGTTGATCAGGTCGCGCCGCGTGATCAGGCGCTTGAGCGCCAGCACCCGGGTGCGCGTGGCGCGGCACTCGATCAGGTCCAGGCCCATGCGGTGCAGCCGCAGCTCCAGGTCCGGCTCGTTGGCGGCGTCCATATTGCCCGGCTGGATATTGCCGGCGGCGTCCATCGCCCGGTAGTAGTATTGGGCCATCAGGCGGGCCGCTCGCTCGGGCGTTCGGTCAGGCGCTCGGTCAGGTCGACCACGCGGCCCACTTCCTCCAGCGTGGTCACGCCCTCGAGCACGCGCCGCACGCCGTCGTCGATCAAGGTGTGGAAGGCGCCGGCGGCGGCGGCCGTCTTCAGTTCGCGGGTCGAGGCGCGGCGCGCCACCAGCTCGTCGAGCGCCGGCGTCATCTTGAGCAGCTCGATGATCGCCAGCCGCCCCTTGTAGCCCTGGTGGCCGCAGGCGTCGCAGCCGACCGCGTGGTACAGCGTCTGCGCCGGCGCCGCCGGGTCCAGGCCCAGCAGACGGCGCTCGACGCCGTCGGCCTCGTGCGGTGCGCGGCAGGCCAGGCACAGCTTGCGCACCAGGCGCTGGGCGATGATGCCGATCACATTGCCGGCCATGATGTCGGGCACCACGCCGATGTCGAGCAAGCGCGGGATGGCGCCGATGGCCGAGTTGGTGTGCAGCGTGGAATACACCTGGTGGCCGGTCATCGCCGCCGAGAACGCCATCTCGGCGGTCTCGCGGTCGCGGATCTCGCCCACCAGGATGATGTCCGGGTCCTGCCGCATCATCGAGCGGATGCCGTCGGCAAAGCCCATCTTGGCCGCTTCGTTGACGGCGGTCTGGCGTATCATGTTCATCGGGTATTCGACCGGGTCCTCCAGCGTCATGATGTTGACGCTCTCGGTGTTGATGTGGTTGAGGATGGAATACAAGGTGGTGGTCTTGCCCGAGCCGGTCGGGCCGGTCACCAGGATCACGCCGTCGGGACGGGCGATCATCAGCTTGAGCAGGCTGAGCTCGTTCTCGCCCAGGCCCAGGCCGTCGAGCGGGACGATGCCCTTCTGCCGGTCCAGCACCCGCAGCACGAAGTTCTCGCCGTGCGTGGTGGCCTGGGCCGAGGCGCGGAAATCGATCTGGCGGCCGGAGAACTTGATCGAGATGCGGCCGTCCTGCGGCGCCCGGGTCTCGGCGATGTTCATGCCGCTCATGACTTTGAGGCGCACCGCCATCGCCGGCCAGTAGGACTTGTGCAGGCTGCGGATCTGGCGCAGGATGCCGTCGATGCGGTAGCGGATGCGCAGGAACGATTGCTCCGGCTCGAAGTGCAAATCGGAGGCGCCGTTCTGCACCGCGTCGGCCAGGATGGCGTCGATCAGGCGCACCACCGGCTGGCTGTACTCGTCCGAGGTGCTGCCCAGGCTGGCGTAATTGACCTCGCCCGTTTCGATCTCGTGCAGGATGCCGTCAATGGATAACTCGAAGCCGTAGAACTGGTCGATGGCGCGCTGGATGTCGGACTCGTTCACCAGCAGCGGGCTGATGGTGATGCCCTTGACCAGCATGGCGCTGATCTGGTCCAGCGCGACGATGTTGCTGGTGTCCGACATGGCCAGGATCAGGTTGTCGGTGGCGCGCTCGTAGACGATGGGGAACACGTGGTAGCGCTTGGCCACGTCCTTGGGGATCAGCTTGAGGGCGATCGCGTCCACCACCAGGCTGGTCAGGTCGGCGCTCTGCTGGTTGAGGTTTTCCGACAGCGCCATGCGCACCGTGGCCTCGGTCACGAAACCGAGCGTGATCAGCAGTTTCCCCAGCGGCTCGTTGCTGCGCTTTTGTTCGATCAGGGCGATGCGCAGCTGGTCCTCGCTGATCACGCCTTTCTGGATCAGTAGCTTGCCGAGTGGGAGTTTTGCTTGTTCTGCCATGGATCTATTCTCTCGCTGCCGGCTCAGCGCGCGCCGGTGTTCAATTCTTGCATGCGGGTGCGCAGCGCGCCGCGGTCGAAGGCGGCCGCGTGGCTCTGCGCCAGCGCCAGCGCGCGCTGGTAATAGCCCAGCGCCAGCTTGCCCTGGTTCAGCCGGTCCAGGCCGATGGCCAGGTTGTAGGCGTAGTCCGGATTGTCCGGCGCCGCGCTGAAGGCGCGGAAGTAGGCTTGCTGGGCCTCGGACCAGCGGCTCTGCTGGGCGTACAGATTGCCCAGGGCGAACTGGGCCGGCGCGGCGTCCGGGTTGGTGGCCAGGATGGCCTTGAGGCGCAGCTCGTTCTGGCCGGGGTCGCCCTGGCGCAGGCCGACCAGGCCGGCCACGGCGGCGGTGTCGTTGGGATCGAGCTCGAGCAGGCGCAGGTAGTGGCCGGCCGCCATCTGGTTGCGGCCGGCGCGCGTGGCCAGGGTGGCCAGGCCGAGCAGGGCGTCGCGGCTGTTCGGGTCCTGGCGCAGCGCGGCCTCGTATTGCTGCTGGGCGGCGGCCAGGTCGCCGTTGTTGAGCGACTGGTAGGCGCCGTCCAGCGCCGGCGCCAGCGGCGACGCCTGCAGCGCGCGCGCCACCTTGATCTCGCCGTTGTCGGGCGCGGCCAGCGGCGGCAGCGTGTCGGCCTGCGGCGCGCTCTGCTGGGACTGGATCGCCTGCTGGGTGGCGGCCAGCTGTTGTTCGGTCTGGGCCAGCCGGCGTTCCAGGTCGTCGCGCGCGGCGTCGCGCTTGACGGCCGGCGCCAGCAGCGGATCGGCGCCGGCGTCGGCCGGCGCGGCCTGGCCGTCGGGCGCGGCCCGCACCAGCTGCGCCGGGGTGGCGCCGGTGGCGCCGGGCGGCGGCATCGGCACCGGCGGCAGGCGCGCACCGGCGCCCGGCGCCAGCATCGCCTGCCAATAGTAATAGCCGAAGCCGGCGACGATCAGCAGCAGCGCCGCGACCAGGGCGATCAGGCGCAGCCGCGCCGGATCGATGCCGGCCGGCTCGACCGCCTCGGCGGCGGCGCGCGCGCGGGCGGCGCCGCGCGGCTTGCCGGCTTTCTCGGGTTTGTCGGCCTTGTCATGTTTCTCGGCGTGCTCGGCGCGCGGCTGCGGCTTGGCGGCGGGCTTGGCC
>NZ_JBWKQE010000042.1:0-19402 GCF_059418605.1 Duganella sp. GW821-FHT07G03
GAGATGCAGTCGGCGGTGTCGGCCAGCGTGATGGGCATGGATAAATTCTCCGAGGAGATCCGCCGCAGCGTCGGCGAGGTACGCCAGGTGACGGACCAACTGTCGGGCGTGATGGACCAGGTGCAGAAGCTGGCGCCGCAGTTCGACGCCGTGCTGCAGGGGATGCAGTCGCAGGCGGTCGGCGCGCAGCAGATTTCGGAGACCATGATGCAGCTGAACGACGCCACCCAGCAGACGGTGGAATCGCTCAAGGCCACCAGCGAAGCGGTGCACCAGCTGCAGTACGCGGCGGGCGACCTGCAAACCAGCGTCGCCAACTTTGCCGTCGCGGCCTGAGCGGAGCGCGCGATGAAACTGCTGATCTTCCACATCGGCGCCGACCGCTACGGCCTGCGCCTGCGCGACGTGGTGCGCGTGCTGCCGCTGCTGGAACTGAAGCACCTGCCGCTGGCGCCGGACGCCGTCGCCGGCCTGATGGACTTCCACGGCCAGTCGGTGCCGGTGATCGACTTGTGCCGCGCCAGCGGCATGACCAGCGGCGCCGATCATTTCGACACCCGCATCATCGTGGTGGACTACCACGCGCCGGAAGGCACGGACCATCTGCTCGGCCTGCGCGCGGAACGCGTGCTGGGTGTGCAGGAAGTGGCCGAAGCGCAGCTGGCCAACAGCGGCGTGCTGGCGGCGCCCTTCCTCGGCCAGGTCGCCAGCGACGCGGCAGGCATGCTGCAACTGGTGGAACTTGAACAACTGCTGCCGGCATCGCTGCGCGCGATGCTGTTCCAGACATGACACCCGCCCAATCCATGCTGCACGAAGCGACCGGCCTGACGCTGTCCAAGTCCGTGGTCGACCGCGCGATCAGGTACCGCATGGAGCACAACCCCGCCGCCAACCAGGACGCCTACCTGGACCGGATGACGCCGGAGGAACTGACCGCGCTGGTGGAGCTGGTGGTGGTGCCGGAATCGTGGTTCTACCGCGATCCGCAAGCCTTCCAGGCGGCGCTCGAATTTGTCCGCGCGCGCCTGGCCGCCGACGCCAACCACATGGTGCGCATCCTGTCCGTCCCCTGCGCCGGCGGCGAGGAACCGTACACGATGGCGATGGTGCTGGCCGATGCCGGCGTGCCGCGCAACAGCTACATCATCGACGCCTACGACATCAGCCCCGGCTGCGTGGCGCGCGCCAAGAGCGGCGTCTACAGCCACAACGCCTTCCGCAGCCAGGAGATGGGCTTCCGCGACCGCCACTTCGTCAACGACGGCGACGACTATCGCATCAGCGACGCCTTGCGCCAGCAAGTGCGCTTCAAACAGGGCAACCTGCTGGAGTTCGACCTGGGCGCGCGCACGGGGCACTACGATGTGATCTTCTGCCGCAATCTGCTGATCTACTTCGACAAGCCCACCACCAAGGCGGCCATCGCCAAGCTGGAAGCCTTGCTGGGCGAAAGCGGCCTGCTGTTCGCCGGCTACGCCGAGGTGCCGTCGTTCTGCCAGCATGGTTTTACGCCGCTCCAGTATCCGCAGGCTTTCGGCCTGAGGAAGGAGAGCGCGCGGCCGGCGCCGGCCGTCAAGCCGACGGCCAAGGCGCCCCCGCGTGCCGCGCGCCGTGCCGCGCCGCCGGCCATCCCGGCAGCGGCGGCGACGCCGAAGCCGGCGCACCGCTTGGTGCCCGTGCCCGTCCCGCCGCCAGCCGCACCGGCCACCATCGACTTGCTGGCCGAAGCGCGCCGGCTGGCCGACCTGGGACAGCTGAAGGAAGCCGAGAACAGCAGCCGCGACCACCTGGCGCAGTCGCCCGATTCGGCGGAAGCCTATTTCATCCTCGGCCTGGTCAACGAACTGACGAACAAGCGCCAGCTCGCGGAAGACTACTGGAGGCGCTGCATCTACCTGCAACCGGACCACTACGAAGCGCTGTGCCACCTGGCCCTGCTGGCCGAGACCAACAACGACCCCGGCGCCGCCACCGCGCTGAAAGCCCGCGCCGCGCGCATCTACAAACGCCAGCAAGGATCTTAAGGGCGCCCAACCATGAATACGACCACCTCCCCTATCGCCATCGCCAGCATCGACGACTGCTGGAACCGCATCGGCGTCGTCGGCGACCAAAGCTGCGAGAAGCTGGAGCAGGCGGTCCACTGCCGCAACTGCGAGGTGTACGCGGCGGCGGCCCAACGCAACCTGCAACGCGCCGTCGGCGACGATTACAAAAAAGACTGGGCTGCCCACTTCCGCCAGGCCGCCGCCGGCGCGCAGCAGCTGGACGCCTCCTGCCTGGTGTTCCGTATCGGCCGCGAATGGCTGTCGCTGCCGACCAAGATGTTCGTCTCGGTGGCGCAGCAGGCCAAGCCGCACCGCCTGCCGCACCGCGCGGAACGCGGCTTGAGCGGCATCGTCAACGTCGGCGGCACGCTGTATCCCTGCATGTCGCTGGCGGCGCTGCTGGGCATCGACGAAAACGAGGGCGTAGCCGCCGCCAACCGCCACACCTTTGCGCGCCTGCTGCTGACGCAATGGGAAGACCAGGCCTACGCGCTGCCGGTGGCCGACCTGCACGGCATCCTGCGCTACGCCACCGTCTCGGTGCAGGCGCCGGCGGCCACCATCAACAAGGGCCTGTCGCGCTTCCTGTCGGGCGTGATAGCGCATGAAGACATGCATATCGGCGTGCTCGATGCGGCGCTGATCGGCTACCAACTTGCGAGGGTACTGCGATGAGCCAGAGCGGCGATAACACCGGCAACGGAGACCTGAGCCAGTTTTCCATGCTCGACCTGTTCCGCATGGAGGCCGACAGCCAGACCCAGATCCTGACCGACGGCCTGCTGGCCATGGAGCGCCTGAAGGACGACGCCGGCGCCATCGAATCGATGATGCGCGCCGCGCACTCGATCAAGGGCGCGGCCTCCATCGTCGGGCTGGAAGTGGTGGTGCAGCTGGCGCACGGCATGGAGGACGCCTTCATCGCCGCCCAGCACGGCAAGCTGGCGCTCTCGCCCAACCGCGTCGACGTGCTGCTGGCCGGCGTCGACCTGATCCTGCAGCTTTCGCGCCTGCAGGACAGCGGCGTCGATGCCTGGCTGGGCGCCAACGGCACGCTGATCAAGCAGACGCTGGACGCCATCGCCACCATCGCCTTCCTGCCCGAGCCGGTGAACCTGCGGGCGGAAGCCGGCCTGCCGCCGCTTGGCGCGCCGCCCGCAGCCAGCGCCGCGCCGGTCACGGTCACCGAGGAGGCGGCGCTTGCCGCGCCACGCGCGCCGGCGGTGCTGAAGACTGCGCAGAACTTCGACCGCCTGCTGTCGCTCGCCAGCGAATCGCGCATCAACGCGCACCAGATGCATCCCTTCATCCAAGACATGCAGCGCTTCAAACGCAACCAGAGCAGCCTGTTCGCGCTGGTCGAGCAACTGCACGAGGCGATCGCCAACAGCAGCGACGCCGCCCTGAAAGAGAAGTCGCTGCTGGCGCTGCAAAAGACCCACCCGCTCAAGCAGTTCGTGCTGGAGCACATCGCCGACATCGAGGCCTACGAGCGCCGCCTGCTGGCCGTATCGCAAAGCATGGTGGACGAGGTGCTGACGCTGCGCATGCGCCCCTTCCGCGACGGCGTGCAGGCCTTCCCGCGCATGGTGCGCGACCTGGCCCGCAACATGGGCAAGGACGTGCAGCTGCACATCATCGGCGAGGACACGCTGGTCGACCGCGACATCCTGGCCAAGATCGAAAGCCCGCTCAACCACATGCTGCGCAACGCCGTCGACCACGGCATGGACGCGCCGGACACCCGCGTCGCCGCCGGCAAGCCCGCCATCGGCAGCATCGCGCTGGAAGCGAAGCACCGCGCCGGCATGCTCAGCATCGAGATCAGCGACGACGGCCGCGGCGTGGACCTGGAAAAAATCCGCACCCGCGTGGTGGAACGCAAGATGGCCAGCCCGCAGATGGCGGCCTCGCTGTCGCCGCCCGAACTGCTGGAATTCCTGTTCCTGCCGGCCTTCAGCCTGAAGGAAAACACCACCGAGATATCCGGGCGCGGCGTCGGCCTGGACATCGTGCACGAAACCATACGCTCGCAGAACGGCACCGTGCGCATCGAATCGGAACTGGGCGCCGGCTTCCACACCTACATCACGCTGCCGCTGACGCAATCGATCGTGCGCGCGCTGGTGGTGGACATCAAGGGCGAGGCCTACGCCGTGCCCATCGTGCAGGTCGAGCGCGTGGTCAAGGTGGCGCAGTCGGCCATCCATACGCTGGAGAGCAAGCAGTTCTTCGATCTCGGCGGCGAGCATCTGGGCCTGGTCTCGGCCGCGCAAGTACTGGAACTGGGCGACACCGACGCCAGCAGCGACGAGCTGGCGGTGGTCGTCATCGGCAGCGGCGCGCGCCGCTACGCGCTGGTGGTGGAGGCGATACGCGGCGAACAAAGCCTGGCGGTGCAGGCGCTCGACCCGATCTTCGGCAAGATGCGCGACATCTCCGCCGCCGCCCTGCTCGACGACGGCGAGCCGGTGCTGATCCTCGACGTGCCCGACCTGCTGCTCTCGATCGACAAGCTGCTGCACGAAGGCGGCCTGCATCAACTGGCCAAGTCCGACCAGGCCGAGCGCCGCAAGACCAAGCGCATACTGGTGGTCGACGATTCGCTCACGGTGCGCGAGATGGAGCGCAAGCTGCTGCTGGGCCGGGGCTTCCTGGTCGATATCGCCATCGACGGCATCGACGGCTGGAACGTGGTGCGCAGCGGCGACTACGACCTGGTGATCACCGACGTCGACATGCCGCGCATGGACGGCATCGAACTGGTCACGCTGATCAAAAAAGACATCCACCTGCATAAACTGCCGGTCATGATAGTCTCTTACAAGGACCGTCCCGAAGACCGCGCACGCGGGCTCTCGGCCGGCGCCGACTACTACCTGACCAAGGGCAGCTTCCACGACGAGACGCTGCTCGACGCCGTCAACGATCTGATAGGAGATGCCCGCAGATGAAAATCGCCATCGCCAATGATGTCGCCATGGCAGCCGAAGCGCTGCGGCGGGTCGTCGCCAGCACCGCGGAGCACCAGGTGCTGTGGATCGCCCGCACCGGCGCGGAGGCGGTGCGCATGTGCGCGGACAACCGCCCCGACCTGATCCTGATGGACCTGAACATGCCGGAACTGGACGGCGTCGAGGCGACGCGGCAAATCATGGAGCAAAGCCCATGCGCCATCCTGGTGGTGACCGGACGGCCGCAGGACAACGTCAACCAGGTGTTCCGCGCGCTGGGCGCCGGCGCGCTGGACGTGACGGCGACTCCTGTATTGCAAGGCAAACCTGGCGGCGACGCCGAGCTGCTGGCCAAGATCCGCACCATGGACAAGCTGATACGCCACAGCGGCGGCAGCCAGGCGATGATGCCCAGGTCCGCGGCCAACGGCAACGGCGCCGAGGGGCAGGAGGCGGTGGTGCGCGTCACCACGCTGCTGGCGATCGGCGCCTCCACCGGCGGCCCGATGGCGGTGTCCAAGATGCTGGCAGGATGGAAGCCGCCGCGCGGCTGCGCGGTGGTGGTGGTGCAGCACATCGACCAGCACTTCGCCGACAATTTCGCCCGCTGGCTGGGCGAACAGCTGGAGATGCCGGTGCGCGCCATCGAGGAAGGCGACGAACTGGCGGCGGGCACCGTCCTGGTCGCCAAGAGCAACGACCACTTAACGCTGGATCAAAACTATCGCTTGCGTTACGATGCAAACCCTAGGGACTACGCCTACCGTCCGTCGGTCGACGTGTTTTTCCACTGCGTGGCGCAGCACTGGAAGGGCGAAGCGGTCGGCGTGCTGCTGACCGGCATGGGCCGCGACGGCGCCGAAGGCTTGCTGGCCATGCGCCGCGCAGGCCACACCACCATCGCCCAGGACCAGGCCAGCAGCGCCGTCTACGGCATGCCACGCGCGGCCGCCGAGCTGGATGCGGCGCAGATGATTTTACCGCTGGCGAAGATCGGCCCAGTCTTGCGCAGCACCCTGGGCGGGCGCAGCTGATTGACCTTTAAAGAGAACACTGATGTCCGAAGTACACGCAACAGCAGCAGATCCGGAACACACGCTGACCGCCTTCAAGGTCAGGGTGCTGCTGGTGGACGACCAGTTGATCATCGTCGAGGCAGTGCGCCGCATGCTGAGCGACCAGGCCGATATCGAATTCCATTACGTGACCGACGCCACCCTGGCCCTGGAAAGCGCCAGGCAGTTGCAGCCGACCGTGATCCTGCAAGACCTGGTGATGCCATCCATCGACGGCTTTGGCATGATCCAGCTCTATCGGGAATGCGAAGAGCTGCGCAACGTGCCGGTGATCGTGCTCTCGGCCAAGGAAGACCCCAAGCTCAAGGCGCACAGCTTTGCCACCGGCGCCAACGACTACATGGTCAAGCTGCCCGACAAGCTGGAGCTGCTGGCGCGCGTGCGCTACCACTCTGACGCCCATATCAACCGGCTGCAGCGCGACCAGGCCTTCCGCTTCCTGCGCGAGAGCCAGAAGCAGCTGGCCGACGCCAATATCCAGCTGCGCAAGCTGGCGGCGCTCGACGGCCTGACCGGCATCGCCAACCGCCGCCAGTTCGACGACACCATGCAGCTCGAATGGCAGCGCGGCCAGCGCGAAAAGCAGCCGTTGGCGCTGCTGTTGTGCGACGTCGACTTTTTCAAGCTGTATAACGACAGCTTCGGCCACCTGGCGGGCGATCTGTGCCTGAAAAAAGTGGCCGCCGTATTGACCGAACATCTCAAGCGACCGGCCGACCTGGCCGCGCGCTACGGCGGCGAGGAATTCGCCATTATCCTGCCGGATACACCACTGACTGGGGCACTGATCGTGGCCGAGTCGTGCCGCCGCCACCTGGAGCAGCTAGCCATCGAGAATCCGCAGGCGCATCCCGGCTACACCACCTTGACCATGTCGATAGGCGTGGCCTGCGTGGTGCCGTCGCCCGCCTCCAGCATCGAGCAGCTGATCCAGCACGCCGACCAGGCACTGTATGCCGCCAAGCACGCCGGCCGCAACCGCGTGGCGGACGCGCACGACCTGCCTGGTCTCCCCTCCGTATCGAACTAAGGAAAAACAGCAGCATGAGTGCTCAATTTGATCAAGTCAGCGTCGTCAAGAAATCGAATATCTACTTCGACGGCAAATGCGTTTCGCACAATGTGATCTTCGCCGACGGCAGCAAGAAAAGCGTTGGCGTCATCTTCCCTTCCAGCCTGACCTTCAACACCGGCGCGCCGGAAACGATGGAGATCATCGGCGGCGTGTGCAAGGTGCGCCTGGCCGGCGCCAGCGAATGGCAGACCTACGCGGCGGGCCAGGAATTCAAAGTGGGCGGCAATTCGAGCTTTGATATCGAGACCGTCGAGACGGTCGATTACGTTTGCCACTTCGGCTAACGTTGTGAAACAGCGGTAAACAGCGGGGTCAGTTCCGGCAATGTGCCACGCGTGGCACATTGCCGGAACTGACCCCGCTGTTTTTTTTAAACGAACACCGGCTCCGGTTCCAGCAGCACGCCATAGCGCGCCTGCACGTCGGCCTGGATCGCGCGCGCCAGCGCCACCACATCGGCGCCCTTGGCGCCGCCGTTATTCACCAGCACCAGCGCCTGTTTCGGGTACACGCCCGCCGCGCCCAGCTTGCGCCCCTTCCAGCCGCATTGATCGATCAGCCAGCCCGCCGCCAGCTTCTCGCTGCCATCCGGCTGCGCGTGGTGTACCAGCGTAGGGAAACGCTCCAGCAGCGCCGCGCATTGCGCGCCTGTCACCACCGGGTTCTTGAAGAAGCTGCCGGCGTTGCCGATCACCGCGGGATCGGGCAGCTTGCGGCGGCGGATCGCGATCACCGTGTCGGCCACCTGCTGCGCGCTCGGCGCGGCCAGGCCCTGCTCCGCCACCGCCTGCGCCAGTTCCGCGTAGCGCAGGTTGGGCCGCCACTGCTTGGGCAGCGCGAAGCAAACGTCGAGGATGATCAGGTGGCGGCCGCCCTCCTGCTTGAAGACGCTGTCGCGGTAGCCGAAGCGGCAGGCGGCGGCATCCATCGTGCGCGTGCCGCCGTCGGACGGATCGAACACCGTCACGCTGTGGAACACATCCCTGGTCTCGAGACCGTAGGCGCCGATGTTCTGGATCGGCGCCGCGCCCACCGTGCCCGGTATCAGCGACAGGTTTTCCAGCCCGCCCACGCCTTGCGCCAGCGTCCATTGCACGAACTCGTGCCAGTTCTCGCCGGCCGCCGCGCGCACGTAATGGTGGCTTGCATCGCCGGCCAGCACTTCGCGGCCCTGCAAGGCGATGTGCAACACCAGTCCGGGAAAGTCCCCCGTCAACAGCAAATTGCTGCCGCCGCCCAACACCAGCTTGGGCGAAGAAACCCAGGCGGCATCGGCAAAAACGCCGAGCAGTTGCTCTGTTTCCGTCACGCGCAAATACGCGTGCGCGCTCGCCGCAATGCCGAATGTATTAAGAGACTGGAGGGGGAACTGGTATTGAATGGCTGACTGTGGATGCATGGGGGGAAAACCTGGGAAATTTCATCGATTATAGAGCGAAACAAGCAAAAAACCAGCGCCGATATGGCGGCATCGGGCCGGTTGTCCGTTAAAATGTCAGTCTTTGATGCAGCGGGTTTGCTCCACGCTGCATGCCACACGAAAAGGAAATAGTTATGCCGTCGTTTGATGTAGTCTCCGAAGCCGATATGATCGAAGTGAAGAATGCCGTCGAGCAATCTCAAAAAGAAATCGCCACCCGTTTTGACTTCAAGGGTACCGGCGCCTCCGTCGAGCACAAGGAAAACGAACTGACCGTCGTCGCCGACTCCGAATTCCAGCTGCAGCAGGTACGCGATGTGCTGACCAACAAGCTGTCCAAGCGCAAGGTTGACGTGCGCTTCCTGGAAGACGGCGACATCAAGAAAATTGGCGGCGACAAGGTCAAGCAAGTGATCAAGATCAAGAACGGCATCGAATCCGACGATGCCAAGAAGATCGTGCGCGTCATCAAGGATAGCAAGATGAAAGTGCAAGCGAGCATCCAGGGCGAAGCCGTGCGCGTCACCGGCGCCAAGCGCGACGACCTGCAAGCGGCCATGGCCATGCTGCGCAAGGACGTGCCGGAGATGCCGCTGGAATTCAACAACTTCCGCGACTGACCTGTTCGCGCGACGCCCGCCGCGGCGTCACAATGCTGTAGCACACATGGAGTAGAATCGAACCGGGCTCCATGCAAGGTGTACTGCCGCGCGACCGCATATTACGCATAGCGCCGGGCTTTGTTCCCGGCAACCACTACGGTAGTCTAAGGATAGCAATGAAACGTGTTGATGATTTCCGCCTGCGCTTTGGCAAAAACGAGTACGTTCCCATCATGGTCGGCGGTATGGGCGTGGATATTTCCACGTCCGAGCTGGCGCTGGAAGCGGCCCGCCTGGGCGGCATCGGCCATATCTCGGACGCCATGGTGGAAGACGTATCGGACCGCAAGTTCGACACCAGCTTCGTCAAAGACAAGACCAAGTTCTACAAGTTCAATATCAACAACATGGACAAGTCCGTGGTGCAGTTCGACCTGGAACGCCTGGCCGACGCGCAGCGCCGCCACATCGGCGCCACCATGGCGGCCAAGCAAGGCCCCGGCCTGATCTTCGTCAACTGCATGGAAAAGCTGACCATGAACGGCCCGCGCGAAACCCTGCGCACCCGCCTGAACGCGGCGCTGGACGCCGGCATCGACGGCATCACCTTGTCGGCCGGCCTGCACTTCGGCTCGTTCGCGCTGATGGCCGACCACCCGCGCTTCCGCGAAGCCAAGCTGGGCATCATCGTCTCGTCGGTGCGCGCGCTGCAGATCTTCCTGCGCAAGAACGCCAAGCTGAACCGTCTGCCGGACTACATCATCGTCGAAGGCCCGCTGGCCGGCGGCCACCTGGGCTTCGGCATGGACTGGGCCGAGTACGACCTGATGACCATCACCCAGGAACTGCTGGACTACCTGAAGGCGGAGAATCTGGAAATTCCGCTGATCGCGGCCGGCGGCATCTTCACCGGCAGCGACGCGGTGCGCTTCCTGGAAGCGGGCGTGGCGGGCGTGCAGGTGGCGACCCGCTTCACCGTCACCAACGAATGCGGCCTGCCGGCCAAGGTCAAGCAGGAATACTTCAAGGCATCGGAAGAGGACATCATCGTCAACGGCATCTCGCCAACCGGCTACCCGATGCGCATGCTCAAGGGCACGCCGGCGATCGGCGCCGGCATCCGTCCCGGTTGCGAGTCGTATGGCTACCTGCTGGACGCGACCGGCAACTGCGCCTACATCAATTCCTACAACCGCGAAGTGGCGGCGCATCCGGACGAGAAGAACATCGTGGTGATGGACAAGACCTGCCTGTGCACCCACATGCGCAACTTCAATTGCTGGACCTGCGGGCACTATACCTATCGCCTGAAAGACACCACGCACAAGAAGGCCAGCGGCGAGTACCAGCTGCTCACCGCCGAGCACGTGTTCAAGGACTATCAGTTCAGCGTAGACAACCAGATCGCCCTGCCTGAAAAGGAAGAGGTCTGAATTAAATAAAATACGGCGCTCACTGAGCGCCGTTTGCTTGTCAACCTTCGGAATTTATTCGGGCAATCAGCGCGCCCAGGACCTCTTCCGAACGCTCGTTGTCGACCTGGCAGGTGCCGGCATTCTCATGTCCGCCGCCGCCGTATTCCAGCATCAGCGCGCCGATATTGGTCTTCGACGTGCGGTTCAGGATCGACTTGCCGGTGGCGAACACGGTGTTCTGGTTCTTCAAGCCCCACAGCACGTGGATCGAGATATTCGTCTGTGGATACATCGCGTAGATGATGAAGCGGTTGCCGGCATAGATGATCTCTTCGTCGCGCAAATCCAGCACCACCAGGTTCTTGTGCACGGTCGCACAGCGGCGAATTTGCTCCTTGCACTTCTCGGCGTGCTCGAAGTACAAGTCCTTGCGCTCCATCACGTCCGGCAAGGCCATGATCTCGGCGATCGTGTGGTTCTTGCAGTAGTCGATCAGGTCCATCATCAGGTTGTAGTTCGAGATGCGGAACTCGCGGAAACGGCCCAGTCCGGTGCGCGCATCCATCAGGAAATTCAGCAGATCCCATCCCTCGGGATTGAGCACCTCCTGCTCGTTGAAGCGGGCGGCGTCGCCCTTGTCCACCGCCACCATCATGTCCTGCCAGGAGGCCGGGAAGGCTTTCTCGGCGCCGTAGTAGTCGTACACCACGCGCGCGGCCGACGGCGCTTCCGGGTGGATCACGTGGTTCGCGCGCTCGCCAGTATTGCGGATGGTTTCCGACAGGTGGTGGTCGAAAGCGATATGCACACCCGGCACGAACGGCAGATTGGTGGTGATGTCGTTGTCGCTGATGGCGATCTTACCGTCCTGCATATCCTTTGGATGCACAAACAGGATCTCATCGATCATATCCAGGTGTTTCAACAGCACTGCGCACACCAGGCCGTCAAAGTCGCTGCGCGTTACCAGACGATATTTTTTTGCTTCTGACATGAATGCACCTCTAGTGGATTGAACATGACGATGGGCTAATGATACAACCCAAATCTACACGTGGACAGCAATTGTGATGGCACGTTGCAATACGTCACGTCTTTCGAATGTTAAGAAACGGAAAAGCCGCCGGGCGTCTGTCTCAATTGTACAAAAACGACAAACTTGCATTTTGGATTACCTAGAATGGCTGCGCTGCCCCCTCAGCGCCGGCAGCTCCCCACTCTAATTCATCCGCAAGAGGAGACCGATACCATGCCGCGTATTTCAACCTTACTTGGACTGGCCGTCGCAGGCTGCCTGAGCCTGTCCAGCCCGACGCTGTATGCGCAAACCGCGCCGATCAGCGTCTCGCCGCAAGCGCAACTCGACGGCGCCAGCAACGCCGCCCGGCGCGATTTCACCCAGTTCGTTCAATACCAGGTGCAGAACCACGCCGGCAGCGCGCCGCAAGGCTTCCCGCTGGAGGTGGCCGACGTGCAGGATCTGAGGGACGCCCGCATCGCCTACGGTTTCCCAGTCTACACCATCGATCCGGCCGATCTGCTGGCCGGCCGCCGCGAAATGAAGGCGATGGCCAAGCCGACCGGCATCTGGCGCTTCGTCATCACCCTCAACGAGCTGCCGATCGGCCTGGCCACGGTCGAGCAGGTCAACGGCAAGTGGGAAACGGTGGCCTATGGCGCGAGCGTGATGGCCAAGGACCTCGATGCGGCCATGGGCGCCTATGCCAATGCGGAACGCTCGAATGTGCGGGTGCTGCGCATCTACCAGGCCCAGTCCGATTTCCTGGAAGTGAGCGCCACCCAGAACGGCGCGGTGCGCTTCGCGCCCTTGCATTCGGCGCGCCAGTCGCTACTGCTGCAACGCAAAGGCGCCGGCGATGGCTTGCTCGATGCCAGCGAGCTGCTGGAGCCGTTGCGCGTGGCGGTTAAAAAAAATCTGGATAGTGCGCGCTAAGCCGCGCGGGACAAGGAGAACCACATGAAAAAATTGAACAGCCTGATCTTGAGCGCCGGCCTGCTGGCCGTGCTGCCCTCCGCCTTCGCGCAATGGAAAACCCTGAACGTGCCGCTGGTCACGCAGGAACACAGTCAGTGGTGCTGGGCCGGCTCCAGCAAGGCGGTGCTGAACTTCTACGGACAAGCGCCCAGCCAGTGCCAGATCGTCAACTGGGCCTTCGGTCTGAACTACGCCTGCGGCAATGCGAACTTCAACTGGAACAGCTACGCCAACCAGCCCAACAATATGTACGGCAGCAATGGCAGCGTGCAGAACATCCTGAAGGCCTGGGGCGTGTCCAACACCGCCTACAACTCGGCCTCGTCATGGAACAGCGTGGTGTCCGACATCAATGCCAACCGCCCCTTCGTGATCCGCTATGGCTGGAGCAGCGGCGGCGGCCACATCATGGTGGGGCGCGGCTATGAAACCGTCAACGGCGTCAACTACGTGTACATCATGAACCCATGGCCGGGCGAAGGCCAGACCTACCGCACCTACAGCTCGGCGGTGTACGCGTCCGACCACCAGTGGACGCATACCCAGCGCATGAACAACTGAGCGCCTTACGGCCCCTGCTCGACGCCGATCGTGAAATCCAGCATGTTGTCGGCGGTTGATGCCTCGAAGCTCGCATAGCGCTGCGGGCCGCCCTTGCTTGCCGGCTTGATGCTCCACGTCATGCTGCATTCGCCCGTCACCTTGCTCGGCTTACCGAAATTCCGGATCAGGATTTTCTTGACGTAGGCGCAGTTGGCCGCGCCAATAAACGAAGCCTGCACCAGCTCGATATTGCCGCCGATCTCCGGCGACATCGCGAAGCTGTCGGTCTTGACGTTTTCGCCACATTCCACATTGCCGCGTTTGATCTGTTCGCGCTCGGGGCGCGTGCTGGGCTTGCACCACGGGGCCAGTTGCTGCATCGCCTGCTTCCAGTTGCTGGTGAACAGCTTGGGTGAGGCGATCACGTCAAAGACATGCTCCACGGGTGTCTGTTCGTTTTGCGCCTGGGCGCAGGCGCTGATGGCCAGGCACAGGCCCAGGATGGCGTAGCTTGATTTCATCTTGTTCCAGTCGGTTATAGGGTCGGGCTTAAGTCATCACGCACTTGTCGAGCGTCGCCGTCGGGTCCATCAAATCGGCGCGGCGCTGGAACGGGCCGCGCTTCTTGTCGGTGAGTTGGCTCTTGGCGGTCGACAGATTACTGCTGTACAGCTCAAGATGCAACATCGTGTCCTTATGTTTCTTGCCGTTCTCCTTGATCAGCTGGCCGACCTTGCCGATCACGTCGCCGCGCTTGACCTCCTTGCCGCGCAAAGCCTTCTGCTCTTTGGCGCTGCGCGGCGCCACCTCGCCGTAGCGGACGATGAAGTCGCCATGGTCGACCTCCACCGCATCGGTCTGCCAGTAGAACGCATAGCACTGCAAGATCACGCCGTCGGCCATCGCCCGCACCTCGGTGTCGACCGGCGCATACAGGTCGCAACCGGCGTGGCGCCGCGCGCCCCGGCTGGAATTGAATTGCAGCGCTCCCTCGTGATACGAGGCCGACGGGCGTTTCTCGAAGGGGAACAACAAGCCCTCCTTGATCGCCTTGCCGGCCGGCGGAGGCGGCTTCACCACCTTCTTCTTGATGTCCTTCTCCACCGTCTCATGCTTGACGGCCTTCTCCTTCTTGCGCTGTGCGACCTCGTCGCTGGTGGCGCCGCCGCGTATGGCCACCACCTGCTCGCTGCCGGCGTGCTGCTGCGCCTGGTTACCTTCGGGCAGGATGATATGGCTGCGCTTGTGCTCGACCATTGCGGGCACCGCCGCCGGATGCACGTTCATCTCCTGCTGCAGACAGGCGCCGATCAGCGCCATCGGCGGTCGCCGCCACAGGTACTCGCCATCGTGCAGCTTGATCTGCTGACCGACCTTGAGCTGATTCGGATTGGCGATGTGGTTGATTTTCTGCAGCTCGGCGACCGTGGTCTGATGGTCCTTGGCGATCTTCGACAAGGTTTCGTGGTCCTGCACCTCGTGCGTCTCTTCCACGGTGTTGCCGTTCACCTGCAGCATATCCTTGTAGTCGGGATTGAGGATCACAAACAGCACTTCCGACAGGCCGGGCGCGATGATGGGCGAGGTCTGGCCGTTGCTGTCGGTCTTGCCGAGCACGACTTCAGGCTTGTCCTTGCTGCCCTGCACCTTGACCGGGCGTCCCTGCGTGCCGGCCTTGGCCGGGTAGATCGCCGCATAAGGCTGGCCGGCGTATGGCTTGTCGTCCTTGGTCAGCAGCTTGAACGACAGATTGGTCTTGGCCGACAACAGCTTTTCCAGCGGATCGAGGAAGGGCAGTATCTTGGTCTGGATGATCTTGAGCACGGCTTTCGGACGGTCTTCGGCCATGTTGTCGGCGTTCGCCTGGAAGTACCAACCCTCGTGGTGGAACAGATATAAATGCTTTTCGTAGTTCTTGCCGAAATACTTGATGGCGCGTTCCTTGGCAAACATGTACGACAGCACGATGCCGTAGGCGCCGCGTTCGGCGTCGAACACATAACCATCCAGTTCCAGCACAAAGCCCAGCCGCTTCTTCGACACTTCCTCCTTGGCGGCCTCTTCCACGGTGGCCTTGGTGTACTGGCCCAGACCGGCGGCGGACGTGGTGCCGGCCGCCGCGTCGGGATTGAAGCCCGACTCGATCTTGCAGAACAACAGCATGTGCGCGATATCGCGGTACGGCAGCTTGTAGCGCGCGCCGATCTCCACCAGCAGGTCGATGATGCGGTCCTGCACCTGCGGCGAGGCGTCGCCATGGATGCGCGACAGCCCGGCCAGCGCGCCGGCCGGCTTGTCGATCTTGGGCTGCATGTGCAGGTAGGAGTATTTCTTGATCTTGTCTTCGCTGTACGCGGCGCCTTTGGCGGCGCGCAAGATCTCGTAGATGGTGGACACTGGCGGCTCCCTGTCCTTAGCGCGGCATAATCGATTTGACTTTTTTCATGTGGCCGTCGCTGTGCGCCAGCGCCTGCTCGTACTTGGGGCTGTCTTCATTCTCGATCAGCGCGCCGGCCTCGTCATAGATGGAATACGCTTCCGCATACGGCGCCGAGCCGCCGCCGATCGAGTAGTACATGACCGCGACATCGCCCTTGTCGCCGCGCGCGCAAGCCCACTGGGTGACGAACAGCTTGCTGACCTTGCCGCCGGTCTCGACGATGGACTTGGCGCTGGCTTTATTCAGTTCCGGCAGGGTCGCCTTGCGCGTCTTGCCGTCGCGGCTCACGCTCAGCGTCTGCGGCTTGCATTGGTTCAGGGTGGCGGCGTCGTTGCTCGGTTTGCAATCGGACTCGATCACATACTGGGTCTCGCCGCACTGCATCTGCTCGCGCCACGGCGCCTGGTCGCCGGCGCTGCAACCCACATGCACCAAGGCCACGCCCGCGGCCATGAACACCGCACTGAATTTATTCTTGATACCCATCTTGCTGCTTTCTCCTGATGACGACGGACTTCGCGCACAGCGCTCAGTCCCAATGGCGATCCATTTCCTGGTGCCATACATTGATGTTTTCCTGGTCCCAGCTTTCCTTGTTCAACAAGGTCAGCTCGACCGGCTTGGGTTCCTTGGTGCCGACCTTGATGGTCTTGCCCTTGGCGTCGGTGATGCCGTAGTGCAGGCTGCCGTCGGGCAGCTTCAGCAGGTAGGGCTGCTGGGCGAGCCGCTGTTCGTCGCGCAACACCTGGTATTGCGCCGCATAGTCGTGGCGCACCGACTGGTTCAAATTGAGCTCGCCGTTCGGCAGGTGCGGCAGCACGACCGACGCGCTGGCCGGGCCGGCCAGTTCCTTTTGACTCGCCTTGAAGGTCATGGTGCCGGGGCCGTGCAGCTCGATATTGCCGCCTTCGAGTTTCAGCCAGGCGCCCTGCGCGGTCAGCATCACATGCTGCTTGGCGGCCACGCTGACCGAGCGCGTGACGCTGGCCACGGTGATGGCCTTATCGGCCGTCAGACGCGTTTCCCCCGCTTGACTCTGGCTGCTGACGCGGCCGCTCGCCGCATGCAGGCGGATGCCGGTTTCCTGGTTGGGCTTCTGCGCATTGCTTGCTTTGCCGTAGGTGAATAGACTGACGCCGCCGGCGACCATGTGCAGGCTGTTGGCCTGCGCGGCCAGGTTGATGTCCTGTCCCGCGGCCAGGCTGCTGCTGCCTTGGGCGGTGACGACGGCGCTGGCTGGCGTCAGCGCCGCGATGCCAGCCGGGCTAGACAACTGCAAGTGCGCTTCGCGATACGCCGCCGCAGTGCCGAGGCCGCCGCTCGTATCCTGTTGATCGCTGCCGCTGGCGCTGCGGCCCAGCACTTCGGCGCTGTGCGCCATCGCCACAAGCGCAGGCAGCTCGGCCGGCGCTTTTTCGCCCGCCAGCATGGCCTTGTGTTGTTGCGCGGTTTCCGCCAGTTGCTGCTGCAATTGCTGGCTCGCTTCGGCCTGGCTGCGCGCCTCGCGGGAATCGAGCTGGGCGCCGCTGCCGCCGTTGCGGGCGTGGCTGGTCAGCAGCATGCCCTGGCCAGCGCGCAATGCGACGCTGTGCTCGGTCTTCAGCTCGGCGCCAAAGCCGGCCGGCGCCAACCGCTGGTTATCGGTTTGATGACGCAGCTGTCCAAGGTTGAGCTCGGCAGTGCCCGCATGTGGCGCGGCGTGATGTTGCAGGGCCAGGCGCGGCTCGCCGGGGCTATCGTCGAACACCAGCTGGCTGTAACTGCCGGCGCCCTGCTGGCTGCTCTGCATGGCCTGCGATTTCAAACCCGACAGCACCGCCGGATGCGCGTGGGCGCCCGTGGCGCCGGGGAACCAGGCGCTGGCGTTGCCGGTCGAGGCGCCCGCGCCTTGCGCCACCGCGTTGTGCTGGGCGTTATCCGCGCCGCGGCCGTTGTAGAGCGCGCCGATCACGACCGGACGGTCAATATTGCCCTCGATGAAATCGACCAGCACTTCCTGCCCGACGCGCGGCACTGCGTTGCTGCCCCAGTTGGCGCCGGCGACCGGCGCCAGCGGCGTCGCCACCCGCACCCAGGTGCCGGCGCCGTCGTCAGCGGGCGCGCCGGTGTGGCTGGCGGCGGCCGGATGGTCGAGGCGGCTGTGGCTGGCGGCGCCGCGCTGCCAGTGAAACTGCACCTTGATGCGATGATCGCGGTCGGTGTGCACTACCGCGCCGGCCGGACCGACCACGATTGCGCTTTGCTGCCCCCGCATCACGGGCCGCTCGGTCCTGGCGGAGCTGCGGTAAGGCGTGGCGGCCGGAATGGCGTCGATACGGTTGCGGTACAGCGGACGCTCGGCGATGGCTGAGCCGACGGCATGCAAGCTGCCACGGGTTTCTTCCTGCAGCGCGGCGCTCAAGGGGCCCTGTCCCAGCGCCTTGAGTATGCCGCCCTGGATCTGCGCGCTCAGATTGTTATGCATCAGGTGCACAACCCGAACGATGAGGAACTGCCGCTGCTGATCGCTGTCTGCCGCATCGAGCTGGCTGACGCCCTGCAACGTAAAGGTGGTTGCGGGCGCGAGCGTGCGCACCGTGCCGGCGCCGACGTGAATTTCGCGGTTGGCCTGAAGGGCTTCCACCTGGCGGTCGGCCATGCGCTGGCCGTGCTCGCGGCTGGTGTAGGCATAGGCGCCCGGCACGTCATCGCTGGTCAGCATCGGCCCCTCGCCGCTGGCGCTGACGCGGCGCGTGCTTAGGGACCGGTAATCCCAGCTGCGCAGGCTGACCGCATTGGTCTGCAGGCGCATTTCGGTGCGCCAGCGGTCCAGGCTGTCTTCCCGCATGACGGCGCCCGGCTGGGTGTAACGGATGAGCGGCTGGGCATTGGCGACGAAGCTGCCGTTGTGGTCGGCGATGACCATCGTGTGGCTGCCGAGCGTAGGGCTGTCGGCGTCGCCGCTGTGTTCATAGAAATAAAACAGGCCTTCCTCTTCCATCAGGCGGGTGATGAAGGCGAGATCGCTTTCCTGGTACTGCGTGGTCAGGCTGCGCTTGGCGTAGACATCACGGTCGACGATATCGAAGCGACGCAAAGGCGTCAGGCGGCCCTGTCCCTCGTAGCTGGCGCACACCGCGTCGATGATGTCGAACACCTTCATGTCCTGGAAGATCCGGCTATCGCGTCCCAGTCCAAGGAAGGCAGACCACGGTTGGACGGTCAACTGGTAGCGCGCAAAGCCGCCGTTGGCCCCATGTAATTCCACAGCGGTGATGTGACCATGGAACGGGCGCAGCGCCTCGGCGCCGGCGATGGTCAGCAGCTCCAGCAAGACCGGCTGGCCAAGCAGCGACTTCAGCGGGATGGAGGCGTCGGTGGACAGGGCTTCAATGCGGTAGGTGAAGCCGGAGCCTATGCTCTCCTCCGCGCGCACCGATTCGGCCAGCAATTTATCGGCGCCGATCGGCGTACTCAGCCGGAGAAGACGGCTGGACTGTGTATAACCGTCGAGCATAAGAGATAAAGCCTGGTCGAGCATGCGGATCGCACTCCTGATGCGGATTAGCCGCAAGATTAATGATTTACTATGTTGAGAGTGAGCATTACACCTCAGGCTGAATCATTTGACAAGAGTGGTTTCAATCGTGCGCAGGGTCAATCGACAGACGAAAAAAAGCCCCGACCAGGTGAGACGGCAGGCAATGCCTGTCGTTGAACGGAAGGGGCTTTCAAACGAAAAAAGCCCACCAGATCACTGGTGGGCTTTTTTCTTTATAACTAGCCTGACGATAACCTACTTTCACACTGGTTGCAGCACTATCATCGGCGCAAAGTTGTTTCACGGTCCT
>NZ_JBWKQE010000043.1:0-18776 GCF_059418605.1 Duganella sp. GW821-FHT07G03
GTGATACACAATGACAAGCCTTTCGATCCCAATTACTTATCGAAAGGGCTTGCCATTCAAGACGGTATCTGACCCCACTTGCCGTTCTAATTGTTTCGAAAAAGCAACGCGGCCAGCGGAAGTAGCATGACCGCCGCGGCGGGACGGGCGCATACTTGTAGCCTGCCAGCCGCGTCGCCGGACGCGCCGGCGCAGCCATCCTCGGGCCACTTCGGAGCGTCCATCATGAATCTACTGTCCCAACTGCGCATCGGCACCCGCCTCGCGCTCGGTTTCGCCATCGTCCTGCTGCTCGCCATCTGCGCCACCTCCGTGGCCCTGTACAACGCCCGCGTCAACGCCGAGGCCACCCGCCACATGATGGAACAACCGCTGGCCAAGGAACGCCTGGCCTCCGACTGGTACGTGCTGATCTACTCGGCCGTGGCGCGCACCGCGCTGATCGCCCGCAGCAGCGACGACAGCCTGTCGACCACCTTCGCCGACGTCATCGCCGACAGCAGCAAGAAGGGCGGCGAGCTGATCGCCAAGCTCAAGGAGCTGATGGCCAGCGACGAGGAAAAGGCCGTGTTCGAAGCCTCCGGGGCGCTGCGCAACACCTACCAGAAGGCCAAGACCGACATCATGAACGCCAAGAAGGCCGGCGACGCCGAGCAGGCGGAAAAACTGTACAAGGACGTCTTCATGCCGGCCGCCACGGCCTACCAGGGCAAGGTGCAGGCGCTGCTGACCCTGCAGCGCAAGGCGATCGACGACACCGCCCACGCGATCGACGCCGCCAACGACCGCAGCAACATGCTGCTGATGGTGCTGGCGGTGCTGATGGTGTCGATCGGCTCGCTGGCGGCGTGGGTGATCTCGCGCTCGATCACGGTGCCGCTGAAGTCGGCGCTGCAGATCGCCACCACCGTGGCCAACGGCGACCTCACCACCCGCTTCGACGCCGAGACCAGCCAGTGCGAGATCGGCGACCTGATGACCGCGCTCAAGGGCATGAACGATGCGCTGCGCAACGTCGTCAGCCAGGTGCAGAGCGGCACCACCACCATCGCCACCGCGTCCAATCAAATCGCGGCCGGCAATATGGACCTGTCGCAGCGCACCGAGGAACAGGCCAGCTCGCTGGAGGAGACCGCGTCGTCGATGGAAGAACTGACCAGCACCGTGCGCCAGAACGCCGAGAACGCCAAGCAGGCCAACCAGCTGGCGCAGGCGGCCTCCGACGTGGCCGAGCGCGGCGGCGCCATCGTCGGCCAGGTGGTCGACACCATGGGCTCGATCGACGCTTCCTCGCGCAAGATCGTCGACATCATTTCCGTCATCGACGGCATCGCCTTCCAGACCAACATCCTGGCGCTCAACGCCGCCGTCGAGGCGGCGCGCGCCGGCGAGCAGGGCCGCGGCTTCGCGGTGGTGGCCTCGGAGGTGCGCAACCTGGCCCAGCGCAGCGCGGCGGCGGCCCGGGAGATCAAGGAGCTGATCGGCAATTCGGTCCAGCAGGTCGACCTCGGCGCCAAGCTGGTGCAGCAGGCCGGCGCCACCATGGGCGACGTCGTGGCCAGCGTGCGCCGCGTGACCGACATCATGGGCGAGATCACCTCGGCCAGCAGCGAGCAAAGCATCGGCATCGACCAGGTCAACACCGCCATCACGCAGATGGACCAGGTGACGCAGCAGAACGCGGCGCTGGTGGAGCAAGCGGCGGCGGCCGCAGCCAGCATGCAGGACCAGGCGGCGCGGCTGGCCGACGTGGCGGCCTCGTTCAAGCTGGGCGACGAGGCACTGCGGCCGGCGCCGGCGGCGCCGGCGCGCGCCAAGGCGGCGCTGCCCGCCCCGCCCGCCCGCCCCGCCCCGGCGGCCCGTGTGGCCCCGCGGCCGGCGGCGCCGGCCAGGCCGGCCGCCAAGCCGAGCACCAGCAAGCCGGCCACCGTCGGCGGCGACCAGGACTGGGAAGAGTTTTAGGCGCGGCTAGGCCGCCCGCCCGGCGTCGCGGATCGACATGCCCCAGGCGGCGTTGCGGGGCAGGAAGAAGCCGGCGTCCTGCATCAGGCCGGCGTAGACGCGGAACTCGCGCATATTGAGCAGGGTCGCGGCCACCGTGTAGCCGGCGATGTCGCCGGCGCCGGCCGCGTCGGGCTGGAACACCGTCAGCGGGAAGCCGTCGTTATCGTTTTCCATGTCGGCCCGCACCAGCGCGCCGAACGCCACGTGGCGGTGCGATTCGGCATTGTGGTGCACGCGGCGGAAGGCGCCGCCGCCGTTCACCATGCGGCCGTTGAGCAGGTTGATGCAGCGCAGGATGCGCGGCGTGATGTTGCCCATGTCGTAGTGCTCCTCGTTGCCGAAGCCATGCGGCGCCTGCCAGCCCTGCGGCCGCGGCCTGCCGGTGGTGGTTTCCATGGTCAGCACCTTGTCGAGGTTGGTGCCGGCGGCGAACACCTGGCCCCGGCGCTGCGGCATGCCGTCCATCAGCAGGCCCGGCTTGGAGATTTCCTGGCGGCTGGTGGCGCCGTAATCGCGCCAGCGCGGGCAGACCGCCATCAGGTCATAGTCGCCGGTCATCGGCCGGTGGTCGGCGCCGTTCTCGGACGAGCACATCACCTCCAGCGGCAGCAGCAGGCGCGCGGCCATGCCGTGCGCGCTGTGGTCGGCGGCGATGGTGTACACATAGATCTGGTAGACGGCGGCGCCGGCGGTGGCGCCGGCCCGATGCCAGCGCGCCAGGAATTCGAACAGGTGGCCGTCGCCGGAGCGTTGCGCCAGCAGCGAGTAGTTGCGGGTGCCGGGGATGACTTCCATGAACTGCACCGCGGTGCGCGGCGGCATTTCCTCGGCGACCTGGTGCTGGCGGATCAGCTGGTCCAGGGTCAGCTCCAGGATGTTGGCCGTGGCGAAGCGGTCGTTGATGCCCTTCTGGTTGGCGCGCGTGCCCTTCTGCGCCTTGGTCTGGTCGTGGCCGACCTTGCTGTAGGTGCCGTCGTACGGCACGAAGCCGGCCTGCGGCCCCCAGTCCGAGCTCTTGCCCTTGACGTGGAAATTCTTGCTCGGATAACCGTCCTCCAGCCAGCGCCGCGACCACGGCCCGGTCGAGCGGAAGATGATCACCTCGTCCAGTTCATTGGCGACCAGTCGGGAAGCGATCATGTCCGCCCTGGTCATGCCGTTCTCGGGGTGGCGAAACGAGTTCTCTAAACCAAAGGCGGGCATGGGGGCTCCTGGCTGGATATCGGTGCCTCCCAGTATCCAAGCCAGTCGATTCAAGGTCAAGAAAAATGGCTAAAAATGCCAGTTTCGACGTCAGCCGTTGAGGAACATCTGTTGCAAATCGTTGAGGAAGCGCTGGCCCAGCTCGGTCGGCTTGATCAGCTTGTGGTCGCGGTAGAGCAGGCCCTTGGCCTCGGCCGCGTTGAGGTTTTTCTCGATCGCGTTCAGGCTCAGGCCGGTGCGCTCGGCGAACAGGTTGGGATCGAAGCCGCCGTGCAGGCGCAAGGTGTTGAGCATGAACTCGAAGCCCATGTCGTCGCGGCCGATCTCGTACTCTTCCTGCACCGGCGCGCCCAGGCGCACCTGCTCCATATAGGCCTTGGGCTGCTTGTAGCGGGCCTGGCGCAGGATGCGGTGCGGGAACGACAGCTTGGAGTGCGCGCCGGCGCCGATGCCCAGGTAGTCGCCGAACTCCCAGTAGTTCAGGTTGTGGCGGGCGCGGTGGCCTTGCTTGGCGTAGGCCGACACCTCGTACTGGCCGTAGCCGTTGGCGGCGGTCAGCTCGGCGATCAGGTCCTGCATGTCGGCGCTGGCGTCGTCGTCCGGCAGCGCCGGCGGGTACTTGGCGAACAGCGTGTTCGGCTCCATCGTCAGGTGGTACAGCGACAGGTGCGGCGGATTGAAAGCCATCGCGGTCTCGACGTCGTGGCGCGCCTCCTCCAGCGTCTGCGACGGCAGCGCGTACATCAGGTCGAGGTTGAAGTTGTCGAAGTTGGCCAGCGCGATCTCCACCGCGCGCTTGGCCTCGTGGTCGTCGTGGATGCGGCCCAGCGCCTTCAGGTGGCGGCTGTTGAAGCTCTGGATGCCGATCGACAGGCGGTTGATGCCGCTGGCGCGGTAGGACTTGAACTTCTCGGCCTCGAAGGTGCCGGGGTTGGCCTCCATCGTGATCTCGCAATCGCTGTCGAGCGGCAGCAGGGTCCGCACGTCCGACAGCAGGCGATCCAGCCCGGCCGCCGACATCAGGCTGGGCGTGCCGCCGCCGATGAAGATGGTGTAGATCTTGCGGCCCCAGATCAGCGGCAGCGCCATTTCCAGGTCGCTGCGCAGCGCGTCCAGGTATTCCTGTTCGGGGAAGCCCGCGCCTCCCTTGCCGTCCTTGGCCTCGTGCGAGTTGAAGTCGCAGTAGGGGCACTTCTTCACGCACCACGGGAAGTGGATGTACAGCGACAGCGGCGGCAGCGCCTGCAGGTTCAGCGAACCGGCCTGCAGATACTTGGCGGCGACGCCTGCGGCTTCGCTGATGTCGGTGGCCGGCTTGGCTGCCTTGCTGGTGGCGCCGACGATTTTAATCGGGATCATTTCAGTTTCTCTACCAATGCGCGCAGGGCCTGGCCGCGGTGCGACAGGGCGTTCTTTTGGTCGGCCGTCAGCTCGGCGGCGCACTTGCCCAGCGCCGGGATGTAGAAGTGCGGGTCGTAGCCGAAGCCGCCGTCGCCGCGCGGGGTGGCGATCATTTCGCCGTTCCAGCGGCCATCGGCGATCACCGGCTGCGGGTCGTCGGCGTGGCGCACCAACACCAGCACGCAGTAGTAGTAGGCCGACTTGTCGGCGTGGCCGGCCAGGTCGGCGATCATTTTCTCGTTGTTGCGGGCGTCCGATTTCGGCTCGCCGGCAAAGCGCGCCGAGTACACGCCGGGCGCGCCGCCCAGGGCGTTGACGCAGACGCCGGAATCGTCGGCCAGCGCCGGCAGCCCGGTCAGGCGCGCGGCGTGGCGGGCCTTTTGCAGGGCGTTTTCAACGAAGGTGTGGAACGGCTCGTCCGCTTCCGGGACGTCGTACTCGCCCTGGGCGTGGACGGAAAAGCCCACGGTGGACAGCAGTTCGTTGAATTCTTTGAGTTTGCCGGCGTTGTTGGAGGCGAGGATCAGGCGTTGGGTCATGATGTGGGCAGCGTGTGGCGGTGAAGCCGACATTGTAAACCCTTTGGGGGCCGCCCCGCCGGAAGCCGGGCGGACGCGGCGGGATGCCCCGTGTCCTAGGCCAGGCCCAGCGCCTGCTTTTGCAGCTTGATCAGGTCGGCGATGCCGCCCTGCGCCAGGTCCAGCAGGCGGTCCATGCCGGCGCGGTCGAAGGCCGCGCCTTCGGCCGTGCCCTGCACTTCGATGAAGTGGCCGGCGTCGTTCATCACCACGTTCATGTCAGTGTCGCAACCGGAATCCTCGACATAGTCCAGGTCCAGCACCGGCATGCCCTGGTAGACGCCGACCGAGATCGCCGCCACGAAGCTTTTCAGCGGCATCGCCGGCACCGCGCCGCGCGCCACCAGCTTGGCGAACGCGTCGTAAGCCGCCACCATGGCGCCGGTGATGGACGCCGTGCGGGTGCCGCCGTCGGCCTGGATCACGTCGCAATCGAGGTGCAGGGTGCGCTCGCCGAACGCCTCCAGGTCGAACGCCGCGCGCAGCGAGCGGCCGATCAGGCGCTGGATCTCCTGGGTGCGGCCGGACTGCTTGCCGCGCGCCGCCTCGCGGTCCATGCGGGTGTGGGTCGAACGCGGCAACATGCCGTATTCGGCGGTCATCCAGCCCTGGCCCTTGCCCTTCAGGAAGCCCGGCACCTTCTCTTCGATGCTGGCGGTGCAGATCACCTTGGTGTCGCCGCATTCGATCAGCACCGAGCCTTCGGCGTGCTTGGTGTAGTCGCGGGTCAGGCGCAGAGTGCGCAGCGCATCGACGGCGCGGCCGCTCGGACGGGATTCAAATGCCATAAACAGTCTTCCTTTTTTCAATGTTATTTCAATATTTGGGTCGATTTTTCGATGGCGCCGCGGATCTCGGCGATGGCCTTCTCGATTTCATCGTCGTCGAAGGCGTCGACTTGCGGCGCCGGCGCCGGCGCCGGGGCCTGCTCCGGCACCGGCGCGCTGTTGATGGTGGTGCTGTGCAGGTCCTGCGGCAGCGCTTCGGTCGAGATCACGGTCGACAGTTCGGCCGCCGTCAGCTCGCCCATGCCGTCGACC
Organism: Duganella sp. GW821-FHT07G03; assembly: GCF_059418605.1. Lineage (NCBI taxonomy): Bacteria > Pseudomonadati > Pseudomonadota > Betaproteobacteria > Burkholderiales > Oxalobacteraceae > Duganella > Duganella sp. GW821-FHT07G03. The sequence goes on from NZ_JBWKQE010000043.1 coordinate 6,227, forward strand.
ATGGAGCTGCCCTGCCACATGATGGCCAGCGCGGTGACGTTGTCGCTGGCGCTGCCCGCCGCGCCCAGCGCCGCCTGCAGCAGGTCCGGCACCGCGCGCACCACGGTCTGGCGGTGCAGGCGCCGCACCAGGTCGTCGTCCGGCAGCATAGACCACAAGCCGTCCGAGCACAACAGCATCAAATCGCCCGGCAGCATGCCGGCGCCGCCGGAGATGTCCACTTTCGGCAGGCTGTCCGCGCCCAGGCAGTTGTACAGCTTGTTGCGGTCGGGATGGGTGGCGCGCTCGGACGGCTGCGCCAGGCCCTTGGCGATCAGGCTTTCCACGTGCGAGTGGTCGCGCGTGCGCGCCAGGATCTGGCCGTCGCGCATCCAGTACAGGCGCGAATCGCCGCAGTGGGCCCAGGTCGCCGTGTTGTGCTGGATCAGGCAGGCGACGACGGTGGTGCGCGGCGTCTCCGGCAGGTCGTGCTCGGCGCGGTAGCGGTGGATGTCGCGGTGCGCGGCCAGCAGCGCCTCCTCCAGGAAACGCTGCGGCTTCCTCACATAGGGCGTGGCCTGTTGCTGGAACAGCGCGGAGATCGATTGCAGCGCCACGGTGGCGGCGATCTCGCCGCGCAGGTGGCCGCCCATGCCGTCGGCCAGCACCAGCAGCAGCGCGTCGCGGGTGAAGCTGTAGCCCATGCGGTCCTGGTTGACCTTGCGGCCGCCGATGTGGCTTTCCTGATACACGGAGAATTGCATGGTTCAGCCTTTTGTCGGTTAGATCAGCGTGTCGGGGCCGGTTTTGGCCTTGGGCTTGCCCAGGCCGCCCAGCCGGTCCACCAGCGCGCGCAGGCCCAGTTTGTCGATCACGCCCCGCGGCGGCGGCGCGGCGACCGGCACGGGGGCCGGCGCCGCCTGCAGCACCTTCTGCAAGGCGAACAGGCTTTGCGGGCGTTCCAGCGGGTCCAGCTCCAGGCACCAGCGCACCATCTTCACCAGCTCCGGCGTGTACAAGCCTTGCAGCTGGTCGAAATGGCCGGCCATCTTGTCCTCGCTCTTGCGCTGGTCGGCCGGCTGCGGCGGCGAACCCACCATGCAGGCGAACATCGAGGCGCCGATGCTGTACACGTCCGACCACGGCCCCAGGCCGCCGGTCTTGGCATACAGCTCCGGCGGGGCGAAGCCCGGCGTGTACATCGGCGTCAAGGTCGGCATGTCGTTGTTGACGGTCTGGCGGGCGGCGCCGAAGTCCAGCAACATCGGCGTGCCGTCGGTGCGCAGGTAGATATTGGCAGGTTTCAGGTCCAGGTGCAGCAGCTTGTTGGCGTGCACCTCGCGCAGGCCCTTGAGCACCTGCAGGAAGATGGTGCGGATGAAGGCCTCGCCCACCTTGCTGCCCTTGCCGCGCTGCCTTTGTATATGTTCTTGCAAGGAATGGCCGGATTCGTAGGCCATCACCATGTAAACGGTTTCGTTGGCGCGGAAGAAATTGAGCACGCTTACAACATTCGGATGGGAGATGCGGGCCAGCGCCCGGCCCTCCTCGAAGAAGCACTTGAGGCCGATGCGGAACACCGGCAGATGCGCCTTGGCGATGGACGGCAGCAGTTCGCCCTCCTGCCGCAGGGCCAAAGAACTGGGTAAATATTCCTTGATCGCCACCGCCACGCCGTCGCCGTCGTACGCCAGGTAAACAATACTGAACCCACCGGACGCAATTTTCTTTACAATGCGATATCCAGCAATTTCCAGACCATCGGGTAACGGGGCGTTGTTTTGTGCAGCCATAGAGTTCCTCGCCTCAACAACCGGATTGTGTGGATAAATCACTGTTTTGTAAAGATTAAATCGGGGACATCCATTGAGCATTTCCAGTATGACGGGCTACGCGGTCGCCACCAGTGAAAGTGCGGCGGGAACACTGACTATCGAGATCAAGAGTGTCAACTCGCGATTTCTAGACCTTCAGTTTCGAATAAACGACGATTTACGAGCGCTTGAACCCGATTTGCGCTCGGCGATCATGGCGGCCATCACCCGCGGCAAGGTCGAATTGCGCCTGAGCTTTGGCCGCAAGGCCGCCAGCACCGGCGCGCAGGCGCTGAACCTGCCGCTGCTGACCGAATTACAACGCATGCAGGCCGAAGTGAGCGGCCATTTCCCGGCCGCCGCCACCATGTCGGTGGCCGAGCTGCTGCGCTGGCCCGGCGTGATCGAGGAAGCCCAGATCGGCCAGGAATCGCTGCAGGCCGACGTCGCCGCGCTGACCGCGCGCACCGTGCAAGCCTTCGTCCACAGCCGCCAGCGCGAGGGCGCGGCGCTGGAAACCATGCTGACCTCGCGCATCGAGGCGATGGAAGTGATCGTCAAGCGCATCACGCCGCTGATCCCGCAGGTGGTGGCGGCCTTCCAGCAGAAGGCCATCGAGCGCATGCAGGACGCGCTGGGCCTGGCCTGCCAGGGCTCGAACTCGGCGCTGTCGCGCCAGGACGCGCTCGAGCGCATCCGCCAGGAAGTGATCCTGTACGGCATCCGCATCGACGTCGCCGAAGAGCTGGGCCGGCTGTCGGCCCACCTGAGCGAAACCCGCCACATCCTGAAAAAAGGCGGCCAGGTCGGCAAGCGCCTGGACTTCATGATGCAGGAACTGAACCGCGAAGCCAACACGCTCGGCGCCAAGGCCTCGGTCAAGGAACTGGCCGACGCCTCGATGGAACTCAAGCTGCTCATCGAGCAAATGCGCGAACAGGTGCAGAACCTGGAGTAGAAGAGGTCTCGACAAGCGTGCCGAACGGGAATACCATCAGTCGCTAACGCCACCGGCATGCGCTGGAAGGGACTGGGTATGACAGGCACTTATAACTCTTGGTTACAACTGCTATCCTTCGTCGTCGCCGTCATCGCCTCGTATGTCGCGCTGGACGCGGCGTCGCGGGTGTCCTCGGCGCCGGAGCGGATCGCCAAGTACTGGCTGACCGGCGGCGCCGTCTCGATGGGCACCGGCATCTGGTCCATGCATTTCATCGCCATGCTGGCCTTCCAGCTGCCCATCCAGATGGGCTACAACGTCCCCATCACCCTGCTGTCGATGCTGCTGGCGATCCTGGCCTCCGGCTTCGCCCTGTTCACGATCAACCGCGACACCCTGTCCACCCGGCGCCTGCTCGCCTCCGGGCTGGTGATGGGCGCCGGCATCGCCGGCATGCACTACGTCGGCATGGCGGCGATGCGCATGTCGCCGGCGATCGACTACACGCCGGGCCTGTACGCCCTGTCCATCGTCGTGGCCGTCGCGGCGTCGGTCGCGGCGCTGTGGATTTCCTTCCAGCTGCGCTCCGAACATATCGAGCGGGTCGGGCTCAAACGCATGGGCGCCGCCGTCGTCATGGGCGTGGCCATCGTCGGCATGCACTACACCGGCATGGCCGCCGCCAACTTCGCGCCCGGCAGCGTTTGCCTGGGCAACCCCCAGCAGGTCGGCAATCTGTGGATGGCCGCGACGATCGCCGGCTGCACCCTGCTGTTCCTGGCCGCCACCATGCTCATTTCCGTGTTCGACGCGCGCCTGGCGTCGAGCACGGCCAAGCTGGCGCGCTCGCTGACGGCCACCAACGCCCAGCTCAACGAAGAGATCAACGAGCGCGCGCGCGCCGAGCAGGCGCTCCAGCAAAGCAATGTGCAATTGCTGGACATGAAGATCGCGGCCGAGACGGCCAACCGGGCCAAGAGCGAATTCCTCGCCAACGTCAGCCATGAGCTGCGCACGCCGCTGACGCTGATCCTGGCCCCGATCGAGCAACTGCTGTCGGCGCCGCAGCCGCAGGCGAACTGGCGCCTGCAGATCGAGCGCGTCCAGCGCAACGCCTCGCTGCTGCTGAACCGGGTCAACGACATCCTCGATTTTTCCAAGGCCGAGGCCCATCGCTACGAGGTGCACTGGGAAGCGGTCGACCTGCAGCAACTGATACCGGCGATGGTCGGCGACGCCACCCCGATGGCCGACGCCAAGGGCTGCGTGCTGGTGGCGGAGGTCGATCCCGGGCTCGGCCCGGTCTGCATGGACCGCGCGCATTTCGAGAAGATCTATCTCAACCTGCTGAGCAATGCGCTCAAGTTCACGCCGGCCGGCGGCACCATCCGGGTACAGGCGCGCGCGCTCGACGCGCAATGGTTTGAGTTGGCCGTCAGCGACACCGGCATCGGCATCGAAGCGGACAAGCTGTCGCTGCTGTTCAACCGCTTTCAACAGATCGACAACTCGGCCACCCGCGCCCACAGCGGCACCGGCATCGGACTGGCCCTGGTGAAGAAGCTGGCCGAGCTGCTCGGCGGCGGCGTCGGCGTCGACAGCACCTACGGCCAGGGCTCGCGCTTCCATGTCCGGCTGGCGCGCGGCACCGAGCGCCTGGCCGCGCTGGCCGGCGCCGGCACGCAGGTGCACACCCACGGCCTGACGCCGGTCGAGGCCATGCTGCGCGACGTGCGCCTGCAGGAGGGCGGCGACCGGCCGCCGACCGCCGCCGCCGCGCCGCGCAGCGCCGCCCTGCCCCAGGTGCTGGTGGTGGACGACAACCCCGACCTGCGCAGCTATATCACGGAACTGCTCGAGCCGGAGTGCGAGGTGACGACGGCCGTCAACGGCCGCAACGCCTGGGACATCTTGCAGGTGCAACGCGTCGACCTGGTCGTCTCGGACGTGATGATGCCCGAGCTCGACGGGCTGGGCCTGACCGCCCTGATCAAGCGCTCCACCAATCTGTCGCATCTGCCGGTGATTCTGGTGACGGCGCGCGGCGGCGCCGACGCCAGCGTCTGCGGCCTGGAGACCGGCGCCGACGATTACATCGCCAAGCCGTTCTCACCGTTCGAATTGCGCGCGCGCGTGCGCTCCGCCCTGCGCATGGCGCACATCCAGGCGCAGCTGCGCGACAAGTCGCGCGAGGCCGGCATGGCGATCGTCGCGACCGGCATCATCCATAATCTGGGCAATATACTGAACGGCGTGACGATCTCCTCCGGCCTGATCGCGGAGAAACTGCATCAATCGAAAATCCCCAAGCTGCAGAAGGTCGCCCAGCTGCTCAAGGAACACGCCAACGATCTGCCGGCCTTCATCGCCGACGACAGCCGCGGCCAGGTGCTGCCCGCATTCATCACGCAACTGAGCGAGCATCTCGAGGCCGAACTGAGCGCCCTGTTCAACGAGGTCGAGGCGCTGCGCGCCTGCACCGAGCACGCCGTCGGCGTCATCGGCACCCAGCAGAAATTCGCGCTGGCCCACCCGGCCTTGCAGGAACTGGTCGCGGTCAAGGACTTGATGGAGCGGGCGCTGGTGCTGAGCCGGGGCGCGTTCGCGATGCGCGGCGTCGACATCGTCTGCGAGTTCGATTGCGGCGCCAGCGTGATGGTCGACTGCAACAAGGCGCTGCAGATCCTGCTCAACCTGCTGGCCAACGCGCGCCACGCCGTCGAAGGGCGGCCGGAGCAGCAAAGAACGGTCTGGCTGAGCACCAGCACCGGCGCCGGCCGCGTCCGCATGGCGGTGCGCGACAACGGTGTCGGCATCGACCCGTCGAACCTGCCGCTGGTGTTCAACCAGGGCTTCACCACCAAACCCGGCGGGCATGGCGTGGGCCTGCATTCGAGCGCCAACTGGGCGCGCGAGCTGGAGGGCAGCTTGACCTGCTCGAGCGCCGGACTGGGGCAAGGCGCGACGTTCGTGTTCGAGCTGCGCGCCGCGCACGCCGAGCTGGAGGACGCTGCGGTGGCGCAGCACGCATCTTGATAAGGACGATACCATGGATACTGCTGTGCAGCGCGGCGACCAGCCGCCCCGACCGGATGGCGCTCCGGCACGGGTGCTGGTGGTCGACGACAATGCCGCCGTGCTCGACCTGTTCGGCAAGATCCTGACGCCGGACACGGCCCTCCCCTGCGACGCCCTCGATGCGTTGGAGGCGCAGCTGTTTGACACCGGCCCCGAACGGCACGACAGCGTGCCGCGTTTCCGGGTCGACTATCTGCACAGCGGCGAGCAAGCCTGCCAGCTGGCGCGCGCGGCGCGCGACGAGGGCCAGGCCTATGCGTTGGCGTTCGTCGACATGCGCATGCCCGGCGGCTGGGACGGCATGCAGACCATCGAGGCGCTGTGGCTGATCGACCCGCACATCCATGTCGTCATCTGCACCGCCTTCAGCGACTACTCCTGGGAGACCATCACCAGCCGCCTCGGCCAGTCCGACCGCCTGCTCATCCTGCGCAAGCCGTTCGAGAAAATCGAGGTGCTGCAGCTGGCCAGCGCGCTGTCGAAAAAGTGGCTGCTGCACCGCGCCCAGCAGCGCGAACTCGACACGCTGGAACAGCTCGTCAGCGAGCGCACCAAGGACTTGAGCGCGGCGCTGGCCGAGCGCGAGGTCTACGCCAGCCAGCTGCAGTTCCAGGCCACCCACGACACCCTGACCGGGCTGGCCAACCGCAACCTGCTGCGCGACCGCCTGACCCAGGCCATCGCCTACGCCAGCCGCTACGACCATCCGCTGTGGGTGGCGTTTCTCGACCTCGACCGGTTCAAGATCATCAACGACACACTGGGCCACCGCGCCGGCGACTTGCTGCTCAACACCATCGCCGCGCGGCTCAAATCGATCCTGCGCGAAACCGACACCATCGCCCGCATCGGCGGCGACGAGTTCGTGCTGGTGTTGCGCGGCCCGGAGGACAGCGGCCTGTCTGCGGCCACCCTGCAGCGCATCATGGCGGTGATCGCCGAGCCGGTGCAGCTCGAAGGCCAGCCCTACTCGCTCACCTGCAGCATCGGCGTGGCCACCTATCCCGCCGACGGCGACCATCCGGAAGCCCTGATCGAGCACGCCGACATCGCCATGTACCGCGCCAAGGAAAGCGGCCGCGGCAATTTCCAGTTCTTCACCGACGAAATGAATCTGCGCCTGCTCGAGCGGGCCCACCTGGAACAAGCCCTGCGCGAGGCGATCACGCGCGACGAGTTCGTCGTGCACTACCAGCCGCAGGTGGACCTGCGCTCGGGCCGCATCACCGGCGCCGAGGCGCTGGTCCGCTGGAACCATCCGACCCGGGGCCTGGTGTCGCCGCTGCTGTTCATCGGCGTGGCCGAGGACAGCGGCTTGATCGGCCAGATCGGCCTGTGGGTGTTGCGCACCGCCTGCGCGCAGAACCAGGCGTGGCGGCGCGCCGGCCTGGCGCCGCTGCACGTGGCGGTCAACCTGTCGGCGCGCCAGATGGCCGACAAGCATCTGGTCGACGCGATCGCGGCCGTGCTGCGCGAAACGGAATTGCCGCCGGCGCAACTGGAAATCGAGATCACCGAAAGCTCGGTGATGGCCGACGTCGACTACTCGATCGGCGTGCTGTGCGCGCTCAAGGCGCTCGGGGTCAAGCTGTCGGTGGACGACTTCGGCACCGGCTATTCCAGCCTGTCCTACCTGAAGCGCTTTCCCATCGATGTGCTGAAGATCGACCAATCCTTCGTGCGCGACGTCGCATCGGACCCGGACAGCGCCGCCATCGTCATGTCGATCATCTCGCTCGCGCACAGCCTGCGCCTGCAGGTGGTGGCCGAGGGCGTCGAGACGGCCGCGCAACTGGCCTACCTGCAGCGCCACGACTGCGACCTGATCCAGGGCTACTATTTTTGCCGGCCGCTGCCGGCGGCGGAATTCGAAACCGTGCTGCACGCCGAGACCTGCCTCGCCATCGGCGACGACGACGACGGCAGCGCGCGGCGCGAATCGCTGCTCCTGGTCGACGACGAAGCCCACATCCTGGAAATGCTGGCGATCGAGCTGCGGCAGGATGGCTATACGATCCACACGGCCCACACGGCGGCGCTGGCCTTCGAGCTGATGGCGACCCATCCCGCCAGCGTCATCATCTGCGACCAGCGCATGCCGGAAATGGACGGCATCGAATTCCTGTCAAGAATAAAGAACCTGTATCCGTCCACGGTGCGCATGATGCTGTCGGCCTATAGCGAGTCCAAGACCATCATCGAGGCCGTCAACCAGGGCTCCATCTACAGCTATTTTGTCAAGCCCTGCGATCCCCAAACGTTGCGCGCCGGGGTGCGCGATGCGTTCCGCCACCACCGCGAACAGCGCGCAAGACGGCTCGCCACGGGCTAATGCCGCCGCCGGCAAACAAGCAATACGTGCCCGCTTATGATGACTATCCATCCATTCCAGTATGTCGCAGACAAGCTTTACCCTAAGCTCTCCTGGCACCACCCATAACGAGACACTGCCCAGGACGGCCACAGCGGCCGCCTAGGCGGACAACAACAGGAGCAGCGCCATCATGTCCCAACCCCAGCCACAACTGCGCCCCGTGCGCGAGCCAGCGTCGCCGGCCGTCCCCCTCAGCAAGCTCGACCAGTATTTCCAGATCACCGAACGCGGCAGCACCACCCGGCGCGAGGTGGTGGCCGGCGTCACCACCTTCCTGGCCATGGTGTATTCCGTGTTCGTCGTGCCCGGCATGCTGGGCGCGGCCGGCTTCGACGTCAGCGCGGTGTTCGTCGCGGTCTGCCTGACCGCCGCCGTCGGCTCGCTGCTGATGGGCGTGTGGGCCAGGCTGCCGATCGCGGTCGGCTGCGCCATCTCGCTGACCGCCTTCACCGCCTTCGGCCTGGTGCTGGGCAAGGGCTTGTCGCCGGCCGTCGCGCTGGGCGCGGTGTTCCTGATGGGCCTGGTGTTCACGGCGATCTCGGTCACCGGCGTGCGCTCGTGGATCCTGCAAAACCTGCCGGCCGGCGTGGCGCACGGCACCGGCGTGGGCATCGGCCTGTTCCTGCTGATGATCGCCTCCAGCGACGTCGGCCTGGTGGTCAAGAACGCCGGCGCCGGCCTGCCGGTCGCGCTCGGCAAGATCACTTCCTTCCCGGTCGTCATGAGCATGCTGGGCCTGGCCGCCATCTTCGGCCTGGAGCAGCGCAAGGTGCCCGGCGGCATCCTGCTGGTGGTGGTCGCGCTGTCGGCGCTGGGCCTGGCGTTCGACCCGGCGGTGCACTTCACCGGCGTGTTCGCCATGCCGCAGCTGAGCGCGCCCGGCCACGCCTCGCTGATCGGCGCCATGGACATCCGCGGCGCCCTCAGCGTGGCGGTGCTGCCCAGCGTGCTGGCGCTGGTGATGACCGCCGTGTTCGACGCCACCGGCACCATCCGCGCGGTGGCCGGCCAGGCCGGCCAGGTCGAGCCCAACGGCTACATCCGCAACGGCGGCAAGGCCCTGACGGCCGATTCGCTGAGCTCCATCTTCGCCGCGCTGGTCGGCGGCGCGCCGGCCGCGGCCTACATCGAATCGACGGTCGGCACCGCCGCCGGCGCCCGCACCGGCCTGACCGCCGCCGTGGTCGGCGTGCTGTTCCTCGGCCTGATCTTCTTCTCGCCGCTGGCCGGCCTGGTGCCGCAATACGCCACCGCGCCGGCGCTGATGTATGTCGGCCTGCTGATGCTGGGCAGCGTCGCCCACATGAAGATGGACGACAAGCTGGACGCGCTGTCGGGCCTGGTGTGCGCGGTGTTCATCCTGCTCACCTGCAACATCGTCACCGGCATCATGCTCGGCTTCTGCACCCTGGTGGTGGGCCGCCTGATCTCGGGCGAATGGCGCAAGCTCAACCTCGGCACGGTCGCCATCGCCATCGCGCTGGCCGTGTTCTACGCGGGCGGCTGGGCCATCTGATCCGCCCGCACGGTCTTACTGCATCTGGTTCAGCTTGAGGATCTGGATCTCCGCCAGGCCGTCGATGGCCTTGACCAGTTCCAGGAAATGCGGCGTGGCCAGGTGCAAGGCGTGCGCCTCGGCGTCGCGCCAGGCCTCGACGATCACGTAGCGGCCGGGCTGCTCCAGGTCATGGTGCGGGTCGTAGCGGATGCAGCCCGCTTCGGCGCGGGTCGGCGGCACGATGCGCTCCAGCGCGGCCTTCAGCACGGCTTGCTGGCCAGGCTTGGCGGTCAGGATGGCGATCACGATCAGTTCTTGCATGGGGGCTCCTCAATATGGTGAGCACCCCAGCTGGAGGCGATTGATAAAAAAACAAGGCCTATCTCAGCCGCCGCCCAGCGCCGCCTCGACCAGGGCCACAAACTCGTCCACGCTGATCGGCTTGCTGATATAGCCGTCGCAGCCGGCGGCCCGGATGCGGTCGGCGTCCCCGGTCATCGCGAAGCTGGTGAAGGCCAGCACCTTGATGGCGCCGGTGCGCGCATCGCCCTTCAGCGTGCCGGTCGCCTCCAGCCCGTCCATGCCCGGCAGTTGCACATCCATCAGGATCAGGTCCGGCAGGCGCTCGCGCGCCAGCCGCAGCGCGCTGCCGGCCTCGTCCGCCTGCAACACCTGGTGCCCCGCGTGCTCCAGCAGGAAGGTCGCCAACAGCATATTGGACGGATTGTCTTCAACGATCAGGATGGTTGCCATCGCGCCCAGCGGCTCGCCGCTGCCTCCCTCATAGCCCGGCGCCGCCGCACGGCAGCCACAGGATGAATTCCGAACCGGCGCCCGGCGTGCTGTGCACGGCCAGCGCGCCGCCGTGCAATTCCACCAGCTGCTTGACCAGCACCAGCCCCAGGCCGGTGCCCTCGTACAGGCGCGACAGCTTGCTGTCGAGCTGGACGAACTGGCGGAACAGCCGCGGCAGGTCGTCGGCGGCGATGCCGATGCCGCTGTCGATCACGCTGATCTCCAGATAACCGTCCGGGTCCGCCCTGAGCGCGGCGCCGCCGCCGACCAGCGCCATCGCGGCCGGCCGCGCCGGCGCCACCCGGCGCGCGCGCAAGGTCACGCTGCCGCCGTCGGGGGTGAACTTGACCGCGTTCGACAACAGGTTCAGCACCACCTGGGTCAGCTTGCGGCGGTCGGCCGGCAGCGGCGCGTCCAGCGCCGCCTCCAGCTGCAGCGCGATGCGCTGGCGCTGCGCCCGCTCGCGCACCACCACCAGGCACTCGCCCAGCAGCGCCGCGATGTCCACCGGCGCCTGCTCCAGCTCCATCATGCCGGCCTCGATCTTCGACATGTCCAGCACGTCGTTGATCACCGCCAGCAAGTGCTTGCCGCTGAGTAGGATGTTGCCGGCGAATTCTTCCTGCTGCGCCGTCAGCTTGCCGGCCATGCCGCTGCGCAGCACCTCGGAAAAGCCGTTGATGGCGTTGAGCGGCGTGCGCAGCTCGTGCGACATATTCGCCAGGAAGGCCGACTTCATGCGGTTGGCCTCGCCCAGCTCGACATTCTGGCGCGCGATCTCGCGGTTGGAGGCCTCCAGCTCGGCGTTCTTGCGCTCGACCTCGCGGTTCGAGTGTTCCAGCTGGGCGGCGTGGCGGCGCAGTTGCAGGTTCAAGTCGTTGACCTGCTGCTCGCGCGACTGCAATTCGCCGTTGACCTGCACCGCCTGCTCGTAGGTCGCCACCAGCAGGTCGAGGATTTGCTGGCGCTCCGAATGGATGGTGTGCTCGCGCCCGTTCAGGTAGAGCACGATGCCCTGCGCCGGGTCGGTCTGCTGGCGCAGCCGGCGGTTGGTCAGCACCTGCTCCAGCCGCGCCAGCAGGTAGGCCGGCGCGTAGGGCTTGCGGATGAAATTGTCGGCCCCGCATTCGAGGCCGCGCACGATGTCTTCCGGGTCGAACAGCGAGGTGATCAGCACCACCGGGATGGCGCGCCAGTCGGGGTTGGCCTTGACCGCCCGGCACAGCTGGTAGCCGTTCATCTCCGGCATCACGATGTCCGACAGCACCAGCTCCGGGATGCGCTCGGCGATCGCCGCCAGCGCCAGCCGGCCGTTGGCCGCCGCCCGCACCGCGTAGCCCTGCCGCTCCAGCAGGTGGCGCAGGTGCTCGGCCTGGGTGCGGCTGTCCTCGACGATCAGGATCTCGGCGCCGGCCGGCGCCACGCTGGTGTTCATGGCGCCCCCGGCGTCAAGCTGTTGAGCAATCCGGCGATCGCTTCCGGCGCCAGCACGTGGCGCGCCGCGCCCAGCCGCACCGCCTCGCCCGGCATGCCGTTGACGATCGCGCTGTCCCGGTCCTGGGCGATGGTCAGCGCGCCGGCCTCCTGCATGGTCTTGAGTTCCTGCGCGCCGTCGCGCCCCATGCCGGTCAGCAGCACGCCGGCCGCGCGCGGCCCGAACGCCGCCGCCGAACGGAACAGCTGGGCCACCGCCGGCCGCGCGCCATGCTCCGGCGGCGCGCTGGACAAGGCGATGCGCGCCACCCCGCCCTCCGCCCGCACCGTCAGGTGGGCGTCGTCGGGCGCCAGGTAGACCCTGCCGGCCAGCGCCAGCTCGCCATGTGCGGCGATGCGCACCGCGCCGCCGCCAGCGTGCCCCAGCCATTCGACCAGGCCGGCCACGAAGCCCGGCGAAATATGCTGGACCACCAGGATAGGCGCGGCGAACGGCTGCTTCAGGCGCGCCAGGACGGTGTGCAGCGCCAGCGGGCCGCCGGTCGAGGCGCCGATCGCCACCAGCCGCAGCTCGGCGCCGGCCGGCGGCGCCGCCGGCGCCGGCGCGGAGGCGCCCCCCCCGCCGTCGCCCCGGCACC
>NZ_JBWKQE010000044.1:0-15930 GCF_059418605.1 Duganella sp. GW821-FHT07G03
GAGATCTACACTCGAATGGAATCGTCGGCAGCGTCAGATGTGGAGAAGAGACAGGGCCGCGGGGCCGCCGCGGCCGGGTCGGGCGCCAGGTCCAGCGTCAGTCCGGCCGGCTGGTGGTCGCTGGGCGCGGGCAGCGGATCGGGCGTCGGACGCGCTTCCAGGCTGGCGGCCGGCGCCAGCGGCGCCATCGGCTCCAGGCTCAGGCCGGCCAGCGGATCGGGGTTGGGCTGCGGCGCCGGCGCCTGCGCGGCGGCCTGCGCCGCGTCCGGCGTCAGCGCCAGGATGGCGTCGAACGCCGCCGACGGCTTGTCGACGTCGTCCTCGCTGGCCGAACCTTGTTTGGCGCGTTCGGCCTTCTTGAGCGCCTGCATTAGTAGACTCATGATCCATTCGCCTTGGCGTGGGGGACGGAAGCCGGGGCCGGCACCGGGTAGGGCGCCTGGTCGGGCACTTCGCCCGGCAACATGTAGCGGTAGTCCTTGTAGTCGCCGTTGACGCTGGCGTCCTTGACCACCACCGGCCGCATGAAGATCACCAGCTCGGTCTTGGTGGCGGTCTCGTTGCGGTGGGCGAACAGGTTGCCCAGCAGCGGCACGCTGCTCAGGCCCGGCATGCCGTCCCTGGCGTTGTCGACCGAGTCCTGCATCAGGCCGCCCATGACGGCGATCTGGCCGCTCGACACCTTCATCAGCGATTCCAGCTCGCGCGCCTGGATCACCGGCACCTGGCTCTCGACCTTGGCGTCGGCCAGCGCCGGATTGGGGTCCTTGACGTAGCCGACGATGCGGGTGATGGTCGGGCGCACGTTGAGCGTGACTTCGTCGCTGTCGGAAATCTGCGGCGTCACGCTCATGACGAAGCCCACCGGCACCGTCTCCAGGTGCGACTCGTAGGTGGCCTGCGAGATCGGCGTGCCGTTCTGGCCCAGCACCGCCGGCGTCACCTTGATCGAGAAGAAGACGTTGTTGTCGACCACCTTGAGCAGCGCGGTCTGGTTGTTGAGCACGCTGATCTTGGGGCTGGACAGCACTTTGACCTTGCCGAACGATTCGAGCAGCTCGATGGTCGCGGCGATATTGCCCAGGCGGCTGGTCGGGTTGGTGTAGTTCAGCAGGAACACGCCGGGATTGGTGGCGGTGGGGATGGTGACCTGGCCCAGCGCGCCCTGGTTGAGCTTGAGGCCGCCCTTGGCCAGCGATTGCCAGTTGATGCCCTGCTGGTACTGGTCGCTCAGCCGCACTTCGATGATGGTGGCCTCGATCAGCACCTGGCGCTTGGCGGCGCCCAGCACGATGTCGAGGAATTCGCGGATCTTGGCATGCTGGCGGCCGCTCGCGCGCACGGCGATCAGGCCGCCCTCGGCGTTGACGATGACCGATGAGCCGTTCTTGGCGCTGGCCGGGCGCGCGCCGAAGGCGCCGGCGTCGACCGCCGCCGCCAGGCCGTTGGGCTGCGGCGTCGCGGCCGCCGGCGCGCCCAGCGGGTCGACCGGGTTGTCGGCCAGGTTGGAGGCGCGCAGCATGTCGCGGATGTTTTTTTCCAGGCTGTACCAGAAATTATTGTCGGAACGGTTGTTGACCACGGTGGTCGAATTGTTGCTGCCGTTGCCGTTGGCGCCGTTGTTGGCCGGCGCCGAGGTCGGGTTCTGCGGCTGGCCGCCGGCGCCGCCGGTCGCGGCCACCGGATTGGAGGCGACGCCGCTGCTGCCGCCGCCGCCGGTGGTCGAGATCTGGGTGGCGATGTTGACGCTGCTGCTGGTGCTGCGCGCGATGTTGACGTAGTCGACCTTGTAGTTGCGCCATTCCGGCGTGTCCGGCAACACCGTCAAGGTGCCGCCGTTGATTTCGTAGCGCAGGTCGACCTGGCGCTGGATGCGGTTCAGCAGCTGCGGCAAGGTCTGGTCGAGCGCGTTGAGCGTGACGCTGCCCTCGATGCCGGGGTGGATGTCGATGTTCAGGCCGGCGTCGCGCGCCAGCGCGAACAGCAGCGACTGCACCGGCACCTTGTGCACGGTCACGCTATAGGTTTCGACCTTGGCGGCGGCGGCCGGCGGCGGCAGCGCCGCGCTCTGCTGCACGGGTTCGGGGATGGAGCCGGTGGCGCGTGGCGCTTCCGTGACGTGGGTCGGCGAGATGGGCAGGGTGTGGGTCGCGCACGCGCTCAGCAACACGCTGCACACCATGGGGACGATGGGGGAGGCGAGTTTTTTCATTATTTCTTTCCGGCCCAGGGGGAATGCAGGATGTTGTGTATTTGCAATATGGACACCATGATCTTACAAATTCGGTGCCACCGCAAGGATGGCGCCGTAAATTGCCCAAATTAGCAGGGCCGCGAGGGCCCCCACAGCAACAGCGTGCAAAGGGAAAGTCTGGCGCCAGCCGCGCCGGCGGAAGGCCGATTCGCGGATCGCCTGGCGCGCATGGTGGGCGCTGACGGTGGTGGCGTCGGCCGCGTAGGCCGCCAGCAGGGCCTTGTCGGCCAGGATGTTGATGCGGCGGACGATGCCTTCGGAGCGTTCGGCGATCAGCTTGGCGGCGGCCGGGCTGAACACGGTGGGACCGTCGTGGCCGGCCGCGCGCAGGCGGAAGGCGAGGAACTCGCCGACCAGCGCCGGCGCCAGCGCCGGCACCTCGAAGCTGTGGGTGATGCGTTCTTTTAACTGGCGCATGCTGGCCAGGGCCAGGTGCTGATCGAGCTCCGGCTGGCCGAACAGCACGATTTGCAGCAGCTTGCTGCGCGCCGTCTCCAGGTTGGTCAGCAGGCGGATCGCTTCGAGCGTGTCGAGCGGCATGGCCTGCGCTTCCTCGACCAGCAGCAGCACCTGCCGGCCCTGGCCGTGGCGGGCGATCAGGTCGGCCTGCAGCCGGCGCTGGACCTGGTCGACGCGCAAGCCGTGGCCGTCGATGCCCAGTTCGGCGGCGATGGCGTACTGCACTTCCTGCGGGTCGAGGTTGGGATTGACCAGGTAGATCACGTCCACATGGGGCGGCAGCTGGCGCTCCAGCATGCGGCACAACATGGTCTTGCCGGCACCCACCTCGCCGGTCACCTTGACGATGCCTTCGCCGTGGCAGACCGCATACAGCAAGGCCTGCAGGATTTCGCCGCGGGTATTGCCGGCGTAGAAAAAGGCTGGATTGGGCGTGATGCCGAACGGCGATTCGCGCAGGCCGAAGTGGGATTGGTACATGCTCAGGCGATGCAAGCCAGGAAGGCTTGCTCCAGGTTGGCCGCGCCGTAGCGGCTGCGGCATTCGGCCGGCGAGCCGGCAAAGCGGATGCGGCCTTCGTGCAGGATGGCCATGCGGTCGCACAGCTCGTCGACGTCGGCCAGCATGTGCGAGGTCAAGAACAAGGTGCAGCCGGCCTGGTGCAGATGGCGCAGCTGTTGTTTGAGCAGCGCCCGCGCTTTCGGGTCGAGCCCGCTCATCGGCTCGTCCAGCACGTACAGCGGCTTGCGCGCCAGCAGGCAGGCGGCCAGGCCGAGCTTTTGCGTCATGCCTTTGGAATAGGCGCGCACCGTGCGTTTGAGCGCGTCCGGGTCCAGGTCCAGCGCGGCCAGCATGGCGCGCACGGCGGCCGGGTCGTAGGCCAGGCCTTGCAAGGTCAGCAGGTAGCGGATGAAATCGGCGCCGGTCAGGTAGTAGGGCGGGCTGAAGCGTTCCGGCAGGAAGCCCAGCGGCTGGCGGCTGGACGGCCGCTGGTGCGGCTGGCCGAAGATGTCGATGGCGCCGCCGTCGAGCGCGCAGAAATCCAGCAGGCACTTGATCAGGCTGGTCTTGCCGGCGCCGTTCACGCCCACCAGGCCGAAGCATTCGCCCGCTTGCAGTTCCAGGTCCACGCCCTGCAGCACGCTGGCCTGGCCATAGCGTTTGACGACTTGCTGGAAGCGCAGGGCAGGAACGGTCATGGAAGCTGGTGGCTTTGCTATGTACTATGGACTGGGAAACGAACGACACTGTAGCGCATTCGTGCGAAGAAAGCGACACCCTGTCGCCCGGAGTCTCGCAAGCGGCGGATTCTGCACTAGAATGGCCGCAAGCCGGCAGGCGGCGCAGATCACAGGGAGCGGGAATGGCAAGGCCAGAGAAAGTGCGGCTCGGGGAAATTTTGGTGCAGCAAAAACTGCTGTCGGAGGAACAGCTGGGCCTGGCGCTGGCCGAGCAAAAGCGCAGCGGACGCAAGCTGGGCCGCGTGTTCATCGAGAACGGCTATGTCACCGAGGAACAGATCGCCGGCGCGCTGGCGCGCCAGCTCAACATCCCCTACCTGAACCTGAAGTTCTTCAACGTCAATCCCGAGATCGTCCGTCTGCTGCCGGAAACCCAGGCCCGCCGCTTCCGCGCGCTGGTGCTGGAGGACCGCCGCGGCGCGCTGCTGGTCGGCATGTCCGATCCGACCGACCTGTTCGCCTACGACGAGATCGTGCGCATCGTCAAGCAGCCGATCGAGCTGGCGGTGGTCAACGAGACCGAGGTGCTGGCCGTGATCGACCGCATCTACCGCCGCACCGAGGACATCTCCGACCTGGCGCGCGAGCTGGAGCAGGACCTCGGCGACGCCTCGGTCGACTTCGGCGCGCTGGCGGCGGCCAACGCCAACCTGGAAGAGGCGCCCATCGTCAAGCTGCTGCAATCGGTGTTCGACGACGCCAGCCAGGTGCGCGCCTCGGACATCCACATCGAGCCGCAGGAAGGCCGGCTGCAGATCCGCTTCCGCATCGACGGCGTGCTGCACCTGCAGACCGAGGCCGACATCAAGATCGCGCCGTCGCTGGCGCTGCGCCTGAAGCTGATGTCCGACCTCGACATCTCGGAAAAACGGCTGCCGCAGGACGGCCGCTTCGCCGTGCGCGTGAAGAACCAGCGCATCGACGTGCGCATCTCGACCATGCCGACCCAGTACGGCGAATCGGTGGTGATGCGCCTGCTCAGCCAGAGCAACACCCAGCTGCGGCTGGACGCGATCGGCATGCCCAAGGCCATCCTGGACAAGTTCCGCGCCATCGTCCAACGGCCCAACGGCCTGGTGCTGGTGACCGGGCCGACCGGCAGCGGCAAGACCACCACGCTGTATTGCGCGCTGGCCGAGCTCAATTCGGTGGAGAAAAAGCTGATCACGGTGGAAGACCCGGTCGAGTACCGGCTGCCCGGCATCAACCAGGTGCAGGTCAACGACAAGATCGAGCTGAGCTTCGCGCGCGTGCTGCGTTCGGCGTTGCGGCAAGACCCGGACATCGTGCTGGTGGGCGAGATGCGCGACCAGGAAACGGCCCAGATCGGTTTGCGCGCCGCCATGACCGGACACTTGGTATTATCGACTTTGCACACCAACGACGCGGCCAGCACGCCGCTGCGCCTGATGGACATGGGCGTGCCGCGCTACATGGTGGGTAGTTCGCTGCAAGCGGTGCTGGCGCAGCGGCTGGTGCGGGTGATCTGCGAAAGCTGCACCACGCCGTACGAGCTGACGCCGCCCGAACACGAGTGGCTGCGCATGGAGTTGCACGACAAGGTGGACAAGGCGCGCTACTTCCATGGCAAGGGTTGTTCGCATTGCAATGGCATGGGTTATCGCGGCCGTACCGGTGTGTACGAGCTGCTGGAGATGACGCGCGACGTGGTCGATGCCGCCAACGACCCCGATCCCTCGCATTTCCTGCGCACGGCGGCGGCGCAGATGGCGGGCGATACCCTGCGCCGGCATGCGGTGGCGCTGGTGATCCAGGGCCGCACCACGGTGGCCGAGGCGATGCGCATCAGTAACCAGACGGAGGAGTGACGTGCCGTTCTATGCCTACAAGGCGCGCGGCGCGCGCGGAGAGTTGATGCAGGGCGTGCTGGAGGCGGCCGACAGCAACGCCGTGGCCAACCACCTGAGCGGCGCCGGCGCCATTCCGGTCGAGATCGCGCTGACCAACAAGGCCGCCACCGGCACCGCCGGCGGCGAGGCCTGGTGGGTCAAGCTGTTCGAGAAAAAGGTGACGTCGATGGATGTGCAGTTGTTCAGCCGCCAGATGTACACGCTGCTCAAGTCCGGCGTGCCCATCATGCGCGGCCTGGCCGGTTTGCAGGAATCGGCGATCAGCAAGGCCTTCGGCAAGGTGCTCAAGGACCTGCGCGAATCGCTCGACGCCGGCCGCGAGCTGTCGGCGGCGATGCGGCGCCATCCCGCCGTGTTCAACGATTTCTACCTGTCGATGGTGCGGGTGGGCGAGATGACCGGCCGCCTGGAGGAAGTGTTTCTGCGCTTGTTCGACCACCTGGAGTTCGACCGCGAAATGCGCGCCCGCGTCAAGAGCGCCACCCGCTATCCGATCTTCGTCATCGTCGCCATGGTCATCGCGATGGTGATCGTCAACATCTTCGTGATCCCGCAGTTCGTCAAGGTGTTCGAGAGCTTCCATGCCCAATTGCCGCTGATGACGCGCCTGCTGATCGGCAGTTCCCGCTTCACCGTCGACTACTGGCCGCAGCTGCTGGTGGCCGCCGGCGGCGCGGTGTTCGGCTTCCGCTACTGGGTCAACACCAGCGCCGGCCGCTTCCAGTGGGACCGCCACAAGCTGAAATTCCCCATCGCCGGCAAGATCATCCACAAAGCCACGATGGCGCGCTTTGCCCGCAGCTTCTCGCTGTCGAGCCGCAGCGGCGTGCCCATCGTGCAGGCCTTGACGGTGGTGTCGCAGACGGTCGACAACGCCTACCTGTGCTCGCGCGTCGAGCAGATGCGCGACGGCGTCGAGCGCGGCGACAGCATCCTGCGTACCTCGACGGCGGCCAAGGTGTTCACGCCGGTGGTGCTGCAGATGATCGCGGTCGGCGAGGAGTCCGGTTCGCTGGATGACCTGATGGACGAGATCGCCCAGATGTACGAGCGCGAGGTCGACTACGAGCTCAAGACGCTGGCCGCGCAAATCGAGCCCATTTTGATCACCTTCCTCGGTGCGCTGGTGCTGGTGCTGGCGCTGGGCATCTTTGTGCCGATCTGGGACCTGGGCAAAGTGGCCTTGCCGCACTGATGGCGCGCCAGGCATTCAGTAGTGTTGTGCGGCCACAACGGCGGCGGGCTGCGGGCTTCACGCTGTTCGAGTTCGCCGTGGTGGCCTGCATTTTCGGCCTGTTGATGATGGTGGCGCTGGAGCGGGTGGCGTACTACCGCCGCGCCGGCGACGAGGCGGGCGTGCAGGCCTTGGTGATCAATCTGCGCAGCGCCCTGTACGGCAAGGTGGTGACGTTGCAGGCGCAGGGCAGGGACCGGGACATCGCGGCGCTGGCCGGCGCCAATCCGGTGGCCTGGCTGGAGCGCGCGCCGGACAATTACGCCGGCGAATTGAGGCCGGACGCGGCCAAAAGTGTTAAAGCTGGCAACTGGTATTTTGATCTGCAGCAACAAAAGCTGATATTCGTGAGGAGCGCGCAAGAGAATTTGTTAAATGGTGCCTCAAAGAACATTTGTTTCAAGGTAGAATTGCTGAGCTTGCCCTCAAAAAACGCCAACGCAGGGCGCCCGCCGGGGAATGAAACCGGTATCGCGCTAAATGAAGTCGCTCAATAGTTGCCGCTGCCGCTATCCGTCGCAGTCTGGCGTTGATGATTATTTCTTAGTCAGGTCTGGAGTTTCATATGCAAACCAAACAAGCACGCCTCATCCGTTCCCGACCACAGCAGGGCGGCTTTACGCTGATCGAGCTGATCGTCGTGATCGTGATCCTGGGCATCCTGGCCGCCACCGCGCTGCCGAAGTTCGCCGGCCTGGGCGCCGACGCCCGCACCGCCAAGCTCAACTCGGCACGCGCGGCCATCCTGAGCGCCGCCGATATGTACCATGGCCGCTGGCTGGCCGCCGGTTCGCCTACTACCGGGACCACGGTATTCGACGGCAACGTCACGGTCGACAATACCACCGGCTATCCGGCGGTTTCCAGCATGACGAACGCCCTCACACTGACCGACTTCGACATGACCGACGCCGCCACTGGCGTGTTCCGCAGCGATCTCGGCCACGCCACCTGCACCGTCACGTACGCCGCGACCTCGGCTGGCGCCACCGCGACGGTCGTCAGCACCGGCTGCTGATACAGCGTTCATGACCGGCCGGAGATGGGCGTGATGGGTCCGGCGCCACGGCGCCGCGTCCGGTCCCCGGGGCCGGCTGGCTTCACCTTGGTCGAGCTGGTCGTCATCATCGTGGTGATCGGCATCCTGGGCGCGATCGCCGCGCCGCGCTTCTTCGACCGCAAGGGCTTCGATGCGCGCGCCTACACCGACCAGCTGCGCGCGCTGCTGCGTTACGGCCAGAAGATCGCCATTGCCCAGAGCCGCAACGTCTACGTGCGCCTGAACGGCGCCAGCGTTGCGCTGTGCTACGACGCCGCCTGCACCACCCGCGTTACGGCGGCTGGCGGCGCCAACAGCGGCGCCAGCGTGACGCTCAATAACTGCAACAACCTGGGCACCTGGGCCTGCGAGGGCGTGCCTGGCGGACTGGCGCTGTCCAGCGCCCTGACTTTCTATTTCGATCCCACCGGCCAGCCCTTCGCGGCGACCAATATACCGCCCACGCTGACCTCGACCTTTGCCAACCTGGTGTTGACTGTCAGCGGCGACGGCGGCCCGCACAGTGTGACCGTGACGGCGGTGACCGGCTATGTCTTTTAAGCTCAACGCGCGCGCCCAGGCGGGCCTGAGCCTGGTGGAGCTGGTGATGTTCATCGTGATCGTCGGCATCGCCGTGGTCAGCGTGCTGCAGGTGCTGGGCATGGGCGCGCGTTCCAGTCCCGACCCGATGCGCCGCAAGCAGGCGCTGGCCATTGCCGAGAGCTTGATGGAGGAAGTGCGGCTGGCCCGCTTCACGTTTTGCGACGGCAGCGATCCGCTGGCCGAGGATCCGGCCACGGACAGCCCCGCCAAATGCGGGATCCCGGAAGGCGTGGGCCCGGAGGCCGGCAATACCCGCCCCTACGACAACGTCAACGATTACGTGAACGCCTTCGGCGTGCCGCTGGCTTACACCAAGGACGCCACCGGCAACGATCTCCCCGCCGGCTACGCGGCCACGGTAACCATCGTCCCGGACAACACCCTCGGTCCAGCCGGCGCCCAGATTCCATCCGATGCATCGGCGGCCAATATGAGCGTGCTGCGCATCACCGTAACAGTCAGCTACAGCGGCGGCGACAACGTGGTGCTGGACAGCTACCGCACGCGCTATGCGCCGAGGTCGCCATGAACGGGATGCGCAGCGCGCGCGGTTTCACGCTGGTCGAAGCCGTCATCGTCATGGTCGTCACCGGCATCCTGGCCGGCATGGTGGCGGTGTTCCTCAAGACGCCGGTGCAGAACTACGTCGACACGGCGGCGCGCGTTGACATGACCGACGTCGCCGACCTGACGCTGCGCCGCATGACGCGCGAGCTGCGGCTGGCGCTGCCCAACTCGGTGCTGGTGTCGGCCGACCGCCGCACCCTGCAATTCCAGCTGACCAAAACCGGCGGACGCTATATCGACGTTGGCGATTCGCCGCCGGCCTCGCTGCTGCCGCTCGACTTCAGCCCGGCCGCCAGCCTGCAATTCGACATGGCCGGCGCCGCCCCCAGCGGCCGCCAGCAAATCCTGCCCAACGACTGGATCGTGGTGTACAACGTCGGCGTGGCGCCGGCCGACGCCCGTACCTTTGGCAATGCCGCGCGCGTCACCGCGGTTGCCGGCACCCGCATCACGCTGGCCAGCAATCCCTTCGCGACGGCGTCGCCGACGATGCCGTCGCCGAACTACCGCTTCCAGGTCGTCAGCGGCACCGTCACCTATGTCTGCGTGCCGGCGGCGGGCGGTGGCGGCACGCTGACGCGCAGTTTCACCAACCAGATCATCGACTTGAACGGGTTGGGGGCGCCGCCGTTTGGCGCGCCGGCCTTGCTGGCCAATCTGGTATCGAGTTGCGGTTTCGATTACACGGTGCTGGCCAATACCAACGCGGCATTGGTCAGCGTGTCGTTGGCGCTGGCGCGCAGCAACGGCGAGAGCATCAACCTGGTGCGCCAGGTTCACGTGGATAACACACCATGAAGACCCACCGCAGCGCGCCCCGCCGCACCACCGGCGTTTCCATCGTCACCGCGCTGTTCCTGGTGGTGGTACTGTCGGCGCTGGCCGTGGCCATGATGACGCTGACCACCACCCAGCACACCAGTTCGGCATTGGACTTGCTGGGCGCGCGCGCCTACGAGGCGGCCCGCTCCGGCGCCGAGTACGGCCTGTACCAGCAACAGATCAACAGCAGTTGCGTGGCCAGCCGCAGCTTCGCGCCAGGCGGGACCTTGTCGGCCTTTACCGTTACTGTGCAGTGCACCGTCAACCCCACGCCGGGCATGGGCGCCAGCATGAACCGGATCGTCGTCACGGCCACCGCCTGCAACCAGCCGGCCGGCGGCCAGTGTCCGAATGCCGCCACGACCAGCGCCGACTATGTCGAGCGCACGGTCACGGTGCAGTTCTGAGGAGGCGAACATGCAAGCGACCATCCATTTTCTGAACCCCGCGCCGCGCTGGCTGGCCTGTGTGCTGGCGCTGCTGTGCGGCCTGGCCGGCGGACTGGCGCGCGCCGATGCGCCGATCACGCTGTTCAAGAGCTTTGCCGGCAACGTCAGCTTCACCGGCGCCCAGACCACCCTGCGCGCCAAGGATAACGACACCGATCCCTGCGCCCTCAAAAACGGCCAGCAGCACCTGCACCTGACCGACGTGCCGCACGGCGCCACCGTCCTCAGCGCCCAGCTGTATTGGGCCGGCTCCGCTTCGATACCGGACTACGACGTGAGCTTCGACGGCGACCCCGTGTCGGCGCCCAGCAACCGCCGCTACACCTCGGCCACGGTGGGCTATGACTTCTTTGCCGGCGCGGTGGACGTGACCGCGCAGGTGGTGGCCAAGGGCAACGGCGTCTACAAGATCGACGACCTGACCATCAACAGCGGCAGTCCCTACTGCGCGGTGCAGGGCGTGTTGGGCGGCTTCCAGCTGCTGGTGGTGTACTCGGATCCGAGCGAGACGTTCCGGGTGCTCAACGTCTACGAAGGCTTCCAGTACATCCGCAATTCGGCGGTGACGCTGACGCTGGCCAACTTCAAGATCCCCACGCCGATCGGCGGCCTGACCGGCAAGATCGGCCACATCACGTGGGAGGGCGACGCCACGCTGTCGGGCGGCGGCGAAAACCTGCTCTTCAACGGTGTCGAGATGGTCGATGCGCTCAATCCGTCCGGCAACCAGTTCAACTCGGTGTCCAATATCGACGGCGATACCAAGTCCTATGGCATCGATTTCGACGCCTACACCGTCGCGTCGCCGACCATCAAGGCCGGCCAGACCTCGGCCCGCAGCGATTACCAGTCCGGCCAGGACCTGGTGCTGTTGAACGCCGAGGTGATCGCCGCGCCCAATGTGCCGGCGGCCGACCGCGCCGTCTCGATGACCTTGCAGACGCCGTTGCAGCCTTCGCAGGTCAGCAACTACATCATCAGCGTCAGCAACAACGGACCGCTGACCGAGGGCGGCCCGACCACGGTGGTCGATGTGCTGCCGGCGGCGCTGATCTTCTCCAGCGCCAGCGGCACCGGCTGGAATTGCAGCATGAACGGACAGACGCTGACCTGCAGCTACAGCGGCGCGATGGCGGCCGGCGTCACGCTGCCGCCGATCACGCTGCGGGTGACCACGGCGGCCGCGGCCAGCGGCGTGGTGAACAACAGCGCCACCGTCAGCGGCCAACTGTTCGATTACTACGACGGCAATGACACCTCGACTGTCAGTTCGCTGGTGGGGGCGGCGGCGTTCACGCCTAGCTATATGTTCACCGAGGCGGCGAACTCGCAGCGGCCGGTCACCGACGGCCAGTGCGTGAACGGACTGCCGTTCGGCGATCCGGGCCAGACCTGCAAGCTGGTCAACTTCACCGGCACCACCAACCTGGCCAATAAGGACATGCCGATGTACCTGACCTTCGTGGTCTCGGGCGTGCCGACCGCGCTGGCCAACGCCGACAGCACCATCAAGATCAAGTACGCACTGTCCTGCTACGATCCGGTCCAGGACGCCGGCGTACGCGCCACCTTCGGCATGGTCGGCGGCGCCACCGTCACGCTGCCGCTGTGCGCGCGTTCCGGCGCGCAGCCGGCGCAGAACTCGTCCACCTGGACCGCGCTCAATGACGTGGTCATGGTCGGCGGCATGGCCAGCTCGAGCAGCCAGTACAACTTCCATTACGCCGACGTGGGCCGCATCGAATTCCTGGTCAGCGACAATACCGCTCGCCTCGGCACCAGCGGTCCGTTTGTCGAACGCCCGGAGCGACTGGTGCTGATCGCACCGTCCAGCAACCATGCCAGCTTCCCGGCTTCGCTCAGCGATCCCCAGTTCCTCACCGCCGGCACCGCGTTCCCGCTGACGGTCAGCGCGCTGATGTACAACGGCGTGCCGGCGCCCAACTTTGGCAAGGAAAGTACGCCGGTCGTGGTCAGGCTGGCCGTGTTGGCTGCCAAGGACCAGCTCGGCAACCGCTTGGCCGATATGCTTTTCGACGGGCAGGGCGCCCCGAGGAATCCCGAGGCGGAACTGGTGTTGAATGGCAGCCTGGGCGCCTTCAGCGGCGGCAGCGCCACCGGTAACGCGTTTTCTTATGCCGATGTCGGGGAGTTGGAAATCACGCCGCTGATCTCTGCGACTGATCCTTCCACCGGCAACTATATCAAGGGCAGCTATCTCAATACCGGCGACGTGGATTCGGTGCCGGTCAACGTCGGCCGCTTCGTGCCGGACCATTTCAACACCGCGATCGCCACGCCGCCCATGGCCTGCGATCCGGCCGGCATGACGTGCCCGGTCACCGTCGGCATGGCGTATTCGGGGCAGCCGTTCAATCTGACCGTCACCGCGATGAACTTGCAGGAGCAGCCTACCGTCAACTACCGCGGCGCGCTGGCCCGCGCGGTGGCGCTGTCGGCCTGGTCGGCGGCGGGCAGCATCGCCACCGCCAATCCGCCGGCCAGTCCGTCCGGCGCGGCGATCAGCGCCAACGGCATCGCCGCCAGCAGCTTCGCCGCCACCACGCCAGGGGTGGCCAGTGCTTTGCCGGTTTACACGTTGCCACGGCCGTTTGTGGCGAGCGCGCCCTACGCCAACAACTGGGTGACGCCGACACTGGTGTACCTGCGCGCCACCGAGACCGGCTCACCCAACGACGGCGTCAGCTCGCTGCGTAGCGGGGCGGTTGAAGCGGGTATTTCGGTGGTGTCCGGCCGCCTGTTGGTGCCGAACGCCTACGGTTCATCCAGCCTGGCGGTGGCGCTGGCCTTGGGGGCGCAGTACTACGGCCAGAGCACCGTCGGCGGAGCCAGCGTGCTGGCCTGGCGCTACAACACCAGCGACAGCGTGACCACGTTGACGCCGGCAACCAGCTTCCAATTCGCCAGCTGCCTGCTGGCCTGCCCGACGCTGGCCCCCAATTCGCCGGCGTTATTGACGATGCGGTCCGGCGCCGCCACCGCCGCGCTGAAGGCCGGCAGCACCACCGGCAAGAGCGGCGCCAACGTCACCGTCATCAACGGGCCGGCCTGGCTGCCGACCAGCCAGGGTCGGGTCACCTTCGGTGTTTACCGCAGCCCGGTGATTTTCTTGCGGGAAGTGTATTGAATCCGCGTCACTTTATTTGGGTTCCGTGCAATAAGAGGGCAAACTGGAGGCAAGGCCGGAAATTGGCGCGGTTGTGCAATGAAACTTGAATATAATCAACGATGTGCGGCGATCATTGAATCTCGTGCTTAATCATTTGAGACAATCGATGCGTTTATTTGGAAAAGCGGAGAAGAAGAACGGCTGGCTGGCCATCGGCCTGACGGCGGACGGCGTGCAGGCGGCGGCGATCGAGCGCCGCACCGGTGGTTTGCCGCGCGTGCTGCTGGCCGCATCCTACCCCGGCCAGGCCGACCAGGCCGGCGCCAGCCTGGCGCGCCTGGGCAAGGAATTGCAGGCCGGCCGCTATCGCTGCACCACGCTGCTGGGCGCGGGCGGCTACCAGTTGCTGATGGTCGAGGCGCCCAATGTGCCGGAGGCGGAAATGAAAACCGCGCTGGGCTGGCGCGTCAAGGACATGATCGATTTCCCGCTCGAACAAGCCACCCTCGACATGGCGATGGTGCCGCAAGCCACCGGCTCCAACCATGCGCGCCAGGCGTTCGCGGTGGCGGCCCGCAACAGTGTGCTGCAGCCCTATCAGCAGCTGTTCGCCGACAACAAGATCGCGCTGTCGGCCATCGACATCGGCGAGATGGCGCAGCGGAATATCTCGGCGCTGCTGGAACCGGAAGGGCGCGGCCTGGCGCTGCTGGCCTTCGACGCCGACGGCGGCCTGCTGACGGTCAGCTATCAAGCCGAACTCTACCTGGCGCGCCGCATCGACATCACGCTGAACCAGCTGCTCGATCCCGATCCGGACCGCGTGCAGCATCTGCACGACCGCATCACGCTCGAACTGCAACGTTCGCTGGACCACTTCGAGCGGCAGTTCTCGACCATCGCCGTGGCCAAGCTGATGCTGGCGCCGGTGGGCGAGGGCGCCTTGCGCGCCTACCTGGCCAGCAATCTCTACCTGCCGGTGGAACAGCTGGACCTGGCGAGCGTGCTGGACCTGGAACAGGCGCCGCTGTTGCAAGATCCGGCGCAGCAGGCCGGCTTCCTGCGCACCCTGGGCGCGGCCTTGCGCGAGCAGGTGAGCGCATGAGTCAGCAAATCAATCTGTTCAACGCTGGCAGCCAGCGCAAGACCAACTATGCCGGCACGCCGGTGCTGGTGGCCGGCCTCGGCGTGCTGGCGCTGGTGTTGACCGCTGCGTCGCTGATGGCCAAGAGCGAGACGGCGGCGTTGGAGAGCGAGGCCGCCACGGTCAAGGCCGGGCTGGACCGCGGCGAAGCGCGCAGGACCGCCGCCACCGCCGCCTTCGTGGCGCCGCGCAAGAGCGAAGCATTGCAACAGGAACTGGACCAGGCCGGCGCGCAATACCGCAATTTGCAACAGGTGGCCGCGATCCTGGAGCAGGGACAACCGGGCGCGACGCGCGGCTATTCGGCTTACTTCCGCGCCTTCGCGCGGCGCGGCGTGGAAGGCCTGTGGCTGACCGGCGTGACCATCCAGGGCGGCGGCGACGCGATCGGCTTGCAGGGGCGGGCGCTCAAGGCCAGCCTGCTGCCGGGCTACCTGAACGGCCTGGCCAGCGAGGCTGTATTGCGCGGCAAGAGCTTCGGCCAGCTGGAAATGAATGAACCCAAGCCTGCCGCTGAGGCCGTCGTGGCCGGGGCCGCGTCGGCGCCGGTGGCGCCGCGTTATGTGGAATTCAGCCTGCAGTCGGCCGCCGCCGGCGAACGCGGCAAGGTGGAGCATCCATGAAAGCCTATTGGATCAGATTCGATACCTGGCTGATGGCGCTGAACCAGCGCGAGCGCCTGATGGTGGTGGGCGCCACGGCGGCGATGCTGGCCTACCTGGTGTTCCAGCTGGTGCTCGACCCGGCCTACACGCGCCAGCGCGCGCTGCGCGCCGCCATGCAGCAGCAGCGGGTGCAGATCAGCGGCATCGATTCCGAACTGGCGCAGCTCGATGCGGCCTCGCGCCGCGACCCCGACCGCGAAGTGCGCGAGCGGCTGGCCGCGTTGCAGCAGCAAAGCGCCGAGTTGCGCGGCAAGCTGCGCGGCGCGCAAAAAGGACTGGTCGCGCCGGACCGCATGGGCGCGCTGCTGCAGCAAATGGTCCAAGGCCACGGCAAGCTGCGCCTGGTGTCCCTGAAGACGCTGCCGCCGCAAGGCACGGTGGACGGCACCTTCGCCGCGCTGGATGCACTGGAACCGGCGCCGGCGCCGGCGCCGGCGCGGCCGGGGGCCGCG
>NZ_JBWKQE010000045.1:0-15867 GCF_059418605.1 Duganella sp. GW821-FHT07G03
TTCGCCATCCAGTTTGAAGACCGGGTGCCGCAGGCTTAAACGAAAACCCGTTTACACAGAATACAGTACACCCCCGGCGCGTCCAACGCACATCTGCCATCCGATTTTCTACCGAAACGGACTGCGTGCAAATATTGAGAACTGGCTTCAGCCCTTGCTGCGCAGCCAACTCGATGGTTTCTGCCGCTGTGACTTCGAACATGCGACGGCCGCTTGGAACTGCGCCATGGCGTAACGACATAATCATGATGCCTGTCGCAGAGAGCAATGAAGCGACAATGGGCATCGCTCGGCAACGCTGCCCTTCATCAAGATGCATCCACACCGCCGTCAACATGACGACGTCAAACGTCTCATTCCTAGCACGAAGGAGCGGCAAATCAGGAAGACTGTCATCCAACCATTCAATCGCATATTTCCTATGAAACTCGATGCCAGGTAAACGCAACTCTTTTGTGGGCTCGACAGCAACTACCTGATGGCCCATCGCAGCGAACGCAGCCGCATCAGTGCCAATACCTGAGCCAATATCCAATATCCTGCTCGGGGCTAAAGGTAAAAGGTCGAAAACTATCTTATGCTGGCTCTCAAAAGATATATGTCGCCACCTTTCTATCAAAAGCTTGGCCTCTTCGGCATATCCTTCCGTACCGCTAATCAAAGCAGGCATAAGGTCCACTTTCTTTCGATTAAGGTCCAAGCATCGTCGCGAAGTTCTTCCGGCATCCGGCCGCTCTTGAATCCGGCCGACGGGGAAGGATAGCATCTTGCTCGAGTGGAAAAATCACATATTGTCACGTCCAGCCGATGCCATCCCCCAAGGTCACTTTGCTCTGCACGGTCACTTCATTTCCCTAACGATCCTCATTGCGTCTCGCCCTGGCGCCTGACCAAACTCACGCGCATATTCTCTGCTGAATTGTGTAGCGCTTTGGTAGCCGACTTCGTGGGCGGCGGCGGTTACGCTGTAGCCGGAGGCTATGAGCAGAGTGCGGGCATTGAGCAGTCGGATTTGCTTTTGATATTGGACTGGACTTAGCGTGGTGACGGATTTGAAGTGGCGGTGGAATGACGATGCGCTCATGGCTACGCTATCTGCCAAGTCCTCCACACGCAGCGGCAATGCAGAGTTGCGACGAATGTGTTGAATGGCCTGATTGACGCGCGCGAGTGTCGAATCGGGCAAGGCGATGTCGCGCAGCATCCAGCCCAACGGCCCTTGCAATACGCGATAGAGAATTTCTCGCTCATAGCCCGAAGCCAACGCTGGTATGTCTGACGGATGGTTCATCAAACGCAGCATGCGGACCCAGGCATCCAGTAGCTCTGGCGTCACAGCGGCCACGGAGAACGCATTTTTGTCATCACACCATTGGCTGGGAGTATTAGGTAGGTCGCTCAGTAGATTCGCGACAATTCCGGCATCCAGAGTCAAGCTGACCGCAAGGTAGGGCAAGCCAGTTTCGGACGGCCGCACCACCCCACTGGCCGGCAAACCAACGGACATGACGAAATAGGTAGCAGGATCATAGTGTAAGGTCCGTCCTCCGACGGTTATGCTCTTACTTCCCCGCAGAATCAGATTAATCATAGGCTCGTAGGCTGCAGCCAATTGATGTTCGGGGATGGTTCCCTGGACCATCGCGACGCGCGGTATGCCGGTCTCAGTGCGCCGGTTTTCGGCGTGAGCGGTCAGGGTGCGAAGTTCATCAAGTTGTTTTTCCATGCAGGGATTAAACATCACCTTGCTGACCTCTTGCAACTTAAAAGCAGAAATAGGCAGGATTGAGGCTCAAAATGAGAGGCCAGATTCAACGCCGCTGGCTACCATGTAGGCTCATGTAACCGCTTAACGGAGTCAAAATGAAGGTTGTACTTATCACTGGCGGCAGCCGCGGTATTGGAGCCAGCACCGCGCTGGAATGCGCGCGTCGTGGACTAGGCGTCATACTCACCTATAACAGCCAGGCGGACAAAGCCAGCGCGGTGGTACGTCAGATCTGCGAGGCTGGAGGCTCGGCAGCAGCCTTGAAACTGGATGTCGGCATCCCTCGAGATTTCTCCGACTTCCGCAACGAGGTGTCGGCCACATTGTCCAGCGTATGGGGCGAGAATGAAGTGAGTGGCTTGGTAAATAATGCGGGCTACGGTTTGTTTAAACCCATCGAAACCGTGACCGAAGCAGAATTCGATGGCTTGATGAACGTTCACCTCAAGGGGCCATTCTTCCTGACCCAGTCATTGCTGCCGCTGATGAAACAAGGTTCCAGCATAGTCAACCTGTGCAGCGCAACGACACGCGTTGCAACCAAGGGCGTGGCGCCATACGCCTCGCTCAAAGGGGGGCTGGAAGTGCTCACGCGATACATGGCCAAGGAATTCGCGGAACGCCGAATCCGCGTGAACTCTGTTTCTCCAGGAGCGATTCAGACGGAACTGGGCGGCGGCCTGGACGACAAATTTGAAGCTCTGCTCGCGGCGCAGACCGCGCTGGGCCGCGTTGGTGAACCTGAAGATGTTGCGCGGGTGATTGCCATGCTGCTGACGGAAGATGGCGGTTGGATCAACGCGCAAAACATTGAAGTCGCCGGTGGCTACATCATCTGACCGAAAGGAGCAAACCAATATGTTGGATCACGTTTTTATATCGGTGAGCGACATCGACCATCCCATCGGCTTCCACACTTCCGTGCTGGCACCGTGGCAGAACGGGAGTTAATGTGACGGCTAGAAAAACAATCAAGCTACGCGCGGCCGTGGATGCGTTCATTGCTGCGGCCAACTCCCATGATGTAGCGCGGGTGTTAGCACTGTTTGCGCCGGATGCGGTGATAGATGACCCGTCGACCGGACATTGTTTCGATGGTCATGCAGGCATCTGCAATTATATCGAGCGGTATTTCATCGGGTATCACACGGTGACTCGATTCCTGTCCATGGACATCCTGAACGATTATCGGGCGCACGTGCGAGTCGACTTCGCGGGTGATTTCGGACACGAAATCGGCACACTGATAATGTCTGTAAATACTGAAGGAATTTTCATCCGAATCGATGCCGGCCTTGAATAATACCGGGCCGCCAACGGGCGCTTTCCACATCGCGAGCGTCCGCTGCTGGTCGGTTACAGGAGCTTGTTATTTTTCATTAGTGCCACGGATGTGTCACTCACGTCCGGTTGACCGACGCGCCGCCATCCACTCTCAGGTTCGATCCCGTGGTGAAGCTTGATGCGTCGGAGGCCAGATAGAGCGCCGAGCGGGCGATTTCCTCCGGCAGTGCCAAGCGCTTGAGCGCGTGCAGGCCTTCGACGAAGGCGCGCGCTTCGGGCGTGTTGGCGCTGGCCCGGCCCATCGGGGTGTCGGTGCCGCCGGGTAGCAGCGCGTTGGCTCTTACGCCGTGGGTGCCATATTCGACGGCGATGACCTGCATCAGGCCGATCAAGCCGGCCTTGCTGGCGGCATAGGCGCCCATGCCAGGAAAACCGACCGTGCTGCCAACGATGGTCGAGGTAAAGATGATGGAGCCGCCCCCGCGCTTGATCATGGCCGGCAGCTGATATTTTGCACCGAGGAAGGCGCTGGTCAGGTTGGTGTCGACGATGGCCTGCCAGGCGTCGATGGAAATGTCGCACACCGGTGTGGCGTCGCCCGTCATGCCGGCGTTGTTGAAGGCGATGTCGAGTCCGCCGAAGCGGCCGACCGCCGTTTCCACCAGTGCCCGCGCGAGTTGCTCGTCGCGGATGTCGCCGGCGACGGCGACCGCCTCGCCGCCGTCACGTTCGATGTCTGCGACCAGCGCGATGAGTTCGGCCTGGCGGCGCGCCGTCACGACCACCTTTGCGCCTTCACGCGCGAATAGCCTGGCCGTCTCGTAGCCGATACCCGAACTCGCGCCGGTGACGATCGCCACTTTTCCTGTTAGCTGATGCATGGATTTTTCCTTCTGCAGGAGTGATAGAGAGGCTCCAGCATAGGTAGGCGGCGGATGATGGGCTACCCGTTTCTTGCTACGCAATTGCAGCGCGCCGGCGTTGAAGCGGCGCGGTACTTGCACATGTATGCCCAATCAGACTAAGCTTGAGGACTACCTTGATCACTTTACTCAGATTGCCGTCATCATGATTTTTCGCCAGCTGTTCGATCCTACATCCTCCACCTACACCTATCTGCTGGGTGACAGCGGCGAGGCGCTGCTGATCGACCCGGTCTACGAGCAGGCGCCGCGCGACCTGGCGTTGTTGAAGGAGTTGGGCTTGCGTCTGCTGGCCACGCTGGACACCCACGTCCACGCGGACCACGTGACGGCCGCCTGGCGCTTGCATCAAAGCTGCGGCAGCCGCATCGCGCTGGCGGAAGCTGCGGGCGCGGAACTGGCCGACCGCCCGCTGCGGCATGGCGATCGCATCGATTTCGGCAGCCGCCATCTGACGGTGCGGGCCACGCCCGGCCATACCAACGGCTGCTTGACCTTTGTGCTGGATGACGAAAGCATGGCCTTCACCGGCGACAGCCTGCTGATACGCGGCTGCGGCCGCACCGATTTCCAGCAGGGCAGTCCGCAGCAGTTGTTTGCTTCGGTGCGCGAGCAGATCCTGTCGCTGCCCGAGACTTGCCTGCTCTATCCGGCGCACGACTACCGCGGCATCACCGTGACCAGCGTGGCGGAGGAGCGCCGCTTTAATCCGCGCCTGGGCGGCGATGTGGACGAGGGCGACTTCGCCGGGCATATGAACAATCTGCACCTGCCGCATCCCAAGCTGATTGCGATCGCGGTGCCGGCCAATATGCGCTGCGGTCAGCCGGAAGGCAACCTGCCCGCGCCCGATGCGCCAACCTGGGCGCCGCTGACTTTGCGTTTCAGCGGCGTGTGGGAGATCGAGCCGATGGTGTTGCTGGAGCATCTGGCCGAGGCCCAGATCGTCGACGTGCGCGAGGCGCCGGAGTTCATCGACCAGCTGGGCCATCTAGAAGGCGCGCGGCTGGTGCCGCTGTCGCAGCTGATGGATCGCGTGGGAGAGCTGGACCGCGCGCGGCCGGTGGTGGCGGTGTGCCGCTCGGGCGTGCGTTCGGCCCAGGCCAGCGTGCTGCTGACCAAGGCCGGCTTTAGCCAGGTCGCCAATCTGGCCGGCGGGATGCTGCGCTGGAAGGCCGAGGCGCTGCCGGTCGCTTCCGACAGCGTTTGATGACGCCGGCGCTCAGGCCTGCGCGTTGCGCATCAAGGTGCGCAGGTTGCAGTCTGCTTGCCAGCGGCGGCGTTCTTCGCTGCTGACGGCCAGTTCGGCCAGTTCGGCGTCGCTGAGCGCGGACTTGGCTTGCACCAGGCGGTGCGCCAGCGCGGCGTCCGGCAGCATGGTGCCGAAGAAGGCCACCAGTTCGTGGTGTTGCAGCAGCAGGGTGGGGAAGTTCTCCACGTCCAGGTCGCCCACCACGTCTGCATGGTCTTCGATGTCGATCCAGACGAACAACTTGTCCGGGTGGCGCGCGGCCAGCTCCTCGAACGTCGCGCGGTAGGACTCGCAGGTGCCGCACCAGGCCGCGCACAGGCAGGCCACGATCCAGCGCTCGCCGGCCAGGGCGGCGGCGATCTCTGCGCGATTGTCGGAATTC
The DNA here is from genome assembly GCF_059418605.1 of Duganella sp. GW821-FHT07G03. Classification (NCBI taxonomy): domain Bacteria; kingdom Pseudomonadati; phylum Pseudomonadota; class Betaproteobacteria; order Burkholderiales; family Oxalobacteraceae; genus Duganella; species Duganella sp. GW821-FHT07G03. The sequence goes on from NZ_JBWKQE010000045.1 coordinate 5,610, forward strand.
AGGGTCACACTGTGCATGGTATTCGTGGGCTAACGGCGGCCTCTGCGCCTAAGGGGCGTATTCTACATCCCCTCGCGGGGTCGCGCCTGCCAGCGCGGCAGGTTAAAATACGGCATGCCTATTATTCTTGCCATTGAAACCTCCTCCGAACTGGCCTCGGTCGCGCTGCTGCGCGGCGAGACCGTCATCAGCCGCGTGTCTTCGGGCGTGCGCACCCATTCGCAATCGGTGCTGCCGATGATACAGGAGCTGCTGGCCGAAGCCGCTATCGCCTTGAAAGACTGCGACGCCATCGCCTTCGGCTCCGGCCCCGGTTCGTTCACCGGCGTGCGCACCGCTTGCGGGATCGCCCAGGGCCTGGCCTTCGGTGGCAACCTGCCGGTGGTGCCGGTGGTGACGCTGGACGCGATGGCGCTGGCTTGCCATCAGCGCCATGGCGCCGGCGACGTGCTGGCGGTGCTCGATGCGCGCATGGGCGAGGTGTACTGGGCCCAGTACCGCTTTGCGGACGGTGCTGCGCCGGCGGCCGTGCTGCCGCCCGCGCTGTCGGCGCCCGAGGGCGTGCAGCCGCTGGGCGCGCCTGTCGCTTGCGGCAACGGTCTGTCGGCCTATGCCGAGGCGTTTGCCGGCGGCGGCTTTGCCGAGGTGATGCCGCATGCGGAGCAGGTCGCGCAGCTGGCGGCGATCGCCTTTGCCGCCGGCGCGACCGTGACGGCGGCCGAGGCGCAGCCGCTGTATTTGCGTAACAAGATCGCATACACCCAGGCCGAACGGCGCGACATGGCGGCCGCCAAGGCCGCTGAAGGTGGCGCATGAAGCAGATGTGGGACCTGGCGCGGCTGAACTATGAGCCGATGCGGCAAACCGATTTGCTCGATGTGGTGGCGCTGGAGGAGAGCGTTTATCCGCATCCCTGGAGCATGGCCAATTTCGTCGATTCCCTCAACAGCAATTATGAGGCGTGGGTGTTGCGCGACCAGCACGGCGATTTGCTGGGCTATTTCCTGCTGATGACGATCGTCGACGAGGCGCATTTGCTGAACGTGGCGGTGTCGGCGGAGCGGCAGGGGCAGGGCCTCGGACGGTTCCTGCTGAACCAGGCCGTGGCTTGTTCGCGCGGGCTGGGCATGGAATCGGTGCTGCTGGAAGTGCGGCCATCGAATACGCGGGCGCTGGAGATTTATGGGCGCTACGGATTTCAACAGATTGGTCGGCGCAAGGGCTATTACCCGGCCGCCAATCAGCAACGCGAGGACGCAATCGTTATGCGATTCAGTTTATGAGTCAGACGATAGCCCGCAGTACCGTGTTCCTCGACGAGATGGGCGTGGGCGTGCAATGGAAGTTGCGCAATCCCGCTGTCGGCGAAGAGGCGGTCGTTGAGGATGACGTGGCCGGGGAGCCAGTAGCGGTGGCGGCTGAAGCGCCGCCGGCGCCAGCTGCCGTCCCGGCACCCGTGCCAGTGTCGGCGCCCGTTGCAGTTGCCGCGCCCGCACCCGCACCCGTGGCGGCGCCTGCGCCAACGCCCGCGCCAACGTTCGCCCCCGAGCCGCCGGCCGAAGAAGTACCGTTCGCCGCGGCCGACGAAGACTCGACCGCCTGGTTCGACGAGGCGCCCGTACCTGCGCGCGCCGAGCCGGTCAGCGATGCCGCCATCGCCGCGATGGATTGGGCCGCGTTGAAGACCGCCGTCTCCACCTGCACCCGCTGCGCGCTGTGCGATACGCGCCGCAACGCCGTCAACGGCCGTGGCGCCGCCGACGCCAGCTGGATCGCCATCGCCGCCGCGCCGTCGCGCCTGGACGAAAAGGAGAACCAGGCGATCGCCGGCGAGGCGGGGCAGTTGCTGGACAATATGTTGAAAGCCATCTCCCTCAAACCGGAGACGGACGTCTACGTGACCAACCTGGTCAAATGCCGCCCGTCCGGCCCCGACGGCGCCGACCGCGCGCCGAGCGGCGAGGAGCTGCTGGCCTGCCGTCCGTTCCTGGAGCGCGAACTGGCGCTGACCGGCGCGGCGATGGCCATGACCTTCGGCCAGTACGCCGCCAAGGGCCTGATGATGGGCCCGGCCGCACGCGGCCAGGTGATGCGTTACGGCGCCGCCCAATTGCCGGTGGTGGCCACCTATCACCCGGACGACCTGCTGCGCAAGCCGGAAGACAAGGCCAAGGCCTGGGGCGACCTGTGTCTCGCCAAGGCTGCCCGTGACTAGCCTGCCGCTCGCCGCGCCGTTGAACACGTCGACGCCGGCGGACAGCTATCAAGCACGCTTCGAACAGCGCTGGGGGCACCTGACCCGTCCGCACGTGCGGGCGCTGGCATGGCTGCTGGACGCCCCCGATCTGCTGGACCCGGCCTCACCGCACTGGCACGGCCGCATCGCCACGCTGGGCTCCATGTCGCCGGAAACGGCCGACTGGCTGGCCGCGCTGGAGCAGGATCCGATCCCGCTCGAGGCCGCGCTGGGCACTCGTCACTATTCGCGCCTCGGCCTGTACGCTGAAAAGCTGATGGCCTTCTATTTCGCCGAGCATGGCAAGCTGGTCGCGCACGGCCTGCAAGTGCGCGCCAGCCGCAACGACACCGTCGGCGAGTTCGACTTCCTGCTGCGCGACGGCGACGAACTGGTCCACCTGGAGTTCGCCACCAAGTTCTACCTGCTCGACGCCAGCGAGGCCGGCGCCGACTTCAACGGCCTGATCGGCCCCAACCTGGCCGACACGCTGGGCGCCAAGATGCGCAAGATCTTCGACAAGCAACTCTCGCTGGCCAGCCATCCGGCGGCCCAGCCCCTGCTGCCGCAGCCGGTGGCGCGGGCGCAGGCGCTGGTCAAGGGCTGGCTGTTCTATCCGGGCGGGGAGGGCGCGGCGCCGATGGCGGGCATCTCCCAGCCGCATTGCAACGGCTTCTGGATCACGCTGCAGCAGGCCGCCGCATTGCAAGGCGAGCGCTACGCCATCATGCCGCGCCTGCACTGGCTGGCGCCGTTGAAGATGCCGCTGGAGTCGAGCGCGATGAGCAAGGATGAACTGCTGGCCGCGCTGCACGAGCACATGGCGCAGGTGGCCGCGCCGGTGATGGTGGCGGAGCTGGAGCAGCGGGGGGAGTGGTTGGTGGAGCGGTGTCGCGGCTTCGTGGTGCCGGACGACTGGCGCGCGCAAGCCGCGCAGCGCCGCCTGGACGGGGCGCTGCCGGCTTAATCGGCGACTAGTGTTTCAGCTCGCCGATCAGCGCGACCGAATCGAACTCGCGCTGGTTGGCCGCATGCTTGCGCATGATGAGGTACATGGTGCCCGCCAGGAACAGGCCGAACAGCACGATGATGACGTCCAGGTTCAGGTGGCCGCGCAGCATCAGCGAGTACACCGCCAGCATGGTCAGGATGGACAGGTTCTCATTGAAGTTCTGCACCGCGATCGAGTGGCCGGCGCTCATCAGCACGTGGCCGCGGTGTTGCAGCAGCGCGTTCATCGGCACCAGGAAGAAGCCGCCCAGCAGGCCGACCAGGATCAGCAGCGGATAGGCCAGCGCCACCGATTTCACCATGGTCATGCTGATGACGATGACGCCCATGGCGATGCCCATCGGGATCACGTTCAGCGATTTGCGCAGCGAGATGAAGCGCGCCGACAGCACCGCGCCCAGCGCGACGCCGATGGCGACCACGCCGACCAGGCTGGTCGATTGTTCGTAGGTCAGCTTGAGGGTGCGGTTGGCCCACTCCAGCACGATGAATTGCAGCGTTTGCGCGGCGCCCCAGAACAGCGTGGTGACCGCCAGCGAGATCTGGCCCAGCTTGTCTTTCCACAGCAGGCCGTAGCAGTTGGCGAAGTCGGTGATCAGCTTGATCGGGTTGCGTTCCTGGTGGCCGTAGACGCAGCCGGTGTCCGGGATGCGGGTGTTGAACAGCGCCGCCAGCATATAGATGGCCACCACCACGCACAGCGCCGCCTCGGGCGGGGTGTCGATGCCGGTGTCGATCAGCGGGAAGTCAAAGCCCAGCAGGAAGGACGACACCTGGCCGCCGACCAGCTTGCCGCCCATGACGGTGCCGAAAATAATCGACATCACGGTCAAGCCTTCGACCCAGCCATTGGCGGCCACGAGTTTTTCCGCGGGTAGCAATTCGGTGAGGATGCCGTATTTGGCCGGCGAATACACCGCGGCGCCAAAACCGACCAGCGCATAGGCCAATAAGGGATGGACGTGGGCGAAGATCAGCAGACAGCCGCCAACCTTGATCAGGTTGGAGATGAACATGACCTTGCCCTTGGGCATCGAATCGGCGAAGGCGCCAACAAATGCGGCCAACAGTACGTAAAAGAGCGTAAATGAGAGCTTCAGCAGTGGTGTGATCCATGCTGGGGACTTCATCGTTACCAGCAGGTCGATCGCAACAAAGAGCAGCGCATTATCCGCCAGGGACGAAAAAAATTGCGCTGCCATAATGGTATAGAAACCACGATTCATTCTGGGGTGCCTGAAAACTTATCTGGCTTGCTTTATACCATGCTTTGATCGTATCCCCAAGAATTGAGCCGTGCAGTTAGGCTGCTACACGGTAAAATACGGCCTTCCCATATTCCGCTCAAACTGCATATGCCTAGGCCGATCCTCGCAACCATCCACGTTGAATCCATGAAGCATAACCTGGCCCGCGCCAGGGCGAATGCGCCCGGCGCCAAGGCCTGGGGGGTGGTCAAGGCGAACGGCTACGGCCACGGCCTGGAGCGGGCGATGCGCGGTTTCGCCGACGCCGACGGCCTGGCGCTGGTGGAGATCGACTACGCCGTGCGCCTGCGCGAGCTGGGCTGGAAAAAGCCCATCCTGTTACTGGAGGGTTTCTTCGATCCGGCCGATCTGCACACCATGGCCGGCTACAACCTGCAGGCCGCCGTGCATTGCGTCGAGCAGCTGGCGTGGCTGGAGGCGGCGCAAGCGGCGCTGACGGCGCGCGGCATCAAATTTGATCTGCATCTGAAAATGAACAGCGGCATGAACCGGCTCGGCTTCATGCCGGACGCCTACGCCGCCGCGCATGCGCGCCTGAGCGCGATTACCTGCGTCGGCAGCATCACCATGATCACCCACTTCGCCAACGCCGACGACGCCGAGCATCCGCTGCTGCCGATCGCCGAGCAGGTGCGCCGCTTCGAGCTGGGCACGGCCGGGCTGGCGGGGGCGCGCAGCCTGTCCAATTCGGCGGGGGTGCTGATGCACCAGAAAACCTTGCGCAACGACTGGGTACGTCCCGGCATCATGCTGTACGGCGGCTCGCCGGGCGGCGCCACGGCGGCATCGTTCGGCCTGGAGCCGACCATGACCTTGAGCAGCGAGATCATCGGCGTGCAGAACATCGTGGCCGGCGACGTGGTCGGCTACGGCAGCCGCTACCAGGCCGAGGGTCCGATGCGTATCGGCGTGGTGGCCTGCGGCTATGCGGACGGCTATCCGCGCAGCGCGCCGATGGGCACGCCCGTGCTGGTCGACGGCGTGGCGACCACGCTGGTGGGCCGGGTGTCGATGGACATGTTGACCGTGGACCTGACGGGCCTGCCGTCGGCTGGCGTCGGCAGCAAGGTCACGCTGTGGGGACGCGGCATGCCGATCGACGACGTGGCGACGGCGGCCGGCACCATCGGCTATGAGCTGATGTGCGCATTGGCGCAGCGCGTGCCGGTTGTGGAAGGCTGAACGGATGGCCAAGGCAAAAACCAACTACACCTGCAGCGACTGCGGCGGCACGGCCACCAAATGGACCGGCCAGTGTCCGTCCTGCCAGCAGTGGAACACGATGGTGGAGACCGTCGTCGAGGCGGGCGGCAACAACCGCTACTCGCAACCGCAGCACATGTCGCTGGCGCAGACCGCGCCGGTGCTGTCGCTGGCCGATATCGACGCCATCGACGTGCCGCGCTTCGGCACCGGCATCGAGGAGTTCGACCGGGTGCTGGGCGGCGGCCTGGTGGCCGGTGGCGTGGTGTTGATCGGCGGCGATCCGGGCATCGGCAAGTCGACCTTGCTGTTGCAGGCGCTGGCCAATGTGTCGCATCTGAAAAAAGTCCTGTATGTCAGCGGCGAGGAGTCCGGCGCGCAGATCGCGTTGCGCGCCAAGCGGCTGAACATCGACGCCCGCGATTTGAAATTGCAGGCGGAGATACAGCTGGAGAAGATCCTCGGCACGCTGGCTGACCTGAAGCCGGAAGTGGCGGTCATCGATTCGATCCAGACCGTGTATTCGGACGCGCTCAGTTCGGCGCCGGGTTCGGTGGCGCAGGTGCGCGAGTGCGCGGCGCAGCTGACCCGCGTGGCCAAGCAGACCGGCATCACCATCATCCTGGTCGGCCACGTGACCAAGGAAGGCGCGCTGGCCGGGCCGCGCGTGCTGGAGCACATCGTCGATACGGTGCTGTATTTCGAGGGCGACAATCATTCCAGCTTCCGCCTGGTGCGCGCGATCAAGAACCGTTTCGGCGCGGTCAACGAGCTGGGCGTGTTCGCGATGACGGAGAAGGGCTTGAAGGGCGTGTCCAATCCGTCGGCGCTGTTCCTGTCCCAGCATGACAATCAGGTGCCCGGCTCCTGCGTGATGGTGACGCAGGAGGGCACGCGTCCGCTGCTGGTGGAGATCCAGGCGCTGGTCGACGCCAGCCATCTGCCTAACGCGCGCCGCCTGTCGGTCGGGTTGGAGCAGAATAGGCTGGCGATGCTGCTGGCTGTGCTGCACCGTCATGCGGGCATCGCGGCCTTCGACCAGGACGTGTTCATCAACGCGGTGGGCGGGGTCAAGATCACCGAGCCGGCGGCCGATCTGGCGGTGCTGCTGGCGATTAATTCCTCGATGCGCAGCAAGCCGCTGCCGCGTGGTTTCGTGGTGTTCGGCGAGGTGGGCCTGGCCGGCGAGATCCGGCCGGCGCCGCGCGGGCAGGAGCGCTTGCGCGAGGCGGCCAAGCTGGGCTTCTCGATGGCGATGATCCCGACCGCCAATGCGCCCAAGCAGCCGATCGAGGGCATGACCATCATCGCGGTCGATCGCATCGACGATGCCTTCAATAAGCTGCGCGAAATCCAATAACGTTGTATTGTTACGTGTTGTAATCATTAATACTGAATAATTGGTAACGCAAACGTACAAGAGGATAGATAGTGTTAGTTGATCAGAGGTCAGTCGCGCGCAAGATCCTGCGCTCCAAGGTGGTGGCGGTGATGGACGGCATGCAGCCACAGCCGGGACGCACGCTCGATATCAGCGCCAGCGGTTTGTCGATAACGTTCGAGCACAAATTGGCGGTCGGGCATATGGGGAATGTGACGTTCGAGCTGTTCCTCGATGGTAAGCCGCAGATCCTGACCTGCCGCTCCAAGGTGACTTATTGCATTTTCAGCGGCGACCATTTCAAGATCGGTTACCAGTTCCTCAATCTGGATAGCGCCAACGCCAGCGCCATCAACAAGTTCCTGCGCTAGGGCCGACGTAGCGGGCCCTGGGGCGGATCGGGCGACGCGCCTGCACTTGTTCGAGTGCATGCGCCAGCCAGCCGACGCAGCGGCCCAGCGCAAACAGGATGAACGGCGCGTCATCCGGCAGCCCGTGCGCGGCGGCCAGCAAGGTCAGCGCAAAATCAATGTTCGGCAATTCCCCCGCCTGGGCTTCGGCCGCGGCGGCGAGGGCTGTGTGCGGCTGCAATTCCGGTAATAATTTCATCAAGGCGCGGGCGCGCGGGTCGCCTTCCGCGTACAGCATGTGGCCGAAGCCGGGCAGCGGGCGGCCGCTGGCGCGCCATGTGGCGACGGCGGCTTCGGGGCCGTGCGCGCGGGCGGCGGCGGCCAGTTGGGAGAATTCGGCCGAGGCGCCGCCGTGCAGCGGACCGGTCAGCGTGGTGAAGCCGGCCAGCACGCCGGCCGCCAGCGAGGCGCCGGTCGAGATGGCGACGCGGGTGGCGAAGGTGGAGGCGTTTAGTTCGTGGTCGGCCATCAGCACCAGCGCGCGGCGCAGCAGGTCTTCGGAGGCCGGGCGTTGCCAGGCGAGGGCCAGGCGGTGGCTGATGGTGGCGGCCTGCTCGCCTGCGGGGCCGATCATCGCGTGCGTGAGCGTGGCCAGGACGGCGGCGGCTTCGGCGCGCAGCTCGGCGGCGGGGCGGTCCATCGAGGGCGCGTCGCTGGCGCTGCGCAGCGCCAGGGCCAGCAGGCCGGCGCCCAGCGCGCTGGCCGGCGCTGCGATGGCGGTTTGTGCGTGCGCTGCTGCTGCCGGTGCGCGGGCGGACGGCGCGGCGGCTGGCGTTGCCAGCAGTTGGCCGGGTTCGGCCTCCCACAATAAATCGGCGATCTCTTCCAGCGTGGCGGTTTCGGACAACGTGACGGCGTCGCGGCCGCGGTAGAGCAGGCGGCCGTCGGCGGCGGTGGAGATGGCGGACGGCAGCACCGGGTCGCCCCATTGCATCGCCTGCGCGGAGACGGCTTCGATCTTGCGGCGGCCGTTGCTGCGTCGGGCCATGCGCAGGATGTCGTCGCGATGGTAGAGGCTGCGGCGCGGATCGGCCTCGTCGGACTTGGCGCGTATCTTGCCCCGGCTGACGTTGGCGTACAGCGTTTGCGGGCGGACATTCAGTAGGTTCAGCGCTTCTGCCGCTGTCATCCAGACCATCTCGGTTTCCTATGTTGACACTTCAAGTCAAGATTGACGCCCTCTGTGGGCGGTCCTAAGCTGGGACAGCATATCAATTACTGGAGCGTTCATGTCTAAAATGTTGGAGGCTATGTCGTCCGCGCTGTCCTTGTCGGCGCGGGAGTGCGTGACGTTCACCGGCGAGGGCGAACTGCCATCGTGTTATGCGGTGACGGAGTTGGCGGCGGCGTCGGTGGGCGCGGCTGCGCTGGCGGTGCGGCAGCTGATCGCGGCGCAGGGCGGGCGGCCGGCGGACCTGGTGGTCGATCGGCGGCTGGCGTCGCTGTGGTTCAGCTGGTCGCTGCGTCCGGTGGGCTGGGAGCTGCCACCGCTGTGGGATCCGGTGGCCGGCGATTATAGGACCGCCGACGGCTGGATACGCCTGCACACCAACGCGCCGCATCACCGCGATGCAGCGCTGGCGGTGTTGAAGGCGCCGGTCGAACGCGAGGCGGTGGCGCGGGCGGTGGCCGGCTGGCGCGGCGTCGAGCTCGAAGCGGCGGTGGTGGCGCAGGGCGGCTGCGCGGCGCTGATGCGCTCCGGCGCGGAATGGGCGGCGCATGAGCAGGGGCGGGCGGTGGCGGCCGAATCCTTGGTCGCGTTGTCGACCCAGGCCGGCAGCTTCAATGCGGGCTGGGCGCCGACGCCGTCGCGGCCGCTGGCGGGGCTGAGGGTGCTGGACTTGACGCGGGTGCTGGCCGGGCCGGTGGCGACGCGCTTCCTGGCCGGCTATGGCGCGGACGTGCTGCGCATCGATCCGCCAGGCTGGAACGAGCCGGGCGTGATACCGGAGGTCAGCTTGGGCAAGCGCTGCGCGCGCCTGGATCTGCGACTGGCGCCGGATCGCGCCGTGTTCGAGCATTTGCTGGCCGGGGCGGATGTGCTGGTGCACGGCTATCGTTCGGATGCGTTGGAGAGACTGGGATACGGCGAACAGATGCGCCGGCAGTTGAATCCTGGATTGGTCGATGTGGCGCTGGATGCGTATGGCTGGTCGGGGCCGTTGAGCGGGCGGCGCGGCTTCGACAGCCTGGTGCAGATGAGCGTGGGCATCGCCCAGCGCGGCATGCAGTGGCGGGGCGCGGACAAGCCGGTGCCCTTGCCGGTGCAGGCGCTGGATCACGCGACCGGCTATCTGGCCGCGGCGGCGGTGGTGCGCGGGCTGCTAAACCGGCTTGCAGGGGGAAGTGCGACGCAGGCGCGCCTATCGCTGGCGCGCACCGCCTTGCTGCTGACGGAGCAGTCGCCGCAGGATGGGGGCATGGACGCCCAACCGCTGGCGGCGGCAAGCGACGCGGACCTGGCGCCGGCGCTGGAGGAAACCGCGTGGGGCGCGGCCCGCCGCTACCTACCGCCGGTGGCGATCGATGGCGCGCCGATGGCATGGGCGCGGCCCGCCAGCGAACTGGGCTCGTCGCCGCCAAGCTGGTAAAAAACTGGGGTCTGACATTCGGACACGGGCTCAACCATAGCGGTGCCTTTATGGTTGAGCTCGTGTCCGAATGTCAGACTTGACCCTGAACCTTCCCCTCAAATTTTGAAGATAGCGATTAACGATCTCAGCTCGCCAAGAGCGATGGTGAGCTGACT
>NZ_JBWKQE010000046.1:0-13506 GCF_059418605.1 Duganella sp. GW821-FHT07G03
GCCTGCTGTGCACTTTCATCAAACGTCCACACTTATCGACTGTAAATTTTTAAAGAACTTTATTCGGTACTGCTTGCTGAAGAAGCGTTGTGTTCATCAGCGAAGAGGCAAGAGTATGAAGCGTTTCGTCTATCTCGTCAAGCTCTACTTTTTCCCGCTTCACTCGGCATTTACATGCGTCGTTCTGCGAGGGGGCGAACTATAGCAAAGGCAAGTCGAAACTGCCAAGGTTTATTTTCCGCTCGCGCTTCGTTTGCGCTACAGTGAACAATAGAGCCGATAACGGCCAGCCGGAGACCGAGACAACATGGAACGCCAGACCGCGCCACATCGCACCACGGCATGGGAAGACAGCATGCCGCTGATTATCGAATCCTCGCACCAGCGATCGCAGAAGTATGGGCTGCGGCCCGACTCCTCTGTCGACTTCGGCCCGGTGCCAAAGACAGATCTATCGCTGCTGTTGGAACAGAACCGCATGCTGCACACGCACGCCGTGCCGGCGATGGAGACGCTGTACCAGCAAATCGTCAACACCCACAACATGGTGCTACTCACCGATGCGAATGGCGTAATCGTCCACTCGCTCGGCGACGACGACTTCCTGGAGAAAGCCAGCCGCGTCGCCCTGAAACCCGGCGCCGCCTGGTCCGAGCAATGCAAGGGCACCAATGCGATCGGCACCGCGATCGCGGAACAGGCGGCAGTGCTGGTCCACGCCGACCAGCATTACCTGACCGCCAACCACTTCCTCACCTGCTCCGCCGCGCCGATCGCCGACCATCTTGGTAACGTCATCGGCGTGCTGGATGTCTCCGGCGACCAGCGCAGCTTCCACAAGCACACCATGGCGCTGGTACGCATGTCGGCGCTGATGATAGAGAACCAGCTGTTCTCCGCCGCCTTCGAGGATGTGATCACCTTACACTTTCATGCGCGGCCCGAGTTTATCGGCACACTGATGGAAGGTATCGCGTCCTTCTCGCCCGGCGGCCGCTTCCTGGCGGCCAATCGCAATGGACTGTTCCAATTGGGCTTGTCGTACCGGGAGCTGCAATCGCACACATTCAGTTCCCTGTTTGGATTGCCTGTGTCCGCGCTGTACGAACACTATCGCGCCGCATCGCCCGGCTTGCTGAACCTGTGCATGCACAGTGGCGTGCGCGTGGCCGGCCGCGCGCAGCTGCGGATCTCCAACAGCGTATTCCAGCAATCGCTGACGCCAGAGCGCCCCAGCGCTGTCGCCGCCAACCAGGCCGCCGCCGCCAAGCGCCGCCTCTCCGGCCTGCGCTATCTGCGCACCGGTGATCCGCAGCTGGAACTGGTGATCGATAAAGTCACCCGCGTGCTGGGACACGACATCCCTATCATGATCATGGGAGAAACCGGCACCGGCAAGGAACTGCTGGCGCAGGCGATCCACAGCGATTCGCCGCGAGCCATGAATCCCTTCGTGGCCGTTAACTGCGCCTCGATACCCGAGACATTGATCGAATCCGAATTATTCGGCTACGAAGACGGCGCCTTCACCGGCGCGCGCAAGAAAGGCGCGGTCGGCAAGATCCTGCAAGCGAACGGCGGCACGCTGTTCCTCGACGAGATCGGCGACATGCCATTCAGCTTGCAGGCGCGCCTGCTGCGCGTACTACAGGAACGCATGGTGACACCGCTGGGCAGCGACAAATCCATCCCGGTGAACGTGGAGCTGATCTGCGCGACCAATCACAATCTGCGCAACCGCATTGCACAAGGGCTGTTCCGCGAAGATTTGTACTACCGCTTGAATGGATTGGTGGTGAAGCTGCCGCCGCTGCGCGAACGCAACGACCTTGAGACCGTGGTCAAGAAAATCCTGGCGACCGAGTCGAACAACGGCCGTTATCACGTCTCGCAGGAACTGCTGCTGCTGTTCCGCCGCCACCGCTGGCCAGGTAATTTCCGCCAGCTGACCAATCTGCTGCGCACGGCGATCGTGATGGCAGGCGATGAGCACGAGATCTGCCTGAGCCACATGCCGGACGACTTCCTCGACGACATGGAACAAGCGCCAGTCCAGGAAGAGACGACCGCCGGCAGCGCCAACCTGGAAGAGCTGGAGCAGTCGGCCATATTGAAATCGCTGGCGGCGCACGGCGGCAATGTCTCCGCCACCGCGCGCGCCCTCGGGGTATCGCGCAACACCATCTACCGCAAGGTGCCCAGCCTGAAATAGTCAGGCCGATGGCTTCAACACAGCCATTTCCTCGTCGGTGAACAGGCGCGAGCGGGTCAGAAAGCGCCTGCCCGTGCCGTTATCGAGCGAGAACATGCCGCCGTTGCCGTCGACGACGTCGATGATCAACTGCGTATGCTCCCAGTACTCGAACTGTTCACACCCCATGTAGAACGGCACCCCATCCAGGTTGCCGAGATAGACATCGGTATCGCTGATGTTGAACTCTCCCGCCGGATAACACATCGGCGTGCTGCCGTCGCAGCAGCCGCCGGACTGGAAGAACATCAGCGGTCCGTGACGGCTACGCAGCGCGGCGATCAACTCGAACGCCGCCGGCGTGGCCATGACACGGGCGATGATGTGGCTCATGGCTAGAAGAAGCCCAAGGCGTTGGGGCTGTAGCTGACCAGCAGGTTCTTGGTCTGCTGGTAATGGTCCAGCATCATCTTGTGGTTCTCGCGACCGATGCCCGACTGCTTGTAGCCGCCGAACGCCGCATGGGCCGGATAGAGGTGGTAGCAATTGGTCCAGACACGGCCAGCCTGGATCGCGCGGCCGACACGGAAGGCGCGCGATCCATCGCGGGTCCACAGGCCGGCGCCCAAGCCGTACAGCGTATCGTTGGCGATGCGCAGCGCATCCGCTTCATCCTTGAACGTCGTCACCGACACCACCGGGCCGAAGATCTCTTCCTGGAAGATGCGCATCTTGTTATCGCCCTTGAACACGGTCGGACGCACGTAGTAGCCGTCCTTCATGTCGCCCGCCTGGACATTGCGTTCACCGCCGGCCAGCAGTTCCGCGCCCTCCTGTTTGCCGATGTCGATATATGACAGGATTTTTTCCAGCTGCTCCTGCGAGGCCTGCGCGCCCAGCATGGTGCTGGCGTCCAGCGGATTGCCCTGCTTGATCGCGGCCACGCGGGCCAGCGCGCGTTCGATAAACTTTTCGTAGATCGATTCCTGGATCAGCACGCGCGATGGGCAGGTGCACACCTCGCCCTGGTTCAGCGCGAACATCGCAAAGCCTTCCAGGCACTTGTCGAAGAAGGCGTCGTCGGCGTCCATCACGTCGGCGAAGAAGATGTTCGGCGATTTGCCGCCCAATTCCAGCGTGACCGGAATCAGGTTCTGCGCCGCATATTGCATGATCAGGCGGCCGGTGCCCGTCTCGCCCGTGAAGGCGATCTTGGCGATGCGCTTGTTAGAGGCCAGCGGCTTGCCTGCTTCCAGGCCAAAGCCGTTCACCACATTCAGTACGCCGGGCGGCAGCAGGTCGGCGATCAGCTCTATCAGCACCATGATCGACGCCGGCGTCTGCTCGGCGGGTTTCAACACCACGCAGTTACCGGCGGCCAGCGCCGGCGCCAGCTTCCATACCGCCATCAGGATAGGGAAGTTCCACGGGATGATCTGGCCGACCACGCCCAGCGGCTCGTGGAAGTGATAGGCATAGGTCTCGGAGTCGATCTGCGCGACCGAGCCTTCCTGCGCGCGGATGCAACCGGCGAAGTAGCGGAAGTGGTCGATCGCCAGCGGGATGTCGGCGGCGGTGGTTTCGCGGATAGGCTTACCGTTGTCGATGGTTTCGGCGGTGGCGATCAGCGCCAGATTCGCCTCCATGCGGTCGGCGATTTTGTTCAGGATGTTGGCGCGCTCGGTTTGCGAGGTCTTGCCCCAGGCGTCTTTGGCGGCATGGGCGGCGTCCAGCGCCAGCTCGATATCCTCGGCAGTGGAGCGCGCCACTTCGCAAAATACCTGGCCGGTGATCGGCGTGATGTTACCGAAGTATTCGCCCTTGACCGGCGCAACGAATTTACCGCCGATGAAATTGTCGTAGCGCTGTTTGAAGGGATTGGCGACGCCCAGTTTGCTGATGTCTGCAAGATTCATGTCATCCTCTTTCTGCTGTGATTATGAACCGCTTGATGCGGCGGAGTAGTACGCCACCTTCTTTTCGCAAGCATCGTGCCAGCGGCAATACCGGGGAAAACAGGGCTATACGCGTTCCCATGCTGTGACAACTGTTCACTTTTGACACAGTTGTCTATTCCTGAAATACAGCGGGGCCCGGAGCGCGGTATATTGCTGGCTGCCCGACTGGAGAACACATGAAGCACCACCCTTTTAAACTGCATGCGGCCGCCGCGCTGTGCATGGCCGGCGCCGCGACGCTGGCGACGGCCGATGAAGCGCCCGACGTGGTCGTCGTCAGCGCCACCCGCGTCGGCCATTCCATATTCGAGATGCCCGCCGCGATCGACGTCGTCGATGTCGACCGCATACATGCAAGCCAGCCTGGCGTCAACGCGTCCGAGGCGCTGGCGGCGGTGCCTGGCCTGGTGGCCCAGAACCGGCAGAACTATGCGCAGGATCTGCAAATCTCTTCGCGCGGCTTTGGCGCCCGTTCCGCCTTCGGCGTGCGCGGCGTGCGGCTGATCGCCGACGGCATCCCGGCCAGCATGCCGGACGGCCAGGGCCAGGCCGCCACCTTCAACCTCGATATCGCCGAACGCATCGAAGTGCTGCGCGGACCATTCTCCGCGATCTACGGCAATCACTCCGGCGGCGTCATTCAGCTGTTCACCCGCGACGGCGACGCCGCGCCCTCGTTGGAGACCAAGCTGACAGCGGGCAGCTACGGCAGCCGCAAGGCCGATGTCAACGCACAAGGCAGGCAAGCGGGCATCGGCTATGTGCTGGATGCGTCGCGCTTCGAAACCGACGGCTACCGCGCCCACAGCGCCGCCACCCGCGAGCAGGCCTTCGCCAAGTTGACACTGGTCCCAGTGGCAAGCGCCAAGCTGACCATCGTCGCCAACGCATTGCGCCAGGACGATACGCAGGATCCGCTGGGCGTGACCTGGACCAGCTATCGGCGCGATCCGCGCGCGGGAGAAATCGACGCCACCGATACCCAGACGCCGAAACGCACGCTGGCCGACCGTTACAACACCCGCAAAAGCATAGTCCACCAGCAGATCGGCGCCAGCTGGGAACAGCGCTTCGGCGACGACCGCCTGCGCCTGACCAGCTACGGCGGCAATCGACAAGTGGTTCAGTACCAGGCGTTCTCCAAGGCCTTCCAGGCGTCGCTGACGCACTCCGGCGGCGTGGTCGATTTTGATCGCGACTTCAATGGCGCGGATGTGAGCTGGCTACACGCCAGCCAGCTTGCAGGCGGCAAGCTGAGTACCACGGCGGGCGTGGAATACGGCCGCTCCACCGACGGCCGCAAAGGCTTTGAAAACTTCGTCGGCACCCAGTTCGGAGTGAAAGGCGCGCTGCGGCGCGACGAGAGCGACAAGGTATCCAATCTTGACCCCTACCTGCAGGCCGAGTGGCAATCCGGCGCATGGATGCTGAGCGCTGGCCTGCGCCATAGCAGCGTCAGATTCTCGGTCGACGATCGCTTCCTCAGCAACGGCAACGACAGCGGCGGCCTCCATTACAGCCACACCACGCCGGTGCTGGGGGTGTTGTACCACTGGTCGCCGGCATTCAACGTGTACGCCAGCGCCGCACGCGGTTTCGAAACGCCAACGCTGAACGAGCTGTTTTATTCAGGTATTGGCGGCGGTTTCAACTTCGGCCTCCGGGCGGCGCAAAGTACGCATCTGGAAACCGGCGTCAAGGCCCGCCTGGACGAGCGCACCCGCATCAACGCAGCCCTGTTCCAGGTCCGCACCAGCGATGAACTGGTGGTCGACAACAGCAGCGGCGGGCGCACCAGCTATCGCAATGCCGGCAGCACGCTGCGCCAGGGAATGGAGCTGTCATTCGATTCATCATGGCCCAATGGCCTGAGCACCCGGCTGGCGCTCACCACTTTGCGGGCGATCTACGACAGGGGTTATGGGACGGTGCAGGAAGGCAGCCGGCTGCCCGGCATCCCCAATGCCAATGCATACGGCGAGCTGGCATGGAAAGACACGGATGATCGCTACAGCGCTGCGCTGGAAGCGGTCGCCAGTGGCAAAATCCACGCGGAGGACGCCAACGCCGATCAACCGGCGCCCGGCTATGGCGTGCTCAATGCGCGCGTCGGCGCCAGCCAGCAGTGGCGAGGCTGGCGCTTCAAGCAGTTTGCGCGCCTGAACAACCTGCTGGACAAGCAGTACATCGGTTCACTGATCGTCGGCGACACCAACAAACGCTATTACGAAGCGGCGCCGGGACGCAACTGGCTGCTGGGCGCCAGCGCAAGGTATCAGTTCTAGCGCAGGCTGACGGTCTGGCGCTTCCAGGCCGGATCCTGCCAACGATAAAACATGCTGAGCGACGATGGCTTGTCCGCCGTCTTCAACGTCGCCAGCGTGTTGATCTCCACCAGTTCGAAGCTGCGTTTGAACTTGCCATCAATGCGGGCCTCCCGCGCTACCAGCATATTCTGCGATCCTGGCACCCAGCCGGCGAATTCGGCGTAGCCAATGTCAGGGTCGGCGGCAGCCGGCGGCAGCACGTCAACCAGCCAGCCGGCGCTGGTCTGATGGAACAGCCACATCTCGCGCCAGCCATCCATCGGCTGTACCGCCAGCGACAGCGCCGTGCCCTGCGCATTGGCGCGCGCAGACGCCGGCCACACCACGCCATAACTGCAACGACGGGCCAACGCGTGCTGCTGATCGTGTTTTGCATCGACCAGCGCGACGCAGGTTTCGCCCGGCTGCCCGGCCGTCGCCAGTATGCGCAGTCCACTCTGTGGCGTCGGCACTACCTGCGTCTTGACGGCCACCGGCGGGAGCAGCGCCGCGCTCTCTGCCGCCCAGCGCACGCTGCCTACGCGCACACCCGCTTCGGCAAAGGCAGTAGCATCGTCCTCGGTCAGCTCCACAGGATCCACCATTCCCAGTTCATCCAGCGCACGCTGGGCGGACGCGGATGCCTGCTCGCCCTTGCGCGCCCGCGCAAACGCCACCGACGACCACACCGACGCGCGTCGCATGTGGATGCGATTGCGCACATGGGGCAACAAGTCTTTCATGTCGACGCGCTCCAGCACCTCGGCGCGCCAGTCATCCAGCGCCACACGCGCCCCGGGCCGCAGCGCCGGGTCCACACACTCCGGCCGCGTCAGTCCCAGCACCGCCGTCGCGCGCTGCTGCGGCTCCGACAGCATCGCCAGCACACGCCTGAAGGCTTCGCCGTCATAGCACAGCTGCATGCGTCCTTCGCGTTCAAAGCTGCGGATGCCGACGCCATAGTTGGCTACCGCTTCCAGATGGGCTGCGATCGTGATGTCGCCTTGCTTGCTCTGCTTTGAAGAGGCGCGCCGCGCCAGCCGCTCGGCCATCGTGCCCAGCGCATCGAACGGCTCCGCCGTGATCGAGGCCGCCGGCGCGGCCTTCAGATAGGCCGCAGCATAGCTGATGCCCAGCGATTCGGCGCCCGGCGTATCGCGCAGGAAGCGCACCACCGACAGCAACTCCGACGCATCCGCCGGCGCCGGCGAGACCCTACGCACTTGCGAAGAGCGTATGTAGCCTGCCCGCTCGCGGCGGTAGTCGTAGACCTGCAAGAAGTCCTGCTTCTCGCCGCGTATTTCCAGGCTGTCGCCCTGCCACAGGACGGCCTGCTGCTGCGCAGTGTCCTTGGGTGCGGCGCGCAGCGCGGCCTGGTCCTGCGTAACGATTGCCAGTACGGCGGCAGCTGCAAGCATCGACATGATTATTGTCCTTCCTTGGCGCTGTCCGCTGCTTCGGCGCTGACTGTCGCCATGCGCGGCTGCTTGCCCTGCTGACTACCCAGCAGTGCCGAGCCGATAAATCCGCCATCTGTCGGCGACGGCGCGATGATGACCGATATCTTGTCCGACAATTTGTCCGCCATCGTCTTCTGGATCAGTAGCGGATTGCGGGTAATCAAATCGCCCTCGCGCTCCATCTGCGCCGCAGCCACCTTGCCCACCAGTTCCTGGCGATAAGCTTCCGCATCCGCCAGCTTGCGGCGCGAATCGGCTTCGCCTGCGGCTTCAATGACGCGCGCCTGGGCGTTGCCCTCCGAGGTTTTGATGCGCGCCATTTTCTCCGCTTCCGCTTCCAGCTTGCGCTGCTCGATCTGCTTCTGCTTGAACGGCAGCACATGCGCCATCGCCTGTTCCTGCGCCCTGGCTGCGATGATCTGCTCGTTGCCGGCGGCTTCGGCTGCCTTTTCGCGGCGGATCTTGTCCGCATCGGCTTCGAGCGCGGTCTGCTTGACCTGCTTCTCCTTCAGCTCCAGCGTGTAGCGCATCTTTTCCGTTTCAAGTTCTTCGGCCAGCAGCTTTTCCATGCCGGCCTGGTATTCTTCCGGCAGCGTGATCTTGCCGATGGTGATGCCGCGCAGCGCGATGCCGTCGGCCGCCAGCTTGGGCTTGAGCTCAGCCTCGATCGCCTGCTGGATCTCGGCGCGTTTAGTCGAAAAAATCTCGCGCACGGTGTAGCGGGTGAACACCTTGTAGATCACCCCCTGCACCGCCGGCTCGACGATGGAACCATTTATATCCGGCGGCAGCGACTGCGCCATGGCTGCCACACGGTTCACATCCAGCGCATAGCGCACCGACATGTCCACACCCAACGCCAGGCCCTCGACCGACTGGAACGGCGCATCGTCGTTGCCGGCCGGGCGGTACACCTGATCGCGCAGCGACACCTGGCGCAGCACATGCACACCGGGCACCATGAACACCGCGCCATCGCGCACGGTGATGGCGGAGCCGGTCAACTGGTTGATGCGGATACCCAGGCTACCGTTTGCCACTTTGGCCATCGGTGGATGCGTGACCAGGCCATAGACGGCGGCGCCGGCCAGGCCCAACGCCACCAGTATCGCGCCGTTGCGGCGCATGCCGTTCACCGCGGCACCAGCGCCGCCGCTTAAAGTGGAGCGCACCGCCCGCACCATCCGTTTGATCCGTTCTGCCATGATATTCACCTTCTGCTGGTTGTTTAAGTTCAGGGCCTATCCCTGAACTGCATGGTGCGCCGGATGTGGCGGAAGTATCAACGCTGGCGCCGTCCGGCTATGCTACGGCCGCGTGAAGAAATCCTCACAGCCGATTTGTGACTTTTTCCGTAAAAGCGTGGATACTCGCTGCATTGACAGTCAGTGGAGGACAGCATGGCCAAAGTCGCCGTCATCGAGGACGATCTGCCGACCAGCAATCAGCTGCGGGCGTGGATAGAATCGGCGCGGCCCGGCATCGTGGTCGACCAATGGTTCAGCCGCGACGACGCCGAGGCGGCCATCGCGCGCGAGCGCTACGACCTCGTCGTGCTCGACATCGAACTGGGACGCGAACGCCATGCGGGCGTCGCCATCATCAACGCCATCAACAAGCGGCACGCCACCCCGGTGCTGGTGGTGTCGGCCATGCCCGCCACTATCTACCGCAGCATCATGAAGGCGCTGGACGCTTGGGACTATCTGCAGAAAGCCACTTTCGAGGAGGCCGATTTCATCGAGACCTTCCTGGAGATCCTGCGCTCGGTGAAGGACAAGCCGGAGCCGGCGTCCGTCGCCGCCAGCGATGAACTAAGCATGGATCCGCTGCGCCAGCGCACGCCGACCTGGCGCGGCCACCGCATCAACCTGCCGCTGACGGCGCAGCGCATTCTGGCGGCGCTATTTGCGCGGCGCGGTCAGGTGGTGTCCTATGACGAGTTGTTCGAGGTGGTGAAGAGCGGCCGCAATCGCGACAACATCCGCAAGCATGTCAGCACCATCCGCGACGCCTTCCGTGAAATCGATCCCAGCTTCGCCTGCATCGAAAACATCCCCATGCGCGGCTTCCGCTGGGCCGACACCGAAAGCCGCTGACCGTGGACTGGCGCCGGCTTAGCCTTGTCCCCTATCGCCTGCGACTGCTGCTGCGCGCGGCCTTCGTGTTCCTGATGGCGGCGACGGTGGGCCTGGCGCTGTCGGTGCTCCAGCAGGAGAAGCAGCTCAGCTACAAGAACTATCAAGGCAGCTTCCACAAGACGCGGGTGCAGGTGGCGGCGACGCTGCGTCATCCTACCGGGCAGCTGGCGCTGCTCAATCCACAGCCGGCAGCCAACGGCGCGGCACTGCATCCGCTGCTGCTCCCGTTTGCCGCGCTTGATTTCGACGACCTGCAAAAAGTGCAGCAAGCGGTGGCCATGTCCGGCTGCCTGGCGCAATATGGCAACAACGGCTCGCTGTGTGTCGGCATCGGTAACAATCCCTGGGCCGGAGGTTTCATTTATGTCGCCGGCACATTCGACAGCGCGCAGTTGGTCCCGCACACCCGCGGCGACCAGATGGTGGATCAGGCGCACCGCGTCAAGGTCAAGGTCAGCCTGCGCGGCCAGACTTATGAATGGATCGCGCCGTTCGAGGAAAGCACCGAGCCGCAAACGCCGGGACGCCGGTTCGGCGGCATGCGCGGACGTTTGACCGGCTTCGCCGCAGCCGATGTGGCGCGGGCCAAGGCGCCGGCGGTCAAGGACTTCCGCGGTTGGATCTGGCAGAACCCGCGCTGCACCGACCAGAATGCCGCCGATGAGGAGGACCCAGCCTGCACACGCAGCGCTTTCTTCTCGCTGCGATTGCCTGTCGGCGTGCTGCAAGATGCGCTGTTCGAAAAGCGTCGTCCCGTTTGGCCGCCCGAAGACCTGAACCACATCGATGTCCGTATTACGGTGCTGCCGCCGGGGGAAGGCCCACCACTGCTCAACAGCGCCACCGGTCCCAGTACGCCGCCGTTCTCGCTGGCGGACTTGAAGTCCATGCTATTGCCGGGAGAGAGCCTGCTGATCCGTCGCCAGACGGATGGCGCGTCGCCGGCCGCCACGCTGCCGCTGCTGGTCGGCCCAGTCGATCCTGAAGACCAGTCCTGGCATTTCGTCACGACGCTGATCCGTCATCTGCCAGTGGACGCCTACGACGTGCCGTTGGAGGCCAAGGAAGTTATCGCCACGCCGGCCGGTAATTATGAGGTGCTGCTCAAGGGCGACGTCCGCAGCGTCAGCAAAAGCCTGAGCGTGGTGGCCAGCCGGCTGGTCTGGTTTGTCGGCGCGATGCTGGCGGCGCTGATGCTGGCATGGCTGGTGATCGAAATCGGCATCATCCGCCGTATCAAGGTGCTGATCAAGCGCGCAGATGATGTCGGCGAACGCGTCAAGGCCGCGCGCGGCTTTTCCGAAACCGACCTGGCCGACCTGCGTGGCGAGGACGAGCTGGGCGTGCTGGCGACCGGTCTGCACGATTTGCTGCGCCGGGTACGGGAGGATGTCGAACGCGAGAACATCCGCGCCGAGCAGGAACGCGACATGTGGCACGCAGTTGGCCACGAAATCATGTCGCCTTTGCAGTCGCTGATGGTCTTGCATGGCGCCCCCGAGGACGAAAGCCATCGCTATATCACCCGCATGCAGCAGGCGATCCGCGTGCTGTATGGGCGCGCGTCTCCGAGCGAAGCATTTCAGTCATCCGAACTTCAAGTCACGGAGGTTGATTTGACGGCCTTCCTGCAGAACGTCGCCGAGAATGCGTCGTGCATCGGCATTCACGACGTGCTATTCCAGGGAGCGGCCGAAACGTTGATCGCGCGGGCCGATGAGTATTCGCTGGAAGATGTCGTCACTCATGTGCTGCGCAACGCCGAACGTTATCGCGTGCAGGGCAGCGTGATCACCATCGCATTGGAAGGCAGCAAAACCGGCGCGACCATCACCATCCACAACCGCGGACCGCAAATCGCACCGGACATGATCGCCAAGATTTTTGAATACGGCGTGTCGGACCAGCCGGAGTCCGGGGCCAACGGAAATCGTGGCCAGGGACTGTTTGTCGCGCGCACCTACATGGCCAAGATGGGCGGCACGATCGTCGCGCAAAATCAGGCCAATGGCGTATCCTTCATACTCAATCTACAGCGCAGCGGCTGACATGACATCGTCAACATCGCCTAAGTATGACGCCATCGTAGTCGGCAGCGGGCCCGGCGGGGCAAGTGTCGCGCGCGAATTGGCGCGTCGGCAGTTACGCGTACTGGTGCTGGAACAGGGCAGCGCGGCACCACTGCAAGGAACACTGTCGCAAATGGCTGGTATTGCCGCCGTGCCGGGTAAGGGAACATTTATCCATCGCGACGGCTCACTGCTGGTGAGCGGCATTGCATCCGGCGGCACGTCCACAATCAACTTCGCCACCGCCGCGCCACCGCCATTGGAAATGTTTGCAGCGCACGACATCGACCTTGCGCCGCCGCTCGAAGCCTTGCGCGCCGAGCTGCCGATGGGGCCTCTGCCCGATGAACTGATCGGACCTATGGCACGTCGCATTCAACTGGGCGCCGAAGCGCAACAGCTGGCATGGCGCAAACTCGACAAAATGATACGGCCCCAGATTTGCCGCACCGGCTGCTGGCGCTGCGTCTATGGCTGCCCGTTCGGCGCCAAGTGGACCGCGCGAGATTTCTTGGACGAAGCCCTTCAGCTCGGCGCAACGCTGATCGACCAGGCTAAAGTCGAAGAGGTCATCGTTGAAAACGGCCGGGCGACCGGCGTTCGCTATCGGCGCGATGGTGCTGTGCAGTTGGCGTTTGCGGAGAATGTAATCCTGGCCGCTGGCGGCATCGGTACGCCACGCCTGTTGCATCGCTCAGGTCTGCATCCAGCCAGCAGTCCGTTCTTCAGCGATCCGGTAATCGCCGTCATGGGCCAGGCGGACGATATCGACGGCGGCGCCGAAGTACCGATGGCGTCCGGCTTGTACTTGCACCAAGAAGGCATCGCGTTGGCCGATATGACGCTACCCAAGCCGATGTACCAGGCCTTTGCCGCGCAGGTCG
The DNA here is from genome assembly GCF_059418605.1 of Duganella sp. GW821-FHT07G03. Lineage (NCBI taxonomy): Bacteria > Pseudomonadati > Pseudomonadota > Betaproteobacteria > Burkholderiales > Oxalobacteraceae > Duganella > Duganella sp. GW821-FHT07G03. Next base: position 13,010 of record NZ_JBWKQE010000046.1, read on the forward strand.
GACGTGTGGACCGACTGATGGCGCACGCGAAAACGCTGACCTTGATGGTCAAGATCCGTGACGACATCGGTGGCGGCATCGGCCCGCGCTGGGTCGACAAACCGTTGACGCCAGCCGACCGGCGCAAGCTGAGGGCTGGTGTGGATATGGCGCGGGGCATCTTGCGTGCGGCCGGCGCCAGGAAGATATTCAAGAGCTGGCACTTCGCCGCGCATCCGGGCGGCAGCGTGCGCATCGGCGAAGGCGTGGACAGTACGCTGCAAACCAGTACCGCCAATCTGTACGTCTGCGATGCGTCGGTGATTCCACAACCGTGGGGATTGCCGCCGACGCTCACCTTGCTATGCCTGGGCAAGCGGTTGGGACAATATCTTTAGACGAAAAAAAGCCCCGACCAAATCATTGGAAGGGGCTTTTTAATATAACTAGCCTGACGATAACCTACTTTCACACTGGTTGCAGCACTATCATCGGCGCAAAGTTGTTTCACGGTCCTG
>NZ_JBWKQE010000047.1:0-11662 GCF_059418605.1 Duganella sp. GW821-FHT07G03
AGCTGAGATCGTTAATCGCTATCTTCAAAATTTGAGGGGAAGGTTCAGGGTCAAGTCTGACATTCGGACACGAGCTCTGCCGTATTGACTGATACGGCAGAGCTCGTGTCCGAATGTCAGACTTGACCCCCGCTGGTTTTTAGCTGCGCTCGCGCAGGATGCGGTTGACGCCGGCCACGCGGCGCACGTTGCGCAGCAGGCCCGCCAGGTGCACCCGGTCCTTCACCTGGATCGTGAAGCGCAACTGGTGCAGCACGTGTTCCTTGTCCTCGTCCATGCCGACGTAGGTGATGTTGGCGTCGGACTCGCCGATCTCGGCCGCCACGCGCGCCAGGATGCCCTTCTCGTTGTTGATCAGCAGCTTGATGCGGCTGTCGAAACGCCGGTTCAATTCCGTGCCCCACTTGACCGCGATCCAGCGGTCCGGCTCCTTGACCTTCTGGCGCTTGGCCAGCGTGCAGTCGCTGGTGTGCACCAGCAGGCCCTGGTCGCGGCGCAGCTGGCCGAGGATGGAGTCGCCCGGGATCGGCAGGCAGCACGGCGCCAGTTGCACCGACACGCCTTCGCTGCCGCAGATGGTCACCGGATCGAGCTCGGCCGCGCTGTTGTGGTCGACCGGCGCGCTGGCCGATTCGCCGCCGCGCAGGCCGAAGATGTGGCGCGCCACCAGCGCCGCCATGCGCTTGCCGATGCCGATGTCGGCGTACAGTTCGTCGAGCGACTTGGCGCTCGATTCGTTCAGCAGCCGTTCGACCAGGTGCTCTTCCAGCAGCGGATTGATGCCCAGCGAGCTCAAAGCCTGCGACAGCAGCTGCTCGCCCAGGGTGATCGATTCCGGCAGGTTGATGGTGCGCAGGTGGTGGCGGATCGCCGAGCGCGCCTTGCCGGTGCGCACGAACGACAGCCACGTCGGACTCGGCCGTGAATTGGCGTCGGTGACGATCTCGACGATGTCGCCGTTGCGCAGCTCGGTGCGCAGCGAGGCCGGCTCGTTGTTGATGTTGACCGAGACCGTATGGTCGCCGATGCCGGTGTGGATCGAATACGCGAAGTCGATCGGCGTGGCGCCGCGCGGCAGGGCGATGATCTTGGACTTGGGCGTGAACACGTAGACCGAATCGGGGAACAGGTCGACCTTGACGTGTTCGAGGAACTCGGCCGAGTCGCCGGTCTGCTGCTGGATGTCGAGCAGCGACTGCAGCCACGCATGGGTGCGCTGCTGCATGTCCGACAGGTTGGAGTCGCCGTTCTTGTACAGCCAGTGCGCGGCCACGCCCGATTCGGCGGTGCGGTGCATTTCCTGGGTGCGGATCTGGAACTCCACCGGCGTGCCGTACGGGCCGATCAGGGTGGTGTGCAGCGACTGGTAGCCGTTGAGCTTGCGGATCGCGATGTAGTCCTTGAACTTGCCCGGCATCGGCTTGTACAGCGAGTGCAGCGTGCCCAGCGCCACGTAGCAGTTCGGGAAGCTGTCGACCACCACGCGGAAGCCGTACACGTCCAGCACCTGCGAGAACGACAGGTGCTTGCTGCGCATTTTTTTATAGATGCCGTACAGCGTTTTTTCGCGGCCGTAGACCTCGGCCTCGATGCTGGCCATGGACAGCGTGCTCTTGACCGATTCCAGGATCTTCTTGACCACCTCGCGGCGGTTGCCGCGCGCCGCCTTGACGGCCTTGGCCAGCGTGCGGTAGCGCAGCGGGTACAGGTGCGAGAACGACAGGTCCTGCAGCTCGCGGTAGATGTTGTTCAGGCCGAGGCGGTGGGCGATCGGCACGTACACTTCCATCGTCTCGCTGGAGATGCGCGCCTTCTTGGCCGGCGCCATCACCTCCATGGTGCGCATATTGTGCAGGCGGTCGGCCAGCTTGATCAGGATCACCCGCACGTCCGAGGCCATGGCCAGCAGCATCTTGCGGAAGTTCTCCGCCTGCGCCTCGATCTGGCTCTGGAATTCGATCTTTTCCAGCTTGGACAGGCCGTCGACCAGGTTGGCCACCGGCGCGCCGAAGCGTTCGATCAGCTCTTCCTTCTTGACGTCCTGGTCTTCCATCACGTCGTGCAGCAGCGCCGCCATGATGGCCTGGGCGTCGAGCTTCCAGTCGGCGCAGATCTCGGCCACGGCGATCGGATGCGAGATATACGGCTCGCCCGATTTGCGCACCTGGCCCAGGTGCATTTCGTCCGAGAAGCGGTAGGCTTCCTTGACCTTTTTCAGGTCGGCGGCGTTCATGTACTCGGCCAGTTTTTCGGTCAGATGGGTGACCGAGGCAACGCCCGCGGTCAGGGTGGGCGTGGCCAGGGGCGACGAAGAAATCACAGGCGGGATGGGAGCTGGTGCGGATGAGGCGAGGGTGGTGGTGCTATCCCCTGCGTCGGCCCCTGACGTGGCAGCAGCCGGCGCAGCGGCCGGCTGGTTGGCCCGTGCGGGCTTGCCACTCAGTGTCGGATCGGCAGGGATCAGATTCATACGTTTGCGTTCCGTCTCGATGAGAATGTGAAATGAGGATATTCCTTACCAGAATATCCCATACTTACCGCTAAACCGCACCATTCACATTGTTCGGGAACGCCGGGCCCAACTTACATTGGGACCTTTTTCAACATTTCCAGACCGACCTTGCCGGCGGCGATTTCACGCAGGGCGACGACGGTAGGCTTGTCCTTGGCTTCGACCTTGGGGGTGTGGCCTTGCAGCAGCTGGCGGGCGCGATAGGTCGCGGCCAGGGTCAGCTGGAAACGGTTAGGGATATGTTTCAAACAATCTTCAATAGTAATGCGGGCCATCTTAACTCCTAAAATCTTGTGTATTTATTCAGCGTGGATACCCAATTGGGCAAATAGCGAGGCGTTGCGCGCCGCTTGTTGCGCAAACCGGCAACGGGCCGCTCTGACTATCGCCGTCAATTCCGACAGGGCGACAGCAAATTCTTCGTTGATGATAGCATACTCGAACTCGGGAGCGTGGGCGATTTCGCCGCCCGCCGCCAGCAGCCGGCGCGTGATCACGTGGGGCGCGTCGGTGGCGCGTTTCTTCAGGCGCTCCTCCAGCGCGTCGATCGACGGCGGCAGGATGAAGATGCCGGCCGCCTGCGGGAACTGCTTCTTGACCTGGCGCGCGCCCTGCCAATCGATTTCCAGCAGGATGTCGGTGCCGGTCTTCATCTGCTGTTCGACCATGATGCGCGAGGTGCCGTAGTAATTGCCGTGCACCTCGGCCCACTCCAGGAACTCGCCGGCGTCGGCGCGCTGGACGAAATCCTCGGCGCTGGTGAAGTAGTACTCCTTGCCGTGGGTCTCGCCCGGACGCGGCGCGCGGGTGGTGGTGGAAATCGACAGCTTGATGGTCGGTTCCTGCGCCAGCAGCGCGTTGACCAGCGTGGACTTGCCGGCGCCGGACGGCGCGACGACCATGAACAGACTGCCGGCGAATGAGTTGGTTGAGCTCATGTCTCTCTTTCGAAAACGTCAACGGGCGCATCATTGCGTCGCCCAAAGATGTATTTTACCAAGAGCAAGCCCTTGCATCCAATTTACAGCAGTGTGAGCAGGTGCATGGCGGCGGCCGGCGCCCGTTCCTTGGCGCCGTTGATGAAGTAGAGGTAGGCGTCGCCGGACTTGGCGCCTTGCTGCCATTGCCGCGCTTGCGTGGCCCATTGCTGCAGCGCCGGCTTGGTGTAGCCGGTCGCCACCTCGCTGTGCGCGTTCATCAGGCGCGCGTAGACGAACTCGCCGGTGATCTCGCCGATGTTGGGGTACTTGGGCGAGTCGGTGATGACGGTGGCGATCTGGTGCCGGCGCGCCAGCTGGTAATAGTCGTCGCACAGGAAACTGTCGTGGCGGACGTCGAGCACGTGGCGCAGCTTGCGCGTACCCAGCCTGGCCGGCAGCAGCTGGAAGAACGCTTGCAGGTCGTCGGGGTCGAACTGCTTGGTGGCGGCCAGCTGCCACAGGATGGGGCCGAGCTTGTCGCCCAGTTCGCTCAGGCCGCTGCCGATGAAGCGCTCGATCGACTCGCCGGCCTCGGCCAGCACCTTGCGGTTGGTGGCGTAACGGCTGGCCTTGACCGAGAAGACGAAATCGGCCGGCGTCTGCGCGGCCCACGCGGCGAAGTGCTCGGGCTTGGCGGTGCGGTAGTAGGTGCCGTTGATTTCGATGCTGCTGAGCTGGCGGCTGGCGTACGCCAGCGCCTTCTTTTGCGGCACGCCTTGCGGATAGAAAGTCTCGCGCCACGGCGCGTAATCCCAGCCGCCTATGCCCACCCGTACCGTGCCTGTTTTCGCCATACGCCGCCCTCCCGGTCAACCCCCAAATGATAGCGCAGACGCCAGTTCGTTGCATTGTTGTAAAAAGCGGATAGTGTGACAATTGGATGGATTTCTCATGATTTCTGTATCACAATTAATCTGGAACTCTCTGACGGGCCAAGCCATCGTGCCACAGCTGCTGATCTGGACTCTGGAAGGGCAACGCTACGCACTGCCGCTGGCGGCGGTGGAGCGGGTGGTGCGCGCGGTCGCGGTGACGCCCTTTCCGGCGGCGCCCGGCGCGGTGTGCGGCATCGTCAACGTGCAGGGGCAGGTGGTGGCCGTGATCGACCTGCGGCGCCGCTTGCAACTGCCGGCGCGGGCCATCGCGCTGAGCGACCAGATGGTGTTGGCGAGCACCGCGCGCAGGCGCCTGGCCTTGATCGCCGACGCCGTCAACGGTGTCGCCGAGTGTGCCGACGAGGCCGTCGTGGCCGCCGGACAGATCGTTCCCGGCGCCGAGTACATGAGCGGCGTCATGAAGCTGGACGACGGCATGATCCTGATCCACGACCTGGATCGCTTCCTGTCACTGGACGAGGAATTAGCTCTCGAGAAGGCGCTATCCCATGTTGCTTGACCGCGATTCCGACGCCGCCCCCTCCGATGCCTTGCTGACGGCGTTCAGCGGCTACATCACGCAGCACCTGGGCCTGCATTTCCCGCGCGGACAATGGCCCGAGCTGGTGCGCGCGGCCCAGGCGCTGGACCAGGCCGGCGCCGGCGCCTGCATGCGGCGCCTGATGGCGGCGCCGCCGACCCGCGGCCAGATCGAACAACTGGCCCACCAGCTGACCGTCGGCGAGACCTATTTCTTCCGCGAACCGGCCGTGTTCGACGCGCTCGAGCACGAGGTGCTGCCGGCCCTGATCGCCGCGCGCCGCGCCGCCGGCCGCACGCTGCGCGTCTGGAGCGCCGGCTGCTGCACCGGCGAGGAACTGTATTCGGTGGCGATCCTGCTGCAGCGCCTGATTCCCGACCTGGCCGACTGGCGCATCAGCCTGCTCGGCACCGACCTCAACCCGGCCTTCCTGCGCAAGGCGGAGCAGGGCCGCTACCGCGACTGGTCGTTCCGCGCGGTGCCGGCCTGGCTGCAGCAGCGCCACTTCGGGCCGCCGCAGGACGGCTTGCGCGCCATCGCGCCGGCGCTGCGCCGGGGCGTGCGCTTCGACTACCTGAACCTGGCGGCCGACCTGTTTCCCGGTCCGGAAGTGGGCGCGCCGCCTATCGACCTGATCCTGTGCCGCAACGTGCTGATGTATTTTGAACCGGCCAGCGCCGCGCGCGCCTTGCAGCGGCTGGGGCGCGCGCTGGCGCCGGACGGCTGGCTGGCGGTCGGCATGGCCGAGGCAGGGCACGACCTGCTGGCGCCGTTCGAGCCGGTGCGCTTTCCCTGCGCGCTGCTGTACCGCCAGCGGGCGGACGCGCTCCGGCCTGAACTGACGCCGGCTATCACGGGCGCGCACTACGCCGTGCCGACCGCCGCCGCTGCCATCGCGCTCGCCCCCGGCGGGACGGCAACCATCGTCGGCGCACCCGCCGAGCAGGCCGCTTACGTGGCCGCCATCGCCGCCGCGCCTGCCGGGCACGCGCCCATCGTCGCCGCGTCCGCACCGCCGGCCCCCGCGCTGGCGCTGCGGGCCCGCCTGTGCGCCGACCGCGGCTTGCTGGACGACGCCAGCCTGTGTTGCGCCGCCGCGATCGCCACCGATAAATGCGACCCGGCGCTGCGCTATCTGCGGGCGCTGATCCTGGAAGAACAAGGGCGCGCGGCCGAGGCGATCGCCGCGCTCAAGGACGCGCTCTATCTCGACCCGGAGTTCGTGCTGGCGCATTTCACGCTGGGCAGCCTGTGCCGGCGCAACGGCGCGGCGCGCGAGGCGCAGCGCCATTTCGCCAACGCGCTGGAACTGCTGCGCGGGCACGCGCCGGACGATGTGCTGGCGCACTCGGGCGGCGTGCGCGCGGGCGAACTGGCCGAGCTGATGCGCGCCGGCGCCGGGGCCGCCTGATGCCGGCCCGGCGCCAGCAACTGGACTGGGAGCGGGTGCGCGTGCGCCTGGCCGCGGCGGCCGCCACGGCGCGCCAGCAAACGGCCGCGGCGCCGGAACGCCAGCGCGCGCTGCTGGAGCAACGCGCGCAGCTGCTGGCGCGGGTGCCGCCGGCCGCGCCGGCGCCCGAGGCCGAGGCCGAGGTGCTGGAATTCATGCTGGCCCACGAACGCTACGCGCTGGAGATGCGCCATGTGCACGAGGTGCACGTGCTGCGCGAGCTGACGCCGCTGCCGTGCACGCCGCCGTTCGTGCTGGGCATCGTCAATGTGCGCGGGCGGATCTTGTCGCTGGTGGACCTGAAGCGCTTTTTCGGCCTGCCGGAGCAGGGCTTGACGGACCTGAACAAGATCATCGTGCTGCGCGGCGGCGCCATGCGCTTCGGCCTGCTGGCCGACCAGATCCTGGGCGTGAACAAGCTGCTGCTGGCCGACTTGCAGCCGGCGCCGTCCACCCTGGGCGGGATCCGCGCCGATTACCTGAAGGGCGTGACGGCCGCCCGGTTGATCGTGCTGGACGGCGGGCGCCTGTTGTCCGATCCGGCCATGATAGTGGAGCAACATGTAGTCTGAACCAGGAGATGTCGATGGCGCAAATTTCGATACCGGACCGCCGCTGGCTGGGGGCGGGCCTGCTGTGCTGGGCCGCCGGCGCGGCGGCCCAGCAGCTGCCCAGCCAGCTTTCGCGCTTGAGCATCGAGGAGCTGGCGGAAATTCCGATCACCTCGGTGTCGAAGAAGGCCGAGTCGCTGGGCGACGCCGCCGCGGCGGTGTACATCATCACCGCCGAGGACGTGCGCCGCAGCGGCGCCACCAGCCTGGCCGAGGCGCTGCGGCTGGCGCCCAACCTGCAGGTGGCGCGCACCAACGGCAACAACTATGTGGTCACCGCGCGCGGCGGCAGCAACGGCAACGGCAACAAGCTGCTGGTGCTGATCGACGGCCGGGTGGTCTACAACCCGCTCAACGCCGGCGTGTTCTGGGAAGCCCAGGACGTGATGCTGGAGGAGATCGAGCGGATCGAGGTGATCAGCGGTCCGGGCGGCACGCTGTGGGGCTCGAACGCGGTCAACGGCGTGATCAACGTGATCACCCGCGCCAGCAAGGATAGCCAGGGCACGCTGGTGGCGCTGGGCGGCGGCAACCAGGAACGCGGCGCGGCCGTGCGCCAGGGCTGGCGGCTGGGCGAGGACGCCAGCATGCGGCTGTACGCCAAGGGCTTCCGGCGCGACGCCAACCAGACCGTGGCCGGCGCCCCGGCGGGCGACGGCTGGTCGGGGCGCCAGCTGGGGTTCCGCGCCGACTGGGGCGGGGCCGACAACGGCGTCACCGTGCAGGGCGACCTGTACGACCGCGACCTGGACCAGCTGGCCGGCAGCGACCGGCACCGCTCCGGCGGCAACCTGCTGGGCCGCTGGAACCGCGCGCTGGCCGACGGCGCGGCGTTCCAGCTGCAGGCCTACTACGACCATGTCAACAACCTGATGCCGGGCGCGGTCCAGTTCCGCGAATCGAACGACACCTACGACATCGAGGCCCAGCACCGCCTGCCGCTGGGCGAGCGCCACGAGCTGGTGTGGGGCGGCGGCCTGCGGCTGTGGCGCAGCGCCTCGACCAACGGCCCCATCCTGGTGTTCCTGCCGGAGCAGGTGGCCACCCATATGGCCAATCTGTTTGTGCAAGACACCATCGCGCTCGGCGAACAGTGGAAGCTGACGCTGGGCGCCAAGGCCGAGCGCAACTCCTACACCGGCGTCGAGTTCCAGCCCAATCTGCGGCTGGCGTGGAAGCCGGACGCCCACTCGCTGCTGTGGACCGCGGTGTCGCGGGCCTTGCGCACGCCGTCGCGGGTGGACCACGATTTCTATGTGTTCGGCATTCCGGGCGCGGCGTATCGGGGCGGGCCGAACTTCCGCTCGGAGCGGCTGACCGCGCTGGAGCTGGGCTACCGCGCCCAGCCGACCAGCCGGCTGTCGTATTCGGTCAACGCCTTCTACAACAAGTACGACGATCTGCGCACCGTGGACGCCGGCGCGGTCAAGGGCACGCTGGAGCTGGGCAACCATGCCGAGGGCAAGGTCGCCGGCCTGGAAATCTGGGGCAACTTCCAGGTCAGCCGCGACTGGCGCCTGGGCGCCAGCCAGACCCTGCTGCGCGAGCGCATCGGCCTGCTACCGGGCGCCAGCGGGCCGGCGCCGGCCGGCGGCACCGGCACGCTGTACGGCAACGATCCGGCGCACCGCTACACGCTGCGCTCCAGCCACGACCTGCCGCGCGGCATGGAGCTGGACCTGTCGCTGAACCGGGTGGCGGCCTTGCCCTATCCCGCCGTGCCGGCCTACACCTCGCTCGACGCCCGGCTGGGCTGGCGTCCGGCCGCGCGGCTGGAGCTGGCGCTGGGCGCGCTCAACCTGCTGGACCGGCGCCACGCCGAGTTCGGCAACATCACCGGCAGCTCGCCGCGCGCCGCCTTTGAACGCAGTCTCTACCTGCAACTGCTATGGAAATTCTGACCCGCCTGCCGCGCGCGCTGGCGCGCTCGGCGTTGTTGCTGCCTCTGCTGCTGGCGCTGGCGCCGTCGACCGCCGGCGCGGCCGAGGGCGAGACGCTGGAATATGCGGTCAAGGGCGCCTACCTGTACAAGTTCGGCCTGTACATCGAGTGGCCGGCCGGCGCCTTCGCCGCCCCGGCCAGTCCGCTGGTGCTGTGCGTGGTGGGCGACGATCCCTTCGGCGCCGCGCTCGACGCCGCCGTCAACGGCGAGCACGTCGACAGCCATCCGCTGCAGCTGCGGCGCCTGAAGACCCTGACGCGCGAGGCCGGCTGCCACGTGGCCTACCTGGGCGGCGCCGAGGCGCCGCACGAGCCGCTGCGCGGGGTGTTGACCGTCAGCGAGGCGCGCGGCGGCGGCGTGATCAGCTTCGCGCTCAAGGACAACCGGGTGCGCTTCAATGTCGACGACGAGGCGGCCGCGCGCAACGGCCTGCAGATCAGCTCCAAGCTGCTCAACATGGCGCTCAGCGTCAAGTCGCGCGCCGGCAAGGAGGGCCGTTAGATGCACTGGTTTATCGACAGTCCGATCCGCCGCAAGCTGATGCTCATCACCGTGCTGGCCAGCGCCATCGCCCTGCTGATGGCCGGCATGGTGATCGTCAGCTACGACGTCTACACCTACCGCGCCCAGAAGCAGCAGGAGATCGCGGTGCAGGCCGAGATCCTGGCCGCCAGCGTGGCGCCGTCGCTGGTGTTCAGCGACCCCAAGGCGGCGCAGGAATACCTGAACGCGCTGCAAGCCAATCCCGAGATCGCCGCCGCCGCGCTGTACGCGGCCGACGGCGCGCCGTTCGCCAGCTACGCGCGGCCCGACCGCCAGGCCCAGGCGCTGCCGGCGCGCGCCGAGGGGCAGGGCCAGCGCTTCGTCGGCGACGACCTGGTGGGGAGCTGGCCGATCCGGGAAAAGCAGCGCCAGGTCGGCAGCGTGTATCTGCGCATGAGCACCGAGCCGATGCTCACGCGGCTGGTGCGCTACGGCGGCATCATCCTGGTGGTGATGATCGGTTCGCTGCTGATCTCGCTGCCCAGCGCGCTGCGGCTGCACGCGGTGATCGTGCAGCCGATCCGCGACATCGCCGAGGCGGCGCGGCTGGTGGCGGCCGGCGAGATCGTGGTGCGGCCGGCCGGGCGCGCGCGCGCCGACGAGATCGGCCTGCTGCAGGACAAGTTCCGCGAGATGGCGCTGTCGCTGCAGGAGAAGGTGGCGATCGCCACCCGCATCGCCTCCGGCGACCTGCTGCTGCAGGTGGTGCCGCGCTCGGAGCAGGACGCGCTGGGCAAGGCCTTCGCGGCGATGGTCGACAATCTGCGCGAGAAGGCCGCGGCGGCCGAGCGCATCGCCACCGGCGACCTGACCGGGATGCTGGCGCCGCCGTCCGCGCACGACGTGCTGGGCAAGGCCTTCGCGGCGATGGTGCTCAATCTGCGCGAGATGAACCGCGAGATCGGCGAGGGGGTCGACGTGCTGGCGGCGTCGTCGAGCGCGATCCTGGCCGGCACCACCCAGGTGGCGGCCGGCGCCAGCGAGGCGGCGGCGGTGATGAGCGAGACCTCGGCCACGCTCGACGAGGTCAAGCAGACCGCGCTGATGGCCAGCCAGAAGGCCAAGAACGTGGCCGAGGCGGCGCAGAAGGCGGCCCAGGTGTCGCAGACCGGCAAGCGCTCGGTGGAGGAGTCGATCGAGGGCATGCAGCAGATCCGCGAGCAGATGGAGCTGATCGCCGAGAGCATCATGCGCCTGTCCGAGCAGAGCCAGGCGATCGGCGAGTTGATCGCCAGCGTCAACGACCTGTCCGAGCAGTCGAACCTGCTGGCGGTGAACGCCTCGATCGAGGCCGCCAAGGCCGGCGAACACGGCAAGGGCTTCGCGGTGGTGGCGCAGGAGGTCAAGAGCCTGGCGGCGCAGTCCAAGCAGGCCACGGCCCAGGTGCGCACCATCCTGGGCGACATCCAGAAGGCCACCGGCAGCGCGGTGCTGGCCACCGAGCAGGGCGCCAAGGCGGTCGAGCTGGGCGTGCGGCAGTCGCGCGACGCCGGCGAGGCGATCCGCCAGCTCACCGAGAGCATCGGCGACAGCGCGGTGGCGGCCAGCCAGATCGCGGTGTCGGCGCACCAGCAGCTGGCCGGCATGGACCAGCTGGCGCTGGCGATGGAGAACATCAAGGTCTCGACCACCCAGAACATGGCCAGCACGCGCCAGGCCGAGGCGGCCGCGCACGACCTGCATGCGCTGGGCCAGAAGCTCAAGGCGATGGTCGGGCGGTATCGGGTGTAACACGGAGAGGGGCGCATGGCCACGGACGACGAACGATTCTTGCAGCGCCTGCTCGCGACCTTCCGGCTGGAGGCCGACGAGCATGTCGGCGCGATGTCGGCGCTGGTGCTGGAGCTGGAGCGGCCGGGCCAGACCGGGGAGCCGGCGCGCGCGGCCGGCCTGGTGGAGACGCTGTTCCGCGAGGTGCACAGCCTCAAGGGCGCGGCGCGCGCGGTCAACCTGGCCGACATCGAGGCCGTGTGCCAGGCGCTCGAGAGCGTGCTGGCGCTGCTCAAGCGCGCCCAGTGCGCGCCGCCGGCGCCGATGTTCGAGCTGCTGTACCGCACCATCGACGTGCTGCGCGGCCTGCTCGATGGCGGCGAATATGAGCTGGGCGGGCTGCTGCAGGCCCTGATGGCGGCGCAGTCCGGCTGGTCCGCGCCGCCGCCGACGGCCGCCGCGCCGGCGCCGCCGGCCGCCGCCGCTGCCCCCATGCCG
>NZ_JBWKQE010000048.1:0-11604 GCF_059418605.1 Duganella sp. GW821-FHT07G03
TACAACGGTCATTAAATCTCCTTGATGGCGGCAGTGTCCTGCCAAATGACCGTTTACACAATATTATTTACACCCTCTGGAATCAACCAGGATCATGGTCAGTCCTCATTTCATTGAGATCGCCATCCCAAATCATTTTGCCACGGCAGAGTCGGATCTGTTCCTGTGCATGCAGGCGTATCAACGTGCGCAGCGCGAGTTCTATCGTTTGCTGCTCACTTTTTAGACCCGATACCTGCAGCGCCTGTCGCATTAACGTTTCGTTGATATGAATGTCGGGTCGCATGATGTCTCCTCAGAGTCCTCATTCATTCTAGCGCGGCTACTTCCTCGCCACCAGCAGTCCGACGATGACGCCCAGCGCCGCGCCCAAGCCCACCGATTTCCACGGATTATCCCGCACATAAACGTTGGCCGACTCGGCTGCGCCACGGCTGTGGGCGATCAGGCTGTCTTCCAGTTTGCGCAGGTCGGTCTTGGCGGTGCGCAGCGTGTCGTCGAAGCGGGCGCGGGTTTCGGAGTTGGGCGCGGGCTCTTTGGCGGCGTCCTTCAACCAGTCCTCGGCTTCGCCGATGGCGTGCTTCAGTTCGTCCATCAGCTTGTCGCGCGCGCTGGCGCTGGCGGCCTGGTTGTCGGCGATGCCTTTGCCGTTCTGTTGTGTCTGATCCATGATGACCTCATCGAATGTCTGGGTGGCAGGGGATAGCCATTGTAGGCAGCGCAGGCGTGGTCGCCTTGCGCTGCCTCAATCGTGTCACCGCAGCGCGTAGTCCAGCGCCACGCCCGCGAACACGGCCGCGCCCAGCCAGTTGTTGTGGCGGAAGGCGTAGAAGCAGGCGTCGCGTTCGCGGCCGCGGATCAGCGTGTAGTGATAGCAGGCGATGCCCGCCGCCACCGCCACGCCGCCGGCGAACCAGACGCCCATGCCCAACTGCCAGCCGCAGGCCAGCAGCAGGCCCAGGTGCACGGCGTAGCACAGCATCACCGCCGCCACGTCGTAGCGGCCGAAGGTGATGGCCGAGGTCTTGATGCCGATCTTCAGGTCGTCGTCGCGGTCGACCATCGCGTACTCGGTGTCGTAGGCCACGGCCCAGAACACGTTACCGAGCAACAGCACCCACGCCACCAGCGGCACCGTGTCCTGGATCGCGGCAAACGCCATCGGGATGCCGAAGCCGAAGGCGATGCCCAGGTAGGCTTGCGGTATCGCGAAGAAGCGCTTGAAGTAAGGGTAGGTGCCGGCGATGACGACGGCCGCCACCGACAGCTGCCTGGTCAGCGCGTTCAGCGGCAGGATCAGGCAGAACGACAGCACCGCCAGCGCGCCGGCGATGGCCAGCGCTTCCTTGCCGCTGATGCGGCCGCTGGTGATGGGGCGCTGCGCCGTGCGTTTGACGAATTTGTCGATATCCTGGTCGGCGTAGTCGTTCATCGCGCAGCCGGCCGAGCGCATCAGCAGCGTGCCGAGCGAGAAGATCAGCACCAGCGTCAGGCTGGGCTTGCCGTTGGACGCCAGCCACAGCGCGCACAGCGTCGGCCACAGCAGCAGCAAGGTGCCGATCGGTTTGTCCAGCCTGACCAGGCGAAAATAGAGCTCCAGCTTGTTCATGGATAGTGCCGCTTGAAGGGAAAGATCAGGATTATCGCAAATCCTGGCGCGACCGGCGTAGTGGCTGTTTTAATCGCCGGCGCAGAGGGTGGTGATGCCCGGCAGGTTGCAGGCTGCTACCACTTCGCACACGGCATCAATGGCGGCCTTGCGGGTGAAGCTTTTACGCCACACGATGACCACGCGACGCGACGGCTGCTGCCCCTCGAACGGGCGGAATTGCAACATGCCTTCCTTGGTGTCCATGTCCGGCACCGAGGCGCGCGGCAGCACGGTCAGGCCGATGCCGCTGGCCACCATGTGACGAATGGTTTCCAGCGACGAGCCCTCGAAGGTGCGCTGCATGCCATTGCCCGGCGCGGAGAAACGCGCCATCTCGGGACATACTTCCAGTACCTGATCGCGGAAGCAGTGTCCGTTACCAAGCAGCAGCATGTTTTCGGTTTTCAGGTCGTCGGCGGGTATGCTGCGGCGCTTGGTCCACGGGTGCTGGGCCGGCATCGCCACCACGAACGGTTCGTCGTACAGGGCCTGCATCGCCATGCCGTGCTCGGGCAACGGCAACGCCATGATGGCGGCGTCCAGCTCGCCCTGGCGCAGCATCTCGATCAGGCGCACGGTGAAGTTTTCCTGCAGGATGAACGGCATCTGCGGGACTTTGGCTATCATGCCCTTGACCAGCGGCGGCAGCAGGTAGGGGCCGATGGTGTAGATCACGCCCAGGCGCAGCGGGCCGGCCAGCGGGTCCTTGTTCTGCTTGGCGAGTTCCTTGATGGCGGCGGTCTGTTCCAGCACGCGCTCGGCCTGGGCGACGATTTGCGCGCCCAGCGGGGTGACCGAGATTTCAGCGCCGCCCCGTTCAAACAGGACCACGCCCAGTTCATCTTCCAGTTTCTTGATGGCGACCGAAAGCGTCGGCTGCGCGACGTAACAGGCTTCGGCCGCATGTCCGAAGTGTTTCGCTCTTGCAACGGCGACGATGTATTTCAGTTCGGTCAGTGTCATAAATGTATTTGAACACAGGCAATGCTGGGATGCAATAATTAGAAAAGGTATTGTAGCGAATGCTGTCGATATAATGCAGTGTATGTTGGTACTACCCATCGAAAGGCAAGCATGTCCTCCACATTTGGTCCAGAAGAAGCGCAAGCCTATCTGCACAAGCTGCTCAAGGTGATGCACCACACCGGCGGTTCGGATTTGTTCATTTCCGCCGATTTCCCGCCAAGTATGAAGTCCCAGGGCGCGATGAAGCCCCTGAGCCAGCAGAAGCTGACCGGCAGCGTGACCCGCGCGCTGGCGCTGTCCATCATGAACGACAAGCAGAAGCGCGAGTTCGAGGCCGAGCTGGAATGCAACTTTGCGATCTCCCTGCCGGACGTCTGCCGCTTCCGCGTCAACGTCTTCGTGCAGCAGCAGAACGTGGCCATGGTGATACGGACCATCGCCTCGGAAATCCCGAATTTCGAAAAGCTGGACCTGCCCGAGGTGCTGAAGGAAGTCATCATGACCAAGCGCGGGCTGGTGCTGGTGGTGGGCGGCACCGGTTCCGGCAAGTCGACCACGCTGGCGGCGATGATCGACTACCGCAACGCCAATTCGGCCGGCCACATCATCACGGTGGAAGACCCGGTCGAGTACGTGCACAAGAACAAGGGCTGCCTGATCACGCACCGCGAGGTGGGCGTCGACACGCTGTCCTGGCACAACGCGCTGAAGAACACGCTGCGCCAGGCGCCGGACGTGATCCTGATCGGCGAGATCCGCGACACCGAGACCATGGAGCACGCGATCGCGTTCGCCGAGACCGGCCACCTGTGCCTGGGCACGCTGCACGCGAACAACTCCAACCAGACCATGGACCGCATCATCAACTTCTTCCCGGAAGAGCGGCGCAACCAGCTGCTGATGGATCTGTCGTCCAACCTGCGCGCCATCGTCTCGCAGCGGCTGGTGCGCACCGAGGACGGCAAGGGCCGCAAGGCGGCGATTGAAATCCTGCTCAACACGCCGACCATCGCCGAGATGATCTTCAAGGGGAATTTCCAGGCAATCAAGGAAATCATGCACAAATCGCGCGAGCTCGGCATGTGCACTTTCGACCAGGCGCTGTACGAACTCTATAATAAGGGCTATATCGCCTACGAAGAGGCGATCCGCAACGCCGACTCGGCCAACGGCCTGCGCTTGCAGATCAAGCTGCGCGGCGACCGCAAGGAGCCGGGCGACAGCAGTCCGAGCACCGCCGATTCGCTCAGCATGCAGATCGACGAAGAGCCGGAAGACGAAGAAACCAAATAACCGAAGAACTTATGCCTCAATTTGAAACCAAGATCTGCACCCGTGAACAACTGGCCGCGCGCGTCGCCGCGCTGCCCAAGCCGGTGGTGCTGACCAACGGCGTGTTCGACATCCTGCACCGCGGCCACGTGACCTACCTGGCGCAGGCGCGCGCGCTGGGCGCCTCGCTGGTGGTGGCCGCCAATACCGACGCCTCCGTCAAACGCCTGGGCAAGGGCGACGACCGTCCGCTCAACAACTGCGCCGACCGCATGGCCGTGCTGGCCGCGCTGGAGGCGGTGAGCCTGGTGGTGGACTTCGACGAAGACACCGCGCTGGAAGTGGTGCGGCAGGCGCGGCCGGAAATCTACGCCAAGGGCGGCGACTACCAGATGGACGCCATCCCGGAAGGCCAGGCCGTGCTGGCTTACGGCGGCCAGGCCATCGCCATCGACTTCGAGCACGACCGCTCGACCACCAAGCTGTTGACCAAGGTGCGCGCCCAGCGTCCTTGATATGCGCATCCTGATTGCCGTGTTCGCGGCGCTGGTGTTCCTCGGCGTGTTGTGGGGCCCCGCGTTCGCGATCGCGCTGCGTTACTGGCGGCGCGGCGACGGACGCGCCTTCCGCCAGCTGCGCTTCCTGTATCCGGCGCAGCTGATCGCCACCGTGTCGCTGGCCTTCGCCGCCGACCTGCTGGGCCTGCGCAATCCGGCCGCGCTGGCGGCCGCCAGCACCGTGTGCGTGAGCGCGGCCGGCGCCGGCGTGCTGGCGCTGCTGCTGTGGTTCTCCCTCCGTTCCAATCGCGCGCGGGCTGACAGGGCCTGAAAAAACTCCTAGACTGAAGCTCCAAAAATCTTTCGGGGAGGACGTCATGGAACTGCATCTGCAATCGCATCGTTGGCAGGCGCGCCTGCCGGACTGGGCCGCCGCAGCGGTCGCGGGTTTCGGTGCCGGCGGCGTGTTGATGCTGCTCGAACTCAGCTGGTCCGCCATCACCAACGCCGCCGATCCCTGGCTGGCCACGCACATGATCGCCGCACTGGTGATGAGCTGGGACGTGCTGCAAACCAGCGGCTACAGCCTGGGCGTGACGGTCGCCGCATTGCTGGTGCATTACGCGCTGGGTGTGGCGTTCGGCGTCATGCTGGCCGCCATCATCGCGCCGTTCCGCCTCGATTCCAGCGTCGCCCTGGCGCTCGCGACCGGAGCGGCGTTCGGACTTCTGCTGTATGTGCTGAACTTTTACGGCATGGCCGGTGTCTATACATGGTTCGTAGCGCTGCGAGGCTGGCCGACAGCCATTGCCCACGTCATCTTCGGGATGACCGCAGCCTTCATTTATCTCAAGCTGGAACGGCCGAGCAGGCCACGTTAGCTTTTGGAAGGCACCATGGCGTTGGCACTGATACTGATCTTGATCGTGGTTGGCGCCCTGGAATTTCATTATATGAGTCCGTGGTGGCTCACGCCCATCGCCTCCAACTGGCAACAGATGGACGACGCCTTGCTGCTGACCTTTGTCTTCACCGGCGTGGCGTTTGTCGTCATCAACCTGTTCGTGGCCTATGCGGTGGTGACGTTCAGGCACCAGGACGGCGTGCGCGCGGCGGCCACACACGGCAACACGCGGCTGGAGTGGTGGCTGGTCGGCGCCACCACGGTGGCCATCGTCGCGCTGCTGGCGCCGGGCTTGTCGGTGTACGCCAAGCTGATCGATCCGCCGCCCGACGCCATGGTGTTCGAGGTGCTGGGCCAGCAATGGCAATGGCATTACCGCCTGCCGGGCAAGGACGGCAAGCTGGGCAGCACCGACATGCGCTTCATCAGCAACGCCAATCCCTACGGCATGAATCCGGCCGATCCCGGCGGCCAGGACGATCTGCTGGTGCAAGGGCAGGAGGTGCACATCCCGGTTGGGCGGCCGGTGCGCGTGCTGTTGCGCGCGCAGGACGTGCTGCATGACTTTTATGTGCCGGAGTTCCGCACGCGGATGAACATGGTGCCGGGCATGGTGACGTCGTTCTGGTTCACGCCGTCTCGGGTCGGCAGGTTCGAGGTCATGTGCGCGCAGCTGTGCGGCATCGGCCATTTCAATATGCGCAGCTATGTCGTGGTGGACGACGGGCCGGCCTACCAGGCGTGGCTGGCGGCGCAGCCGACCTTTGCCGCCACGACAGCGGCCGTGGCCGGCGGCGAGGAACCGGGCAAGCAGGGACGCCTGCTGGCGCAGTCGCGCGGCTGCGCGGCCTGCCACAGCGTCGACGGCAACGCGGGCGTGGGGCCGACGTGGAAAGGGCTGTTCGGCAAGACCGAGACCATGAACGACGGCGCCGCCGTGCATGTGGACGAGGCATATCTGCGCGAATCGATCACCAGTCCCGCCGCGCGCATCGTCAAGGGCTATCAGCCCATCATGCCGGCGCAGCAGCTGAGCCCGACCGAAGTGGCGCAGCTGGTCGATTACATCAAGACCATCAAATAGGGAGGCGGGTATGGGCTACGGCGGCGAGCATCCTCACAGTTTCTGGACCCGCTACGTGTGGAGCCAGGACCACAAAGTGATCGCGATCCAGTACACCATCACGGCGCTGGTGATCGGGCTGGTGGGGCTGGTGCTGTCGGACCTGATGCGCTTGCAGCTGGGCTTTCCCGGCAAGTTCGCCTTTATCGACGCCAGCCGCTACTACCAGTTCATGACCATGCACGGCATGATCATGGTGGTGTACCTGTTGACGGCGCTGTTCCTGGGCGGCTTCGGCAACTACCTGATCCCGCTGATGGTGGGCGCGCGCGACATGGTGTTTCCCTTCCTGAACATGCTCAGCTACTGGTTCTACCTGCTGGCCGTGCTGATCCTGGCGGCCAGCTTCTTCGTGCCCGGCGGGCCGACCGGCGCCGGCTGGACGCTGTATCCGCCGCAGGCGATACTGCCGGGTACGCCGGGTACGGAGTGGGGCATCATCGTGATGCTGGTGTCGCTGCTGGTGTTTATCGCCGCCGCCACCATGGGCGGCTTGAACTACGTCACCACCGTGCTGCAGGCGCGCACGCAGGGCATGACCTTGATGCGCATGCCGCTGACGGTGTGGGGCATCTTCACCGCGACCATCCTGGCGCTGCTGGCGTTCCCGGCGCTGTTTGTCAGCGGCGTCATGATGCTGCTCGATAAAACGCTGGGCACCAGTTTCTTCATGCCGGCGGTGGTGTCGATGGGGCAGCACCTGCCGCACCAGGGCGGCAGCCCGCTGCTGTTCCAGCACCTGTTCTGGTTCTTTGGCCACCCGGAGGTCTACATCGTGGCCTTGCCGGCGTTCGGCATCATTTCCGACCTGATCAGCGTGCATGCGCGCAAGCAGATCTTCGGCTACAAGATGATGGTGTGGGCCATCGTGGTGATTGGCGCGCTGAGTTTTGTCGTCTGGGCGCACCACATGTATGTGAGTGGCATGCATCCGTATTTCGGCTTCTTCTTCGCCACCACCACGCTGATCATCGCCGTGCCGACCGCGCTCAAGGTCTACAACTGGACGCTGACCTTGTGGCGCGGCGATATACACCTGACCGTGCCGATGCTGTTTGCCGTCGGCTTCATCAGCACCTTCGTCATCGGCGGGCTGACCGGGCTGTTCCTGGGGAATGTCAGCGTTGATATTCCGCTGTCGAACACTTATTTTGTGGTCGCCCATTTCCACATGGTGATGGGCGTGTCGCCGGTGCTGGCGGTGTTTGGCGGGCTCTATCACTGGTTTCCCAAGGTGAGCGGGCGCATGTACGACGTGATGCTGGGGCGTCTGCATTTCTGGATCACCTTCGTCGGCACCTATCTGATTTTCTTCCCGATGCATTACCTGGGCTTGCTGGGCATGCCGCGACGCTACTACGCCTATGACCATTACGCCTTCATCCCGGAATCGGCGCAGTCGCTGAACGCCTTCATCACCATCGTCGCCTTGTTTGTCGGCGTATCGCAATTGTTGTTCGTTTTGAACCTGTGCTGGAGCACCTTCCGGGGCCGCGAGGCCGGCGGCAACCCCTGGCGCGCGGCCAGCCTGGAGTGGCACACGCCGCAGACGCCGCCGGTGCACGGCAACTGGGGCGAGAAGACGCCGGTGGTGTATCGCGGCGCCTACGAATATGGCCAACAGGACGGCGACAGCGACTATGTGTCGCAAGACCAGCCGCCGGCCGATGCGGCGGTCCGGCGGTTGGTGCCGGTACCGGAGGCGCCATGAATCCCAGTCTCTACCTGGTGAGCAACCGCGCCGACATGCTCAGGCGGCGCACCGGCCTGTGGGTGTTCATGGGCGTGATCGGCATGCTGTTCTTCCTGTTCAGCAGTGCTTACCTGATGCGCATGGCGGCGCCTGATTGGCGGCCGCTGCCATTCGTTCCCGTGCAGCTGTGGCTGAGCACGGCATTGCTGGCAGGCGCCAGCGTGGCCTGGCAGCGCGCTTGGCATGCCGCGCGCGGCCATGACACGCTGGCGGTGCGGACGGCGTACGCCGCGGCCTGTATCAGCTCGCTGGCCTTCCTGGCGTCGCAGCTGTGGGCGTGGCAGACGATGGACGCGGCCCATCTGACGCTCGATGCCAATCCTGCCAACAGTTTCTTCTACCTGATCACCGGCTTGCACGGCCTGCACGTGCTCGGTGGATTGGTGGTGGCCGCCTGGGCGCACCGCGACCTCGGGCGCGACAGCGTGACGCTCCAGCTGTGTGCGCGCTACTGGCACTTCCTGCTGGGCTTGTGGCTGGCCATGTTCGGCCTGCTGTTCGGCGTGACGCCGGCGCTGGTGAATCAACTCTGCGGAGGCGGGCCATGAGCAAACCCAACGACACAGCGGGCTGGCAGGGCATGGTGGCGGACTGGTCGGGCGACCGCGCCGCCTTCCGTGTCCCGTGGGGCAAGGCGATGATGTGGATCTTCCTGCTCAGCGACACCTTCATCTTCGGCAGCTTCCTCACCGGCTACATGTCGGTGCGCATCTCTGCCACGGCGGCCTGGCCCAATCCCAGCGAGGTGTTTGCGCTGACGATAGGCGGCACCAAGCTGCCGTTGATACTGATCGCCATCATGACCTTTGTGCTGATCACCAGCAGCGGCACGATGGCGATGGCGGTCAACTACGCCTACCGTCGCGAGCGCGCCCGCTGTTCGGCGCTGATGCTGCTGACCGCCGCGCTCGGTGCGACCTTCGTCAGCATGCAAGCCTTCGAGTGGAGCAAGCTGATCGCGGAAGGCGTGCGGCCGTGGGTCAATCCCGACGGCGCGGCGCAGTTCGGCGCCTGCTTCTTCATGATCACCGGCTTCCACGGCCTGCATGTGACGGCCGGCGTGATCTACCTGAGCATCGTCGCGCGCCGCGTGCGGCGCGGCTACTACGAGCGCGGCGGCAACTACGACATCGTCGAGATCGCCGGTCTGTACTGGCACTTCGTCGACCTCGTGTGGGTATTCATCTTCGCGCTGTTTTATCTTTGGTAGGGGCCGCCATGGAAGCCACCACCCATCCGATCGGCTTGTACCTGAAGGTCTGGCTGCTGCTGTTCGTGCTCAGCACGTTCTCCTACCTGGTTGATTTCTTCCACGCCGAAAGCTATCTGCGCTGGACGCTGATCCTGCTGTTGATGATGGCCAAGGCCGGGCTGATCGTCGCCGTGTTCATGCATCTGCGCTGGGAGCGCGCGGCGCTGATCTACGTGGTGCTGGCGCCGCCGCTGTGCCTGCTGGTGCTGGCGCTGCTGATGTGGATGGAGGCGGACTACACTTTCTTCACCCGCATGCTGTACTTCCGTTGATGGTGGAGGCTGCTACACTGTAGCCACCATGCCGACCGAACTCGACCTCCGCAGCTACGTCGCCGAACCCTTGTCCGGCGTGCACAGCTTCGCCCAGCTGGTGCTGCCGATTAAGGGCAGGGTGCTCATGGATATCAAGGGTTCCGGCGCCGTGGTCCATCCGCAGCGCGCCGCGTTCGTCGAACCTGGCCTGGTGCACGCGGCGTCGGCCAGCGGGCCGAACCAATCGCTGATCCTGGATTTCGACCTGGCCGCCGTGCCGCAGGCCACCGCCGCCAAACTGTCCGAACGGCCATATGCTCCCATCAGCGCGCCGGCCGCCAAGCTGATCGACTTTATCGGCCTGTTGCGCGCCCAGTCCGGCGCCAGCGAGGCGACGCTGAGCCACTGGATGCCGCTGCTGCTGGAAACGCTGGCACAGCAGGAAATCCGCCCAGCCTCGCGCCTGCTGGCCGCGCTGGGCCAGATCGAAGCCCACCCCGGCCAGCCGTGGAATACCGGGACCATGGCCAAGGCCGCGCACATGAGTGTGAGCAGCCTGCACCGCGCCTTCCGCGACGAGCTGCAAACCACACCGCTGGCCTGGCTGACCGAGATGCGCCTGCGCTGGGCCTGCCGCCAACTGGCGCAAACCGAGCTGCCCATCGCCCGGCTAGCGACGCTGGCCGGTTACGCCGACCAGAGCGCGTTGACGCATGCGATGCGGCGTGCGATGGATGTCACGCCGCTGGCCTACCGCAAGCGCGAACGGCAGAACCAGACAAAAACCTGACAGCCACGCACAATCCCTGAGCCCCGGCCCGCGCCGACAATGACCGCTTCAATGACAGGAGGCGGTATGTGGTATGGCGTGTTGTGCGGCCTGGCGGCCGGCTCGATGTGGGGCATGGTGTTTGTGCTGCCGAAGTGGCTGGCGGAGTTCTCCCCGTTCGAGCTGATGTTCGGACGCTACGTGGCCTACGCGTTGATTTCGCTGGCGCTGCTGGCGCCGCGCCTCGGCGGCCTGTTGCGCCGGCTGACGCGCGCCGACTATTGGATACTGCTGCGCTACGCCTTGGCCGGCAACGTCGTCTACTACCTGCTGCTGTCGTGCGGCGTGCAACTGGCCGGCGTGTCGGCCGCTTCCTTGATCATCGGCCTGCTGCCTTTGACGATTTCCATGCTGGGCCAGCGCGACCACGGCTCGCTGCCGCTGCGCGTGCTGGCCTGGCCGCTGGCGCTGGTGGCGGTGGGCATGGTGTGCATCAACGTCGAAGTCTTCGCCAGCCCGCCTGGCCATGCCGCATGGCCGACCGTGGCGACCGGCATGTTGTGCGCCGTTGGCGCGCTGCTCAGCTGGACCTGGTATGCCGTCGACAACACGCGCTTCCTGAAGCGCAACCCGCGTTTCAGCAGCGGCGACTGGTCCGGCCTGTTCGGCATCGCCAGCGGACTGGTGGCACTGGCGATGGGGTTGGCGATGTTTTGCATCAATGGCGCGGAGCAAGCCACAGCGCCGCCCCGCGACTGGTTGCGTTTCTGGGGCCTGACCACGCTGGTGGCCGCCGGCGCCTCGGTGATCGGCAACCAGCTATGGAATATGGCCTGCCGCCGCGTACCGGTGACCTTGTCCGGGCAACTGCTGCTGTTCGAAATCCTGTTCGCCATGTTGTATGGCTACCTCTATCAGCATCAAGCCCCGCGCCTGCTGGAGGTGATGGCCATCGTGCTGCTGATTGCCGGCGTGGCGTGGTCGGTATGGCTGCACGCGGAACCGCAGCCCGCTCGCCGAACCACTGGGGTCAAGTCTGACATTCGGACACGGGCTGAGCTATAACCCTTGCATACGGCTGAACTTGTGTCCGAATGTCAGACTTGACCCTGAACCTTCCCCTCAAATTTCTTGTAAACATTTGAGGAAGCTGTTAACTTTCT
>NZ_JBWKQE010000049.1:0-10499 GCF_059418605.1 Duganella sp. GW821-FHT07G03
CCCCCCCCCCCCAGATTTGAGCCTAAGTCTCGTGGGCTCGGAGATGTGGAGAAGAGACAGGACCCCGCTTTTCCCTTTTTAGCCGCCGCAGGCCTGCAGCGGCGGCGTCACCGCCGCCGTGGCGTTGCCGCCGGTCTTGACGATCACCGGCGGCGTCGGCCCCGGCTTGACGATAGGATGCGGCTCGATCAGCGGCATCAGGTTGGGCGCCAGCACCACCAGCAGCTGCACCGGCAGCGCGCTGGTGAAGTCGTAGTTCTTCGATGCCGGTCCGTGCACGTAGGCCGTCATCGAACCAAAGAAACGCTCGCCGATGTTGAACACAAACGTCGCCGAACGGTTCACATAGCGCGACTCGATCAACCGTCCGCCGCCGCCGTACACATCGAAGCGCTGGTCGCCGGTGCCGGTCTTGCCGCCGACCGGGATCACCTTGCCGTCCGAACCGACGAAGGCCATGCGCGCCCGCTTGGCGGTGCCGTCCGACACCACGCCGCGGATCGCATCGGCCACCACCCGCGCCACCTCCGGCGACAACACCTGCTCGTTGGCGGTCGGCTTGCCCTTGGTGACCACGGTCTCATACGGTGTGCCCTCGGCGAAGTGCAGCGAACTGATACGCTGGCTGCTCTTGCGCACGCCGCCGTTGACGATAATCCCCATCATCTCCGCCAGCGCCGCCGGACGGTCGGCCGATGCGCCCAGCGTGGTCGCATACGACGGCACCAGCGATTCGAACGGATAGCCCATCTTCTTCCATTGCTTGTGGATTTCCATGAAGCCTTCCACCTCGATCAGGCCGACGATGCGCTTGTCCTGCGCGTGCTTGTGGTGGGTCTTGAACAGCCACTGGTAGACCTCCTGCCGCTCCTTCTCGCTGGCCGCCGTCATCTGCGACAGCGTCGCGCCCGCATGCAAGCGCATATAGGCCGCCATCCACAATTCCAGCGGGTGCACGCTGGCCAGGTAGCCGCGATCGGCCAGCGACCACTTGTCGATCGCGTACTGGTCGTACAGCTTGGCCACGCGCTCTTCCGGCACCTCGTTCTGCGACGGCAGGTTGTCCTTCAGGAAGGCGGCAAACTGCGGCAGGCTGGCGGTCGGATAGACGGTGCGATGGATCACCGCCAGCCGCACCGGCGTGCTGCGGATATTCGCCAGCAGGATCTTGTCCAGCTCGGACTCCGGCTTGCCCTTGTACTTGGCGTAGAAGCGCCCCAGGAACTCCTTGCCTTCCTTGTCCGCGAAGCGTGCCAGGTATTGCGCGCGGCGCGGATCGTCCGAGTCGGCCAGCAGCGACGCCGACGAACCCGGCGTCTGGAACATGTAGTACTTGGCGACGTCGCGCATCAGGCGCACGAACACCAGGTTGGTCGAATGGCGCAGCGCCTCGGTCACGGTCAGGATCTTGCCGTTGTCTTCCTTCGAGAAGTTGCCGAAGTGGTGCAGGCCGCCGCCGGTGAAGAAGCCCTCGCCCGGATTGCCCGAATACTTGCGCTCCATGGCCGCGTTCAGCATCGGCGTCAGCTCGCGCCCGCCCTTCTCCAAAGGCAGCGCCTTGAAGTAGTCCAGCGCCCATTGCGACAGCTTGTCCTGCGGATCGACCGTCACCTTGCCCAGCGCGGCCGCGTCCATGCCGCCGTACTTCTTGTGCAGCATGTCGACGATGTCGAGGTAGGTGACCAGCGTGCGCAGCTTGGCGGTCGAGCCCAGGTCCAGCTTGGCGCCCTCGTTGATGTCCAGCGGCTGGTCGAAGTTATCCGTCTGCAAACGCAGCAGATTGTTCTGCTCGCCCTTCTCCAGCAAGGTGAAGCTGTACACCACGTTGGCCGGATCGCCGTTGCCCAGCATACCCTTGCCGGTCAGGCCGGCGGCCTTGGCCTTTTCCGGATCGCGCAGGTCGCGCAGCACTTGCGTGACGGCCGTCTGGGCCTGCGCGTCCAGCGTGCTGACCACGCTCAGGTCCAGGCGGTCCAGGTTGTACATGCGGTTGTCGCCCAGCAGGTTGGCCAGGTGGTTGCGGATCGCGTTCGATGCCTTGCGCGACACAAACGTCATCGCCGGCGCCGACTCCAGGCCATTGCCGGTGGCCGGATGCAGTTTCTGCTGCAAGGCCATGTCGCGCATGGCCGGCGTGATCACGCCGTCTTGCGCCAGGATGCGCAGGTGGCTGTTGGCCAGCACTTCCAGGTCGGCCGCGCCGTTGCCCAGGTAGTAGCTCGGACGGCGTTGCGCGATCATCAGGCTCAACGCTTCCTTGAAGGTCAGCGCGGTTTCCGCATCCGGGTTGTCGAGATTGCCGCCCAGCAGGCGGTTGAAGTCCGGGAAGCTGCGGCCGTACCACACCCACATGCCGTCGCCGATGCCGTTCACTTCGCCGTAGCCGGGCTTGGCCGACAGCGGCACCGTGTTCAGGTAGTCGATCACGATGCGGCGGCGCGCCTTGGTGGTGTCCGGCCCGTCCTGGTAGGAACGCAGGCTGGCCGAGACCATCTGCTGCAGCTTGTCCTTCATCGAACCGGTGCGGCCCTCCGGCGAGTGGCGGTATTTTTCGATCTGCGTGGCCAGCGTGCTGCCGCCCGCCGCGCGATGGCCGCCGGCGACCGAGGTCACGCTTTTTTCAATCACGGCCTTGCCCAGCCGGTCCCACTCGACGGCGGGATTGCGGGTCGGGTACTTGGTGTCGAGCAGCTCGCGGTTTTCGATGAACAGCAGGCTGTTGATCAGCGCCATCGGCGCCTGCTCGAACTTGTTGTAGATGCGCTCCGGATAGCTGGCGGCAAACAGCTGCTGCGCGCGGCAATCGTAGATCGTCAGGCCGGTCTTGGTCTTTTCGCGGTAAGTGGCGAACACGCCCATGTCGGCCAGCTCGGCCATCTTGGGCGAGATGCGCACCTGCGCGCTGACCTGGTAGTCGCGCGCGCTCAACTTGCCCAGGTAGTCCGGCAGGCCGGCGTAGCCGAGCCGCTCGTCATACGGGCTGTCCTTCGGGAAGCGGATCGCCTTGCTGGCGCCCGGCTCCATCTTGTAGGTCATCTTGCCGACCAGGTCGGTGAAGATGCGCGCCTGCATGCTGGAGGTGCGGGTTTCCTGGATGCCCCAGTAGACCGCGAACGACAGGCCGACCAGCAGCACCAGCAGGAAAGCGTTGCGCGAGCGCTTGCTTTTCGGCGGTGTGGTGGGCGGCGGCGCGTCCATCTGGGCCTGAGCCAGATGCGCTTCGGTTTGCTCGGGAGTGGGCGGCGGCACGACACGCAGGTGCCGGGAACGGCGATAGCCTAATGCTGCTGCGCCTGCGCGCAATTTGCGCACTGCGCGCACAACAAGACGGGGCCGGCGGAAACGACGATTGCTTAACATATGATTCAAACCGGTCAGCTGTTTCAGTAAAACTTACTAGGACTTGCGAGCTTCCATTGCACCACATCAGAGGGGTGCGAACCGGCGCGGACGCAGAATAATTTTACTGCGCCGTTTGTTTTTCGCAAAAAAACAACGGCGCTCTCCCCGAGGAAAGAACGCCGTCCAGGCCCATCTGATAACAGTGTGACACTAAGTGTTGTTGAACTCTACATTGAGCTGCTTGAGTTCCGAGCACAATTGAATAAACGCTGTGGCTGTCTGGACCGCTTCGCCTTTGACACCCAGTTCGATATGGCGGCGCGTGTGCGCATCGCCCACGCTCGGCAGGCTGAATACCTTCACCCTCGGGAACTGCGCTTCGATCGCCACCATCAGCGGCGTCAGCGCCGATTCGGCCGCCTCGTACACCAGCACGGATTGTTCCAGGCGCGGCTCGCGGTTGAACAGGTCGGCGTAGTGGTTGTCCAGCACCCACTCGATCATCGGCCACGCCATCACCGGGAAGCCCGGCACGAAGTAATGCTTGTGCAAAGAGAAACCGGCAATGTTGTTGTACGGGTTAGGAATCAGCGCCGCGCCTTGCGCGAACTCGGCCATCTTCAGGCGGTGCAGGTTTTCGGCGGAGTTCAGGTCCACGTCCTGGCCGGCGTCCTGCCCCATTTGCAGGATGCGCTGCTGGATGTTGAGCTTGCCCTGCTCGTGCATGACCAGCGGCAGGCCCAGCGCGTTGGCGGCGGCCAGGCGGGTGTGGTCGTCCGGCGTGGCGCCGATGCCGCCGCAGCAGAACACGAGGTCGTCGCTGGCGAAGGTGCGCTTGAGCGTGGCGGTGATGCGCTCCGGGTCGTCGGCCAGGATCTCGGCCCAGTTCAGCTGCAGGCCGCGCGCCGCCAGCATCTGCACGACCTTGGGGAAATGCTGGTCGACGCGCCTGCCGGACAGGATTTCGTCGCCGATGATGATGAGACCGATGGCCATGGTTATCTGCTTTCTTTAAAGGGTGATGTCCGCCGGAGCGGCGGCCTGGGCGCGCAGGCGCGCCAGCGCATCGAGACAATAATACGCAAACCACAAGCCGGTGAAGATAAAAATCAGCACGTACAGCCAGATCGACGCCGCCGCCAGGAAGGGGAAGAACACCACCGCCAGCACCGTGCCACCGAGCCAGATCGCTCCCGGCAAGGCGCCGGCCGCGCCGGAGATCACGCCAATCGCCAGCAAACGCCAGCGGTGTTCGGCCAGGATCTGGCGGCGTTCCTCGGGCGTGGCGTAGTCGGCCAGCGCGTCGTACACCATCACGCGGCAGGTCAGCCAGCCCCACAGCAGCGCCTGCACGAGGATGGCCAGCGGCGGGAAAAAGTACAGCGGCAAGGTCACAATCCACAGGCCGATGAAGATCGCCATGCCGCCCAGCGCGGTGACGGCGCTGCCGACCAGGCTGCCGCCCTTGCGCTGCTCCAGCTGCGGATAGTGGCGCAGGCCGACGTGGCGGCCGATCAGCGGCATGGCGATCACGCCGATGAAGATCAGCGCGGTCAGTATCATCAGCGGCAGCAACAGCAGCATGGCGATCAGCGGCGGCATCACGGTTTTCAGGACCGCCAGGCCCAGCGACGTGAGCAGGTTGCCGGCCGGCGCGAACAGATTGTGCTCGGCGAATTGCGCATGCACGTAATCGATCAGCGGTTGCAGGCAGAAGTACAGCGCCACGGCCCACACGCCGACCGCCAGCAGGAAAGGCGCCAGGCTCATCGCCAACATCTTGCCGTGCCATTGCGACAGGAAGGCGCGGCCCCAGGAACGGATTACATTCGTCATCAGACCACATCCTTGCGTGCGTATTCAACCATGCGTTTGAGGCCCAGCCATTGCTGCGCCCAGAAGCCCTTGCCGTATTCGCGGCCCGGCCTGACCACGCCCTGTGGGTCGGTCCGCGGCAGCTGGTCGCGGATGCCGGTGGCGACGTACTCCGGCGTGAAATTGGCGGTGCGGAAAATGATATCCCAGACCGGCAGCAGCACGGCGAAATTGCAGCCGCCCAGCGTGCCCTTGCCGCGCGATTCATGGCCGACGCCGATCGCGTGGTGCATGCGATGGTAGCGCGGCGACACCAGCAGCCATTCGCCGACGCGGCCAAAGTGGATGCGCACATTGGCGTGCTGCAGGCTTTGCAGAATGCGCGACACCGACACCAGCATCACGTACTGCGCCGGCTCGACGCCGATGCACAGCGCGATCACGCCCATGTAGACGTCGCGCAGCAGGTCGTCGAGCAGGTGGTTGCGGTTGTCGCTCCACAGGTTCATGTTCTGCTGGCTGTGGTGCAGGCCGTGCAAGCCCCACCACCAGTTGAACTGGTGCGAGGCGCGGTGGTACCAGTAATCGAAGAAGTCCAGCACCACGAAGTAGACCAGGAAGCTGCCCAGCGGACCCAGGGGCGGCCACTGGGCCGGCCACAGCGATTCCAGGTTGAGCGGCTGGAAACTCTCGAAGCGCAACATCGCCGCCACGCTGTCCATCAGCGGATCGAGCGTGAAGAAGATCAGCACCGAGAACAGGCCGATGCGGTGCAGCACGGTGTAGAGGAAATCGGTGCGGCGGGCGCGCGGATCGGTGAACTGGTGCACCGGGATCTTCGCCTCCAGCGGACGCAGCACCAGGAACAGCAGCGACAGCTCCAGCACGCCGATCAGCAGCCACTCGGTGCCCTCGAACGCTTCCTCGATGAATTCGCCGAAGCCGAGCTGGAACACCAGCGGCTGTATCACCGTCTCGAACAACCAGCCTTGGGCCGCGCCCAGCCAGTCGGAAAATAATTGCATCATTTATGCTTGTTGAACTGTGAAAGATAGTCGGGATGCTCGCGCAGCGTGGCGAAGCAATAGCCCTTCTGCTCCAGGCCGCTGATCAGCGGCTCCAGGTTGGCCGGCGCCCACGCATCCTTGCGCGACCAGATGCCCATGTGGGCGAGGAAGATATCGCCGTCCTGCAAGTCGCGCAGGGACTTCTGCAACAATACCGGATTCGGGTAGGCCGTGCTGGAGAGCTCATCGCCTGAGAAGCCGGCCGGCGCCCAGCCCACGTGCGCGTAGCCGCAGGCCTGCGCCGCCGCCAGCGAGCGCGGCGTCGTGTGGCCGGCCGGCGCGCGCCAGATCGGATCGAGGTGCTTGCCGGTCAGTTCGACGAAGCGCTGGTCGACCCGTTTGATTTCCTCGCAATACTGCGCCGGCGTCAGCGACAGCAGCTTGCCGGCATGCGCGCCGAAGCCGGGCTTGACCTGGATGGCGCCGCCGGCGCCGTCCTTGACCAGCACGTCATGGTCGAAGGTGTGCGAACCGATCGCATGCCCTTCGGCCACGCGGGCCTTCCAGTAGGCCGACCACGACCGGTCCAGCGAGTAGTCGCCGTTGATGGTTTTCTCGTTGGCCAGGAAGAAGGTGGCCTTGATCTGGTGGCGATTGAGCGTGTCGGCGATCAGCGCGGCCTGGGCCTGGCTGCCGGTGTCGAAGGTCAGGTAGATGGTGCCCTTGCAGGCGCTGTGGCGCAGCAGGGCCGCTTGCGGCTTGGCGCCGGCGCCGGCCGCGGCCGACGCCATGGCCACCGCCGAAGCCGCCGGGGTGGTCGTGGCCGCTGGCGCGGGCGTGCTTGCCGCGGCCGCTGCCGCGGCGGCGATGCCGGCCGCCTTGGCTTCCGCCGCGCGCCGCGCCGGGCCGTTGAGGCTGCGGGCATGGGCGTTGGCGGCGCGGGCGGCGTCGTTGAGCTCGCGCGCGTCGCTATTGCTCGCGTGGGCCGTCGTGGCGCTGTCGGCGGCCTGCGCCGCCGGCGTAGCCGCCAGCGCCAGCAAAGTCAGGGCGGCGGCGGCGTTCATTACATGCGCTGGGCGGAGTTGAAGAAGAACACGCCGTGCGGCGAGCGTCCCACCGGGATCAGCTTGGTCACCTTGCGGCTGGCGACGTCGATCACGGCCACTTTCTTGATCCAGCGTAGCGTGACCCACATGGTCTTGCCGTCGGCGGTGATCTCCATGCAGTCCGGGCCGCCGGGAACATTGATCTGGCCGACGTTTTCCAGCGTCTTCTGGTCGATGATGTTAATCGAGTTCGACACCCGGTTCGACACATAGGTGTAACGGCCGTCGCCGGCCGAGCGGAAGTTGTGCGCGCCCTGGCCGGCCTTGATGCGCTTGACGGTCTTCTGGGTTTTCCAGTCGATCACTTCGACGTAGTCGCTGCCCATGATGCCGACCAGCAGATACTTGTCGTCGGGCGTCATGGCGATACCGGCCGGCAGCTTGCCGACCGACATGGTCCACTTCAGCGTCTGCGTGGAGAGGTCGATGGCGCTGACCTGGTCGCTGCCCTGCTGGGTGATGAACACCATATTGCTGGCGGCGTTGAAGGCCATGTGGCTGGGCAGCTTGGCCAGCGGGATGCGCTTGGCCAGGGTCAGGTTGGCGCCGTCGTATTTGTAGAGGTCGACGCGGTCCAGGCGCAGCGAGTTCGACACGAACCACTTCTGGTCCGGCGAGAAGCCGATCTGGTAGGGGTCGAGGATGTCCTTGATGGTGCGCTGGACCTGGCCGCTTTTCGGGTCGAGGAAGATCAGTTCGTTGCCCACCGAGCTGGCCACGATCAGGGATTTGTTATCCGGGGTCGACATCAGGTGGTGCGGCTCTTTGCCGACCGGGATGGTGGACAGGTCTTTGTAAGTGTCCTGGTCCAGCAGCTGCACAGTGGCGTCGCGCGAGTTCAGTACAACCACTACGTTGGCCTGCGCGCTGCTGATGGCAGTGACGGCGCAGACACAGGAAAACACGATACGGCGGAAACTACGGAGCATGTAAAAATCGCTTGAAAGAGCAAAACGTTTATTTTACGTGCAAACTGCGCCGGGACGAGGCAAAAGCCGCAATTATTCCTTGCCGCGGGCGCCCTGCTACAATTCAGGGCTGTCTTTAACGTATCCATAGAAGGAAAATCATGACCACGATCACCACCGACTCCGGCCTGCAATACATCGAACTGACCGAAGGCGAAGGCGCAGTCGCCAAAGCCGGCCAGAACGTCACCGTGCACTACACCGGCTGGCTGCGCAACGACGACGGCACCAAGGGCGCCAAATTCGACTCCAGCAAAGACCGCAACGATCCATTCGAGTTCGCCCTGGGCGCCGGCATGGTCATCCGCGGTTGGGATGAAGGCGTGCAAGGCATGAAGATCGGCGGCCTGCGCCAGCTGATCATCCCTGCCGAACTGGGCTACGGCTCGCGCGGCGCCGGCGGCGCGATCCCGCCCAACGCCACGCTGATTTTTGATGTGGAACTGCTGGGCGTTTAACGACGTTCGCTAGCGCTGCCAGTTGCGGCGCAGCGCTTCCAGCTCCGCTCGCGTGTCGAGCATGCCGCCGACGATGCGCTGGTCGATCGCTTCCAGCAGCGCCGTCGGCATGTCGCTGCCGCCCAGGCCGTAAGCGCCCGGGGCCGGCAGCGGCCGCGCATTCTGCACCAGCACCGGGATGCGCCACTCGTCGCTGACGCGGCAGGCGATCCCCACCAGATCCTGGCTCAGGCCCACCAGCGTAAAGCTGCGGCAGTACCCGCCCTCGTTCGACAGAAAACTCAACCCCACCCGCACCTCGCCCTCCGATGGCGCGGCGCCGCCCATCTGCTGGCTCAGCGCGTTGGCCAGGCGGCCCTGCGCGACCAGCATGCCGTTGCGGCTGGCGACGGTGGTCGGCGCCGCGGCCGGTTCGCTGAACCAGCCCGGCTGCCAGCGCGCCAGGCCGAATTTGCCGGCCGCCAGGCCCAGCACCATAACCAGCGCCAGCGCGCTCCATTCCAGCCAGCCCCATTGATGCCTGGCCGCCTTGCGCGCGGCCTGCTGCTGCGCGGCGCGCTGCGCGCGCACCGCCGCCAGCTGCACCACCTTGGCGTGGCGCGGATGGGAACCCAGCTCGACGCCGGACGGCGCCTGCTCGGCATACACCTCGTCGCGCGCGGCGCGCAGGCGGGCCACGCGGCGGGCGATGCTGCTGTCGCGGCGCATGGCGGACTCGACGGCGAGACGCAGGGCGTCGTCCAATTCGCCGTCGGCATATGCAATCAAAGTCTCGTCTGAAAAGGTCATGATTCCTGTCCCGGATCGTCCCATCATAAACCTTTTTGCAGCGCGATGCGGGGCCGCGCGCGCCGCGTAGCGCCTGTAAACACGGGGGTTTTATTGCAGTGCAGCGTGGCGCGGCAGCTACTGTAAGGGCTACTTCGTACAGAAACCATTACATTTGACAATATTTATGCTAATCTGCGCGCTCTAATAACCAAGGAGGTAGTAATGAAAAAAGGCGAATTGATTGCAGAATTTGCGAAACGCACTGAAGTGTCCGCTGCTGCCGCCAACGGTGCAGTGAATACTCTGATCGCCATCATCACCGAGCGTCTGAAAAAAGGCGACACGGTAGGCATCACCGGCTTCGGCACCTTCTCCGTAGCGAAACGCGCTGCCCGTAAAGGCCGCAATCCTGCAACCGGCGAAGCGATCAAGATCGCAGCGTCGAAAACTCCAAAATTCTCGGCTGGCGCGACCCTGAAGTCGGCTGTCAACCCGACGAAGAAGAAGTAAGCAGGCGCTCCGGCACGCGGCGTTCGCGTCGCGGTGCCAGTGCCCGCCAGGGCACCGGAAACGGCGGTACATGCCAGGTCTACGGACCGGCCTGTCCGCCGTTCTGTTTTTGAGGAGACCCTCTAGCGGTTTTGGCGGCGGCTGCGGGTATGATGGCGGCACCCCCTACCTACCCGAGGAGAAGTGATGAGTTTAGAAGAGCAGTTCGCGCAAGCCCAGCTGGATTCGAAGAACCTGCCTGAGCGTCCGGACAACATGACGCTGCTGAAGATCTACGCGCTGTTCAAGCAAGGTTCGGCGGGCGACGCCAGCGGCGACCGCCCCGGCATGACCGACTTCGTCGGCCGCGCCAAGTTCGACGCCTGGGCCGCGCTGCAAGGCACCTCGCTGGACGAAGCCAAACAACAGTACATCGACCTGATCGAAGGTCTCAAATAACACCACGGGGGTCAGATACCGTCTTGAATGGCAAGCCCTTTCGATAAGTAATTGGGATCGAAAGGCTTGTCATTGTGTATCACC
>NZ_JBWKQE010000050.1:0-4956 GCF_059418605.1 Duganella sp. GW821-FHT07G03
CTGCTTGCTGAAGAAGCGTTGTGTTCATCAGCGAAGAGGCAAGAGTATGAAGCGTTTCGTCTATCTCGTCAAGCTCTTATTTTCCTTACTTAACTCGGCATTTGAATGCCTTGTTCTGCAAGGGGGCGAACTATAGCAAGGGTGTAGTAATTCTGTCAAACATTATTAATGACAATATCAACGCGCTTATGTACGTCCTCGGCAAACGCCAGAAACTCGCGCATCTCTTCCGGCTGCGATACATCCAGCGCATACCATTCAGCTGAACCGCCAGCCCTGCGGATCTCCGAGACCAGCGCGTGCAGCTTGCTGGAGCGTCGCGCGCCCAGGACCACATGATGTCCTTCGCCCGCCAACTGGCGGGCTGTCGACGGACCGCAGCCCCGGCTGGCGCCGGCAATCAGGATAACCTTACGAATTGTTTGTACAGTAGCAGTCATGACGCAGTCCTTTCGATGGCAGTAACACCAGACTGCATCTTACGGAATCAGGCCCATGCTGCGAATGCACACGACTATGCACTTATTGCCTAATCCTATAGATCGGTGTGTGCATAGTGGCGATGAACCCTGGAATCATGGATCATTCCTATTCATGACAGCATTTGAGAGGACCTGGACGTGGAACGCATGATCGCACTGCATCAACAGTTAGCGCGCAACGAGGGCTATACCTTATCGGCGCTCGACGACGTCCGCCTGACCCGCTCGAATTGCAGCTCGACCAAAACCCCGGCCATGTCGGACCCCTGCATAGCGATCGTGCTCCAGGGGCGCAAGCGCGCCTACTTTGGCGGCGACGTGCTCCAGTTCGACGCCGAGCATTACCTGGTAGTGGCCGTGCCCATGCCCTTCACCAGCACCACCGACGCCACACCGGAGGAACCATTCCTGGGCCTGTCGATCCGGGTCGACCGCACCACCCTTGCGGACCTGATGTTTGCTATCGATCAGACCGACAACGAAGTGCCGGCCATGCCCAAGGGCATGATGACCACCCGCATGGATGAGCGCCTGAGCGAAACCGTGCTGCGCCTGCTCGAAGCCTTGAGCTCCCCGCTGGAAGCGCGCGTGCTCGGCCCGGCAATCGTGCGCGAAATCTGCTACCGCGTGCTGATGGGGGAACAGGGCGCCGCCATGCGTGCGGCGCTGACCAACCAGGGCCAGTTCGGCCGGATCGCGAAGGCGCTGCGCCGCATCCATGCCGATTATGCGGCCGACATCGACGTCGGCATGCTGGCCGCCGAAGCGAATATGAGCGTGCCGGCTTTCCATGTGCATTTCAAGTCGGTTACGCACTGCTCGCCGATCCAGTACCTGAAGTCTGCCCGCCTGCACCAGGCGCGGCTGCTGATGGCGCGCAGCGACATGACGGCGCAATCTGCCTCGGCCCAGGTCGGCTACGAAAGCCCCTCGCAATTCAGCCGGGAATTCAAGCGCTTCTTCGGCCGCAGTCCGGGCGAAGAAGCCAGCGCCATGCGCCGTCTGCTGGCCGTTCAGCCGGCGGAGCCGGCAAGATTGCTTTAAAAATAAGTTGTGGGTACTATTCGCTTACTGGCGGAATTAAAAATTAGTCAACTCCGCCCCGGTAGTACCACTTCATATCAGGAGCAATATGCGACATACCATTATCAGCGCCGCGGCGCTCGCCACGCTGCTGTCGGCGACTGCGCCGGCCTTCGCCAGACCTGGCTTCGAACCGGGCGTTTATGCCGAAGTCATCGGCGGCCGGACTTCGGTCTCTTCCAAGTACGCCGCCAACGGTGACGACATTTCCTTCGGCGCCGGACTGGGCTACCAGTACACACCGAACTTCGGCTTCGAAGTCTATACCCGCAGCCTGAGCTTCATCCCTCTGGTGGCGGCGCTGTCGGCACCCGGTTACTACCCCGACCAGCATTCCGGCATTGCCGCCATCGGCAGCATACCTCTGAACGACAGTTTCAGTCTGTCGGGCCGTGCCGGCGTGGGCCGCACCACCATGAAAGCGAACCGCAGCACGATGAGCGACCGCACCGACACTGATGCAGTGGTCGGCGTCGGTGTGCGCTACGCAATCAACCGCAACTTCTCGCTGAGCTTGGAAGGCACCTACCTGAGCAAGAGCGAAGTTTCGATCTATACTTTCGGCGCCCGCTACCAGTTCTGAAGCGCTTAACGCTGCATGCCTGGATACAGCCGCGCCAGCGTGGCTGATGCGATGCGCTGAACAAGCGGCTGGATCAGGCAGATGGCTGGTCCGGCCGCATTGTCAGCGCGCACGATCCGCCACAGCGCCCGTAGTTCCGCATCGTGACGCGCAACCATCTGCTCCACCTCGCTCTGCCAGAACGCCGGCGACTCGCCTTCGATAAAATCACCACGGCCGCGACCGAAGTGCGCGACCGCCAGATAGCGCAATACACCGGCCACCACCAGCGTGCGCATGAAGGCGTCGGTAAATTGCATGGTCGCCTGCTGGCGATCGGTGCTGGAATTGAATCCCCAGGCCGCGCCGGCAAAGGTCAGTGCGCCCACCACGCCGCCGAGCAGTGCGCCGCCACCCAGACTCAGGCCGCCAGACAGCAGGTCGGCCGACAGGCCGGTCGCGGCGCCGGAAATCATCGCGCCCAGCAAGCCAGCCTGCGCCTGGTCGATCGGCGCCCGCACTGAGAAATTGTCGCGCACCCTGGCGTTGATCTTGACGGCTTCGGCAGGATCAAGCTGATGCAGGATCAGCAGCGCGCGCGTCATCTCCGCAGTCGCCTGGTTCAGGCGCGTGACGAGGGCAGCCATGGCACGGTCCTGGCGTTGTTGCTCCGCATTCTTTCCGATGCCGACCACTTTCAGCGCGGACTTGAGCACGCTCCCGACTTCGGTTTCGATGACCTCGCTATCCTGCGCGGCCAGCGCCAGCTGCTTGGCCAGCGATTGCATGGCCTGGTCATAGCGCTGTGCATTGCTTGCCTCCCAAACACCGAGCAGGCGCACATACGCCGCTTGCATCAGCTCACTCAGTTGCTTGCCGACCGCCTCGTAGAACACCCTTTCATGGATCCAGCAGCGCGCGAACGCATCAAGCGCCAACACGTCGCGCACCGCCGGACACTGGCGCAGACAATCGCGCCACCGGGCCTGCTCCGCTTGCTCCTGCGCCGCCGGGCGCGGCGGCCCCATCTGATTGAGCAGCACCAGCACCGGCTTGCCCAGCCATGCCAGGATCTGCATTTCCGCAGGCAGGTAGCCGGCGTCTTCGGGCGGCTCGGCGGAGTTCACCAGATAGAGCACGACATCGGCCGCATCCTTGGCGGCCCGCAGCGCTTGCTGGCTCAGCCAGAACGGGCGGTCGCGATGACGGTCGATGACTTCGCGCAGAAACCAGCCGATCGGATTAGCCGATTGCCCCAGCCGCTTCAGCAGGCGCACCGAGTCGCCGAAGCCAGGCGTATCCCACAGCTGCAAGATATCGCCCTCTGGCGTCTCGAGCAGCGTATGCGATTCGGCGAAGATCGTCACATGCGCGGCATCGCGCACTTCGCCGACATCCCTGCCGATCAAAGTGCGCGCCAGCGTCGTCTTGCCGTTGTTGGTGTGCGAGATCAGCGCGAGCTGAATGGCTGTGCGTTTATCCATGGAGCTTCAACAGGTTCACGACCTCGGTCTTGACTTGATGGAAGGCGCAAAATTGCTGCCACAGCGCGCAGCGCTCAGCCAGACGCGCGCGGGCATCGGCCTGTTCGCCCATGCGTTCACGATAGGCTGATTCATCCAGCAAGGCAATGACCTCGCGCGGTGATGACGCCACCAGATAGTCGAGCAGGACGCCGTGATTTTCTTTCTCCGGCGTGGCCGACAAGTTGAACAGCACCGCCGTGGTGTCCACGCTCAGGTCCACATCCCGCAAGATCAACTGCGGTTCCGCACCGTACGCAATGGGAGGCCGCAGCATCAGGCGGCCTTGCTCGCCGAACAGCGTGACAGCGATTTGCGCCAGGCTTTTGTGGCGTGTTTCGTCAACGGTAAAGCTGTAAGGCAGCACACGCAGGGTGCCGCCCGCAGCGATGCCGAAACTTCCGCCGAGTTTGCGAAAATATGGCTGCTCCAGATCCAGCGGAAAACGCTGCCCCCATCGCGCTGCCCGCCAGTTGCCGAGCGCAGCCAACAGCAGACGCGGCAGCACAACCAGCAACAACATGGTGGCGGCGTACAAATGCACCCAGCGCGCGCCGCCTGCGGCCGCGGTGCGGCTCAGTCGCGCGGCGGTGAGCTTGGCGCTCAGTTGCATCCATTCGGCAGAAAAACTCAACAGGGCCGATGACAGCACGCTCGGCAATTTACGCGGCAAGCCAGGCCTGCGTGTCAGCCGCAAGTTCGGCCAGGCCAGCCGGCGCGCAGGCATTAACAACCAGGCGAGCATGCATAGATACACCAGCAAATTCCACGCGACGATCAACAGCAACGGCGCCGACAGCAGGTCGACGCGGTGCGGATCGGTGATGCGGTCAAGGCCGGCGCCAAGCAGCAGCGCGATAATGGGAAGGGCAAGGGAGAACGCCTTCCAGCTGTGGCGCTGTTTGGCGAAGACGGCAAACGCAGGTGTGCGTTCGGCCATGCGTTTGAGGATGAGTTGTGAGCGCTGCTGCAAGAAATCATCGGTCGTTACTTCAGCTTGCTTGCCGGAGGCTTGCCATTGCGCGAGTTCGCGCGCGCTGCGGCTGGCGTACATGCGATCGTCGTCGCTGAGAATTTCTTTATTCTGGTCGGCGGTCTCGATGGCGCGCACCAGTACAACGTCTCTTGCAGTGTGTTCGTTCATGTCGAGAGTATATCTCCGGACGCAAAAACCCCCCATCTGCACTGAACGCGATCTTGAGCGCGTTCAGGCTGATGGGGGGTTTTCTATATAACTAGCCTGACGATAACCTACTTTCACACTGGTTGCAGCACTATCATCGGCGCAAAGTTGTTTCACGGTCCT
>NZ_JBWKQE010000051.1:0-4576 GCF_059418605.1 Duganella sp. GW821-FHT07G03
TGATACACAATGACAAGCCTTTCGATCCCAATTACTTATCGAAAGGGCTTGCCATTCAAGACGGTATCTGACCCCCGCCGGGGTTATTTGGCGGCCAGCGCGTTCTTGCGGATGGTGTCGAGCGTGGCGCCCGGCGTGATCAGGTTGCCGTCGTAGCGCAGCTCGATCACGGCCGGCAGCCGCTCGCTGTTGGCGTAGGCCAGCGCGCGTTCCAGCGCCGGCGCGAAGTCCGCCGTCGCCTCGACCACCTCGCCATGGCCGCCGTAGGCCACCGCCAGCGCGGCGAAGTCCGGGTTGTGCAGCTCGGTGCCGGACACGCGGCCAGGATAGTGCAGCTCCTGGTGCATGCGGATGGTGCCGAACATGCCGTTGTTGAACACGATGATGACCACGCCCGCGCGGTACTGCACGGCGGTGGCCAGCTCCTGGCCGTTCATCATGTATTCGCCGTCGCCGGCGAAGGTGATCACGGTGCGCGTTGGCGCGATGATCTTGGCGGCCACGCCGGCCGGCACGCTGTAGCCCATGGCGCCGCTGGTCGGCGCCAGCTGCGTGCGCATGCCGCCGTAGCTGTGGAAGCGGTGCGCCCAGGTGGCGTAGTTGCCGGCGCCGTTGGTGATGATGGTGTCGTGCGGGGCGATCTGGTCGATCTGCTGCACCACCTGCCACAGGTCCAGCGGCGCAGTGCCGTCCTGGAAGATAGTCGGCTGGCGCTGCCACGCGGCCAGCTCGGCCTTCGCCTCGGCCACCGTGCCCCGCCAGGCGGAAGCATCGACCGGCGCCATCGCCGCCAGCATCGCCGTCATTTGCGGCATGCCGCTGTTGATCATCAGTTCAGCCTGGTAGACGCTGCCCAGTTCCTCGGCGTCGGCGTGCACGTGGATCAGGCGCTGGGCCGGCACCGGCGCGGCGATCAGCGCGTAGCCGCCGGTGGTCATCTCGCCCAGGCGCGGGCCGATGGCCAGGATCACGTCCGCCTCGCGCACGCGCGCGGCCAGCTTGGGATTGATGCCGATGCCGACGTCGCCGACGTAATTCGGGTGGGCGTTGTCGAGCAGGTCCTGGAAGCGGAACGCGCACGACACCGGCAGATGGTTCGCTTCGGCGAAGGCTTGCAGGTCGGCGCAGGCTTGCGCGTTCCAGCCGCCGCCGCCCAGCAGCAGCAGCGGCTTCTTGGCGCCGGCCAGCAGCGCGCGCACTTGTGCGATCTGCGCGGCCGACGGCGAGGCCTGCACCGGCTGGTAGCGGCGGGTGTCGGCCACGGCGGCGACGGCGGTCAGCATGTCTTCCGGCAGCGCCAGCACCACCGGGCCGGGACGGCCGCTGGTGGCGATCTGGAAGGCGCGGGCGAGGTATTCCGGCACGCGGTCGGCGCGGTCGATCTGCGCCACCCACTTGGCCATCTGGCCGTACATGCGGCGGTAGTCGATCTCCTGGAAGGCTTCGCGGTCGACGAAGTCGTTGCCGACCTGGCCGATGAACAAAATCATCGGGGTCGAATCCTGGAACGCCGTGTGCACGCCGATCGAGGCGTTGGTGGCGCCCGGCCCGCGGGTGACGAAGCAGATGCCGGGCTTGCCGGTCATCTTGCCGTAGGCGTCGGCCATGAAGGCGGCGCCGCCTTCCTGGCGGTTGATGATGAAGCGGATGTCGGAGTCGTGCAGCGCGTCGAGCACGTCCAGGTAGCTTTCGCCGGGTACGCCGAAAGCGGTGTCGACGCCGTGGATCTTCAGGGCGTCGACCAGGATCTGGCCGCCGGTGCGGGATGGTTGCGTCATGTCTGGCCTTTTCGGGGTCTGGGTAGAGGTGCGGTGTCCTGCATTCTACGGCCGGGAAAAGGCGGCGGCTTTTCAAATGGCGACACCAAATTTCAGATTTGAAGGGCCGGGCTGTTACAATAGCGCTTGAAGCAAGCCAGACAGCCGCTGGCCAGCGCGTAATGCCTGGCGGGAGGAAGGTCCGGACTCCATAGAGCGGGGTGACGGTTAACGGCCGTCCGCTGAAAGCCGCAAGCGCAAGCCCAAGGTATAAGGCGAGGAATAGGGCCACAGAGACGAGCGTATTAAGTTACGGTGAAACGCGGTAACCTCCACCTGGTGCAATTCCAAATAGGCACGCGATGATGCTGCTCGCGGAGCGTGCGGGTAGGAAGCTTGAGCGCTGGAGTAATCCAGCGCCTAGAGGAATGGCTGTCATAGCGCAGGTTCGCCTGCGCCGTAACAAAATCCGGCCTATCGGCTTGCTTCAACTAATAACGATGTTCGCGGCTGCCGCGGGACCGACGCGCACGCCGCGGCGCTCCCGGGGACTTTGCCGATGAAAAAATACATACTGGCCTTGGATCAAGGCACCACCAGCTCGCGCGCCATCCTGTTCGACCATCAGGGCCACATCTGCGGCAGCGCGGCGCAGGAATTTCCACAGCATTTCCCGCAGCCGGGCTGGGTCGAGCACGATCCCAACGAGATCTGGAACAGCCAGCTCACCGTGGCGCGCAAGGTCCTGCACGACAACCACGTCGACGGCAGCCAGATCCTGGCGATCGGCATCGCCAACCAGCGCGAGACCACCGTGGTGTGGGACCGCAAGAGCGGCGAGCCGATCGCGCCGGCCATCGTCTGGCAGGACCGCCGCACGGCCGACGACTGCGAAGCGCTGCGCGCCGACGGCAAGGCCAGGAAGATCACCGCCATCACCGGCCTCGAGCTGGATGCCTATTTTTCCGCCACCAAGCTCAAATGGCTGCTCGACCACGTGCCGGGCGCGCGCGAGCGGGCGCGCCACGGCGCGCTGGCCTTCGGCACCATCGACAGCTGGCTGACCTTCAAGCTGACCGGGCGCCATGTGACGGACGTCAGCAATGCCTCGCGCACCATGCTGTTCAACATACACCTGATGCGCTGGGACCACGACCTGCTGCACCTGTTCGACATTCCCGAGCAGATGCTGCCGCAGGTGGTGTCCTCCAGCGAGGAGGTCGGCCATACCAAGGCCGCGCTGTTCGGCGCCGAGATCCCGGTGGCCGGCATCGCCGGCGACCAGCAGGCCGCCACCTTCGGCCAGGCTTGCCACCAGCCGGGCATGGTCAAGAATACTTACGGCACCGGCTGCTTCATGCTGATGCACCTGGGCCGGCATCCGGTGGCTTCGCACAACCGGCTGCTGACCACGGTCGGCTGGCGGGTCGACGGCGCCACCGACTATCTGCTCGAGGGCAGCGTGTTCATGGGCGGCGCCACGGTGCAGTGGCTGCGCGACGGGCTGGGCATCATCCAGCAGTCTAGCGAGGTCGAGGCGCTGGCCGCCTGCGTGCCCGACAGCGGCGGCGTGTTCATGGTGCCGGCCTTTGTCGGGCTGGGCGCGCCGCACTGGGACCCGTATGCGCGCGGCGCGCTGGTCGGCCTGAGCCGGGGCAGCAACCGCGGCCACATCGCCCGCGCGGCGCTGGAGGCGATCGCCTATCAAAGCGCGGAGCTGATGGCGGCCATGCAGAAGGACGCCGCCATTCCATTGACCGAGGTGCGCGCCGACGGCGGCGCGGCCCGCAACGACCTGCTGATGCAGTTCCAGGCCGACCTGCTGGGCGTGCCGGTGGTGCGCCCCGCAGTGACCGAGACCACGGCGCTGGGCGCGGCCTATCTGGCCGGGCTGGCGGTGGGCTTCTGGGAGACGCAGGAAGAAATCGCCGCGCAATGGTCGTGCGAACGCCGCTTCGAGCCGGCCATGTCGGCCGAGCGCCGCGCCGAGTTGCTGGCGCAGTGGGCGCGCGCGGTCGAGCGCTCGCGCGGCTGGGAAGCGGCGCGCTAGCGGTCTTTAAGCCCGTCTTCAGCTGAAAGCGACGTCTTCAAGACGGAAGCGGAATTTTCTGCGTTCGGGCTCGGTCCAGCCTTGGCCGGGGTCGGTGTTGCGGGGCAGGGGCGGCGCTGACGGCGCGGCTTCAAGCGGCGCTAAGCAGGACGTGCAGGCGATGGCTGTGGCCGGCGCGGCGGCTGGAGCGGTGGCGGTGGCGTGGGCGTGGGCGGGCGGTGCTGCTGCGGCGCGCGCCAGTTCGCGGCGGCGCACGCCGGCCAATTTCCAGTGCTTCTCGCCGGGCATGCGGATGGAGATGTCTTGCCATGCGTTGCGCACGCTGTCGGCGTAGCCGCTGGCGAACTGGTTGGGCGAGATGGCGCGGCCCTTGTACATGATGCGGTCGCCTTCGACGATGGCGTATTCATGGTCGCCACGGTAGGCCATGCGCAGCCATGTGCCCTCGGGTAGGAACAGCGTTTTCCATTGGTAGCCGCGCGGTGCGGCGTCTGCTGCTTGGGCCGGTGCCGCGAGCCACAGGCGTATCGCGGCATCGACCGCTTCGGCCGGATCGATGCTCGCTCCGGTCTCGCGCAACCGCTCCATCAGCGCGAGCAGGGTGTTGGGTGAGACATTCACACTCGTTGTAGCAACCATGCTGTTCTCCTTGCTGAAATCTACTGAATTTTGCTTGGATCTACTGAGTTAGACCGTAAGCGTGCAGCCGCCCCATCTGGCATCGATGACTGAAAGCGTGGACACTTCGAATTTTTAACGTCGGAGGGTC
>NZ_JBWKQE010000052.1:0-4292 GCF_059418605.1 Duganella sp. GW821-FHT07G03
TCGTCAACCCCTACTTTTCCCAGCTCCCCGCTGTTCTCTGCATTTGCATGCACCGTTTTGCGGGGAGGCGAACTATAGCAAAGCCCTCGCCATATCTGCAAGGCCTTTTTCCGAACTGCTACAATCGCGCCCTTTATGTACACGGCAGGAAGGCACCCAATGAGCAATCACACCATCAAGCGCGGCGGCTTCAGCTCCAGTTTCGGCGTACTCGCGGCGACGCTCGGGTCGGCCGTAGGCCTTGGCAATATATGGAAGTTCCCTTATCTGACCGGCGCCAACGGCGGTGCCGGCTTCCTGCTGATCTACCTGCTCGCCACCCTGGTCATCGGCCTTCCCGTCATGATCGCGGAGATCACAATGGGCCGCGCAGCCAAAGCAAATCCGATCACGGCGCTGCAAAATCTCAGCCCGAAAAAAGGTCTGCCGTGGTGGCTGGTTGGCGTGGCCGGCATGGCGGCAGCCTTCCTGATCCTGTCCTTCTATTCCGAAGTGGTGGCCTGGGTATTCGCCTATGTATTCAAGG
Organism: Duganella sp. GW821-FHT07G03; assembly: GCF_059418605.1. Classification (NCBI taxonomy): domain Bacteria; kingdom Pseudomonadati; phylum Pseudomonadota; class Betaproteobacteria; order Burkholderiales; family Oxalobacteraceae; genus Duganella; species Duganella sp. GW821-FHT07G03. Next base: position 527 of record NZ_JBWKQE010000052.1, read on the forward strand.
CCATCGGCGGCTCCATCCTGAGCAGCGACCGCCAAGTGACCGAAGGCGCATTCAACGCGCTGATCGCCGACCCGGTGCAATCGCTGTTGTGGCAATGGGGCGTGCTGGCCTTCATCGGCGGTATCTTGCTGATGGGTGTAACCAAGGGCATCGAAGGCATCGCCAAGAAGCTGATGCCCATCCTGTTCCTGCTGTTGCTGGTGCTGTGCGCGGTCAGCCTGTCGTTGGACAAGGCGGTCGATGGCCTGACCTTCCTGTTCCGCCCCGACTTCAGCAAGATCACGGCCGGCGTCATCCTGACCGCGATGGGTCTGGCATTCTTCAAGCTGTCGCTGGGCATGGGCACGATGATGACCTACGGCTCCTACTTCCGCGACGATCAGAATATCCCTCAGACCACGCTGCGCGTGATGGCTGCCGACCTGTGCGTCTCCATGCTGGCGGGCATCGCGATCTTCCCGGCGGTGTTTACGTTCGGCTTCGAACCGGCGGCCGGCCCGGCCCTGGTGTTCATCACCATTCCCGCCGTGTTCTCACAGATCCCTGGCGGCCAGCTATTGATGATCGCCTTCTTCGTGCTGGCATCGGTGGCCGCCACCGGTGCGATGCTGTCGCTGATGGAAGTGCCGGTCGTGATCTTGCACGAACGTTTCGGCCTGAGCCGCGCGAAGGCTACGCTGCTGACCATCGCCGGCCTGATGCTGCTCGGTTCCAGCTGTGCATTGACCAACAATATACTGGCCGATTTCAAACTGTTCGGCATGAATATGTTCGACCTGTTCGACTTCGTCTCGTCCAACGTGCTGCTGCCGCTGGGCGGCATCTTGCTGGCGGTGTTTGTCGGCTGGGTTTGGGGCGCGGACAAGTTCGGCCAGGCGCTGTCGAACCAGGGCGCATTAGCGCATCGGACCACGATACGCATCGTCTTCTTCCTGCTGCGCTATATCTCGCCAGTGCTGATTCTTTTGGTAATGTTGAAGGGATTGAATTTGTTATAGGCGCAACGGTCTCGCTCTTTTTTCACCGCCGCCGGAGCAGTATGCATATACTGTCTCCACCGTGAATATCCTCAGGCTGCGTGATGAACCAGAGCGAGATCCCCGTAGTGCCGATGCCGACGATACTGATCGTCGATGACTCTCTTTCCTATCTGGCGGCCCTGCTGGACCGGCTTGAACGGCACGGCTTCATGATCGTGCTGGCGCAGACCGCCGCCGAAGGTTTGATGCGCGCGGAATTCGCCGAGCCGGATCTGATTCTGCTCGATGTCGTCATGCCCGGCATCGACGGCTTCGAAGCGTGCCGGCGCCTCAAGGCGGGCAAGGCCACCAAGGATATCCCGGTCATCTTCATGACTGGCTTGACCGACCCCAAGCAAAAAGTCACCGGATTCGATGCCGGTGGCGTGGACTACATCACCAAGCCATTCCAGATCGAAGAGGTGCTGGCGCGCATCAATACCCACCTGGCGCTGCGCCGCGCCAACCGCGAATTGCAGGACATGATTGCCACGCTGGACAAGGCGCGCGCAGACCTGGTGCGCAACGAACGCCTGGCCGGACTGGGCGCGATGGTGGCCGGCATCGCGCATGAACTGAATACGCCGATCGGCAACAGTCTGATGGCCTCCACCACGTTTGAAATGCAGACCGACGATATCACCCAGCATCTGACGCTGGAAGGCGGCATCACCCGCAAGGAATTTGAAAGTTACATCCAGAATGCACAGCTGTCGGTGGATATCCTGAGCCGCAATCTGCATCGCGCCGCGGATATCGTCACCAACTTCAAACAGGTGGCGGTCGACCAGACCAGTTCGCAACGACGCAGCTTTTTACTGGCCGAGGTGGTGGCCGGCAATGTGTTGACACTGCAGCCCACCATCAAGCGCACGCCATTCGTGATACAGCAACGGATACCGCCGGACCTGATGATGGAAAGCTACCCGGGCCCCATCGGGCAGGTGATCTCCAATCTGATCAACAACGCCATCCTGCACGGCTACGAAGGCCGCGGCGACGGCTTGATCGACATCTCGGCCAGCCTCTCCCCGCTGGGCTGGGTGACGCTGTCGGTTGAAGATCACGGCGTTGGTATCAAGAAAGACTACCTGTCGCGCATCTTCGATCCCTTCTTCACCACCAAGCTGGGGGTAGGCGGTTCCGGCCTGGGCCTGAATATCGTCCACAACATCGTCACCGAAATCCTGGGCGGCACCATCGACGTTGTTAGCGAGCCCGGCGGCGGCACCCGCTTCACCTTGACGCTGCCGATGCTGGCGCCGACGCGCTAGCGCCGGCGCCATGTCCGCTTATTCCTGCGACCACAGCGACAACGCGCCGAGCGCAGCAGTGGCGCTGGAGGCTGTGTTAGCGCCGCCGGCGGCGGTGACCGTCGGCATCTCCGGCGGGGTGCTGGCGTGCGACATGGCCCGGCTGACAATCGCATACCTGACCGAGCCGTCCGCCTTGGCATAGCGGTAAGCGCGCCAGGAGAGATCCTTGACCTTCAGGCTGCCGGGCAGTACGCCATTCAACGCGGCCTGCACCGAGGCGACCGGATATATATTGCTGCCACTTGCATCGGTCACCGTGGCGGCGCCCTCTGTATCGAACACAATATTTTGGGTGGTCACGACCCCGCAATCCTCGCGGTAGGTAGACAGCGTCTGCCCTGCCAGCTCCTTGGCGTTGATAACCATCTGCGCCGCATTCAGCACCAGCAAGTCGGTTGATTTATTGCGGACGACGTTGCTTGCCGCATCAGTCACGGCCTGGCACAACATCAGCACCGTCGGAGCTGTGCCATCGGGCTGGGCGGCTATCGTCGCCGAAGCGACGATGGGTGCGTCATACACCACGCTGGGGTTGCTCGATCCCGGGATTTTTGCGTAGCCGATCTGGCGCTCGCCCATGCCGAACACCAACTTGCCGTTAGGGACGGGAATCGTCCCGCGCCCGAATGTCAGCCAGTACCGCACCGGCGTCGCGATCTCAGCGTAGACGTTCTGGAAGGCGGTGTAGCGTAGCAAGCTGGTCGAGGCTATGTCCTGGGCAATCGACTGCACCGCGGCATCAATCACAGCCTGGTATGCCACCAGATCGGTAGCCGCGTTAACCTGGGCCAGCAAGTCAGCGCCGATGACGCCTTGGGGGTGACGTATCGGTCAAGCCCGCAGCGGTAAGCGCTGCCGTGAAGCGTGTCGCCACGTCGTTCTTTTTTGCCAGCGCCGACAGGTCGTCGCCTTGCGCGCCGACGAGAATGGCCAGGGCCGCAAATGATCGGGTGATCGCCTGCCTATCCAAAGCGGCAACCCAGAAATTCTGGCTGCCGCCATCGGCATAGCGGCCAAAAAAATTGATATAAACAGTATTAACGAATTCGGCGTTGGTGCCTGCGTACAGGTCGGAAGCTTCCGTGCCGCCTCCAAATCCGTCGAGCACCGTCTTCACAGTGGCATTGCTACCGTAAAGCCAGGCCGCCGCGGTCGGAGGCGCGGTCGGTCCGGCGGCGCCCATGCTGGCGCGAGCGCAAGTATGGAATCGAAAAAAAGCCCCGTCCAGGTGAGACGGCAGGCAATGCCTGTCGTTGAACGGAGGGGGTTTTTAGATAGTAAAGCGCGGCAGTGCCGCGCTGAGCAAATGGCTACAGAATGCGAAAAACCCCACCAAGATCACTTGGTGGGGTTCTTCTATATAACTAGCCTGACGATAACCTACTTTCACACTGGTTGCAGCACTATCATCGGCGCAAAGTTGTTTCACGG
>NZ_JBWKQE010000053.1:0-2934 GCF_059418605.1 Duganella sp. GW821-FHT07G03
AGTGTGAAAGTAGGTTATCGTCAGGCTAGTTATATAGAAGAACCCCACCAAGTGATCTTGGTGGGGTTTTTCGCATTTCCGGGTACTTTTTTTGTGACAAAAGAGGCATATAAGATACAAGCTAGATTTTGATCTGGGGAAACGAAAGGTGTACCATGTGTGCTTTCGTGCTTGCTTCATACCTCAATGAAAAATAAGACAGCTCCAACAATGCTGTACCGTGCCCTGGCGTCCGCCGGCATCGTGGTAACCCTCTTCGCGCTTGCGCCTGCGCGCGCCGACGAGATGGCCGACGTTAGCAAGCTGGCCAAGGCCGGCAAGTTTGTCGAGGCATTGAACAAGACCAACGAATACCTGGGCAAGCACCCTTCCGATCCGCAAATGCGCTTCATGAAGGGCGTGCTGCTGACCGAGCAAAACAAGTCGGATGAGGCGATCGCGGTGTTCACCAAACTCACCGAAGATTACAAAGATCTGCCGGAACCGTATAACAACCTGGCCGTGCTGTACGCAGCCAACGGCCAGTACGACAAGGCACGCGTGTCGCTGGAAAAAGCGATCCGCACCAATCCGAGCTATATGACGGCGTATGAAAACCTGGGCGACGTCTATGGCAAGATGGCCAGCCAGGCCTACGACAAGGCGCTGGCACTCGGCTCGAACAATGCACCACCGGCCAAGTCCAAGCTGACGCTGCTGCGGAACTTTTCCAGCAGCACAGGCGCCAAGTTCGGCGCGCCGGAGATCGCCGTGTCAACGCCGGCACCCGCGCCTCAGCCAGCGGCTCAGGTGGCCGCGCCGCGCGCCACGGCCAATGCTGCGCCGCCGCTGATCTCGCAAATTCCTGCCGATACCGGCAAGCCTACGACCTTGCAGCGCATACCGGCCTTGTCGGTCACGCCGCCGGCACCGACGCCGGCGCCAGCAGTTAAAGTGGCTGCCGCGCCAGCGCCGGTTGCAGCCAAGCCGGTCGCGCCAGCACCTGTGCCGACGCCGGTTCCCGTCAAGCCTGTTACACCAGCGCCTGCACCGGTGTTGGCCAAGGTTGAACCGCCGAAGCCGGCGCCTGCCTCTGTACCTGCGCCAGTCAAAGCAGCGCCGGTGGTGCTCGCCCAGGCTGAGCCGGCCAAGCCGGCCAAAGCGGAGCCGCCGAAGCCGACCAAGGTGGAGCCGCCAAAACCTGCCAAGCCTGAGCCGGAAAAGGCCGCCAAGCCGGATACCTCCGAGCGCGACGCGGTGCTGGCCCAAGTCCATGGCTGGGCCAAGGCCTGGACCACCCAGAATGTCGATTCCTACCTCGGCTACTACAGCCAGGAGTTCGAGCCGCCCAAAGGTTTGTCGCGCAAGGCCTGGGCCGAAGAGCGCCGTGCCCGCATCGAAGGCAAGGGCCGCATCCACGTCGAAGTGGGCGGACCGGAAGTGGTTGTGAACGGCAATACGGCCAAAGTGACCTTCCGCCAGACCTATGAATCGGACCGTCTCACCGCCAGAAGCCGGAAGACGCTCGTGCTGGTCAAAAATGGTGGAAAATGGCAGATTAAGCAGGAAGCCTCGGGTAGCTGATGTCACACTTTAGATTTTCGCAACGCTGGCGCGCCAGTGGGTTGCTTTGCGTCCTCCTCCTCAGTGTATTGGGAGGGACGGCTAGTTACGCCGCAAAAAAGCCGGCGCGGGCGCCGGTCGTCCGTAAAGCCAATCCCGAAGAGCTACTGTCCGATATCTACAAAGAGCTGTCTCAGCACAACCTGCGTGTCGCCCAGCAAAAGGCCGACGCGCTGGTGGTTGCCTATCCGAATTTCCGCCTGGGCCACCTGGTCCGCGGCGACATCCTGCTGATGCATACCCGCGAAGTGAGCGTGCTGGGCGCGGCAGTGCCGGCGGGCGAAGCGTCCAAGCTGGCTGACCTGCGGCGCGAAGCGACCGTGCGCATGCAGGCCGAGCCAGGGCGGCCGTCGGCGGCGCTGCTGCCACGCGCGCTGATGCAGATGCGCAAGGACCAGAAGCACGCGCTGATCGTCGACGCCAAGCATTCGCGCCTCTACCTGTACGAGAACCGCAACGACCAAATCCGCCTGTTGTCCGATTTCTACGTCAGCCAGGGCAAGCTGGGCATCAACAAGCTGAAGGAAGGCGATATGCGCACGCCGGTCGGCGTGTACTACATCATCGGCCACTTGCCGGGCGTGAAGCTGCCCGACATGTACGGCAAGGGCGCGTTGCCGCTCGATTATCCGAACGACTGGGACAAGGCGCAGGGCCGCAGCGGTTCGGGCATCTGGGTGCACGGCACGCCGCCGGAAACCTTCAGCCGCCCGCCGCTGTCGACCGACGGCTGCGTGGTGGTCAGCAACGACGACCTGAACACGCTGACCCGCACGGTGGAAATCGGTAAGACGCCGATCCTGATCGGTGACCAGGTCGAGTTCGTCAGCAAGGAACAAATGGAGCGTGACCTGCGGGTGGCCAGCGCGCTGGTGGAGGCCTGGCGGCGCGATGTCGAGAACCGTGACGACGCCGGCTTGCGCGCGCTGTATTCGCCGCGCTTCAAGTCGGCGGCCGACGAGGATGTGACTGCATGGCTGGACAAGAACCGTTTCCTGCCCGGCGCCAAGAAGATCAGCGTGACCGTGAGCGAGCCGAGCTATTTCCGCCAGCCGAGCCAGGAAGAAGTCATCGTCAGCAATTTCACGCAGCAGATCGTGGTCGGCAAATATCGCCACGCGGTGCGCAAGAAACAGTACTGGGCCAAGGAAGGCAAGAGCTGGAAGATCGTCGCCGAATCGAACGTATAAAAAACAATGGGGTCAAGTCTGACATTCGGACACGTACTCTGCCGTAGCGATTGCTACAGCAGAGTACGTGTCCGAATGTCAGACTTCGTATATTGAGCATACCGCATCTCCATTGGATAATAAGGAGGTAGGTGCGGCCGGG
>NZ_JBWKQE010000054.1:0-1296 GCF_059418605.1 Duganella sp. GW821-FHT07G03
GGTCATTGCATACTGAATACATAGGTATGCAAAGCGAACGCGGCGAACTGAAACATCTAAGTAGCTGCAGGAAAAGAAATCAACCGAGATTCCCAAAGTAGTGGCGAGCGAAATGGGATGAGCCTGCACGTTTTAGCATGACGCATAACAGAATCCTCTGGAAATAGGAGCCATAGCGGGTGATAGCCCCGTATGTGAAATGCGATGTGTGGAACTAAGCGTGCGACAAGTAGGGCGGGACACGAGAAATCCTGTCTGAATATGGGGGGACCATCCTCCAAGGCTAAATACTCGTAATCGACCGATAGTGAACCAGTACCGTGAGGGAAAGGCGAAAAGAACCCCGGGAGGGGAGTGAAATAGATCCTGAAACCGTGTGCATACAAACAGTAGGAGCGGACTTGTTCCGTGACTGCGTACCTTTTGTATAATGGGTCAGCGACTTACATTCAGTGGCAAGGTTAACCATATAGGGAAGCCGTAGAGAAATCGAGTCCGAATAGGGCGATAGTCGCTGGGTGTAGACCCGAAACCAAGTGATCTACTCATGGCCAGGATGAAGGTGCGGTAACACGCACTGGAGGTCCGAACCCACTAATGTTGAAAAATTAGGGGATGAGCTGTGGGTAGGGGTGAAAGGCTAAACAAACTTGGAAATAGCTGGTTCTCTCCGAAAACTATTTAGGTAGTGCCTCAAGTATCACCATCGGGGGTAGAGCACTGTTATGGCTAGGGGGTCATCGCGACTTACCAAACCATTGCAAACTCCGAATACCGATGAGTGCGAGCTTGGGAGACAGACGTCGGGTGCTAACGTCCGGCGTCAAGAGGGAAACAACCCAGACCGCCAGCTAAGGTCCCAAAGATTGGCTAAGTGGAAAACGAAGTGGGAAGGCTAAAACAGTCAGGATGTTGGCTTAGAAGCAGCCATCATTTAAAGAAAGCGTAATAGCTCACTGATCGAGTCGTCCTGCGCGGAAGATGTAACGGGGCTAAGCCAGTCACCGAAGCTGCGGATATGCGTAAGCATATGGTAGGAGAGCGTTCTGTAAGCCTGCGAAGGTGTCTTGTAAAGGATGCTGGAGGTATCAGAAGTGCGAATGCTGACATGAGTAGCGATAATGGGGGTGAAAAGCCCCCACGCCGTAAGCCCAAGGTTTCCTGTTCAACGTTCATCGGAGCAGGGTGAGTCGGCCCCTAAGGCGAGGCAGAGATGCGTAGCTGATGGGAAGCAGGTTAATATTCCTGCACCGTCGTATGATGCGATGGGGGGACGGATCGCGGAAGGTTGTCCGA
>NZ_JBWKQE010000054.1:1392-2807 GCF_059418605.1 Duganella sp. GW821-FHT07G03
CTTAGGTGCTGAAGCAATCGGAAGTGGTTCCAAGAAAAGCCTCTAAGCTTCAGTCATACGAGACCGTACCGCAAACCGACACAGGTGGGCGAGATGAGTATTCTAAGGCGCTTGAGAGAACTCGGGAGAAGGAACTCGGCAAATTGGTACCGTAACTTCGGGAAAAGGTACGCCCTTGTAGCTTGGCTGATTTACTTCAGTAGGGTGAACGGGTTGCAATAAACTGGTGGCTGCGACTGTTTAATAAAAACACAGCACTCTGCAAACACGAAAGTGGACGTATAGGGTGTGACGCCTGCCCGGTGCTGGAAGATTAAATGATGGGGTGCAAGCTCTTGATTGAAGTCCCAGTAAACGGCGGCCGTAACTATAACGGTCCTAAGGTAGCGAAATTCCTTGTCGGGTAAGTTCCGACCTGCACGAATGGCGTAACGATGGCCACACTGTCTCCTCCCGAGACTCAGCGAAGTTGAAGTGTTTGTGATGATGCAATCTACCCGCGGCTAGACGGAAAGACCCCATGAACCTTTACTGTAGCTTTGCATTGGACTTTGAATCAATCTGTGTAGGATAGGTGGGAGGCTTTGAAGCGGTGACGCCAGTCATCGTGGAGCCAACCTTGAAATACCACCCTGGTTCATTTGAGGTTCTAACCTTGGCCCGTTATCCGGGTCGGGGACAGTGCATGGTAGGCAGTTTGACTGGGGCGGTCTCCTCCTAAAGTGTAACGGAGGAGTTCGAAGGTACGCTAGTTACGGTCGGACATCGTGACGATAGTGCAATGGCATAAGCGTGCTTAACTGCGAGACTGACAAGTCGAGCAGGTACGAAAGTAGGACATAGTGATCCGGTGGTTCTGTATGGAAGGGCCATCGCTCAACGGATAAAAGGTACTCTGGGGATAACAGGCTGATTCCTCCCAAGAGTTCATATCGACGGGGGAGTTTGGCACCTCGATGTCGGCTCATCACATCCTGGGGCTGTAGCCGGTCCCAAGGGTATGGCTGTTCGCCATTTAAAGTGGTACGTGAGCTGGGTTTAAAACGTCGTGAGACAGTTTGGTCCCTATCTGCCGTGGGCGTTGGAAATTTGAAGGGGGCTGCTCCTAGTACGAGAGGACCGGAGTGGACAGACCTCTGGTGTACCGGTTGTCACGCCAGTGGCATTGCCGGGTAGCTAAGTCTGGAAGAGATAACCGCTGAAAGCATCTAAGCGGGAAACTTGCCTTGAGATGAGATTTCCCAGAGCCTTGAGCTCTTTGAAGGGTCGTTCGAGACCAGGACGTTGATAGGTCAGGTGTGGAAGTGCAGTAATGCATTAAGCTAACTGATACTAATTGCCCGTACGGCTTGTCCCTATAACCTTAGCAGGTTATGGTTGAATAAGAAGTACGTTGGAACGTTCGTTGATACAAC
>NZ_JBWKQE010000055.1:0-2348 GCF_059418605.1 Duganella sp. GW821-FHT07G03
CCGCTGCCCCCATGCCGCCGCCGCCGGCGGCCGGCGCCGCGCCATCGCTGCAGGCGGCCGCGTCCGAGCCGGAGCAGACGGTGCGCATCTCCACCGCCAAGCTGACCGCGCTGCTGTTGCAGGCCGAGGAACTGCTGGCCTTCAAGTTCAGCGCCGAGCACATGGCCGCCGACCTGCGCGCGCTGCACGCCGAGCTGGAAGGCTGGCGCAAGCGCTGGAGCCGCACCGTCGGCGAGGCGCGCGCCAGCGGCCGCGCGGACGAGCGCCGCCACGGCGCGGGCGCGGCCGGCGCCGGCCGCAAGGGGCCGCCGCTGGAGCGCCTGCTGGAAGCGGTCGAGCGCGACGCGCTGCTGGCCAAGACCATCGGCGAGCGTTTCGCCCAGATCGAGCGCAGCGCCTGGCAGGAGCGGCGCGCGCTGGCCGGCATGGTCGACAATTTGCTGGAAGACATGAAGCGCACCCTGATGCTGCCGTTCTCCACGCTGCTGGAAATGGCGCCGCGCCTGGTGCGCGACCTGGCCCACGACAGCGGCAAGGAAGTCGAGCTGCGCATCGACGGCGCGGCGATCGAGATCGACCGCCGCATCCTCGAGCAGATGCGCGATCCGCTGGTGCACCTGCTGCGCAACGCGATCGACCACGGCATCGAGACGCCGGCCGAGCGCCGCCTGGCGCACAAGCCGGAACGCGCGCGGCTGGCGATCGAGGTGCAGCCGCGCGACGGCGACAAGGTCGAGCTGCTGGTCAGCGACGACGGCCGCGGCATCGACCCGCAACAGGTGCGCGAGCGCGCCGTGCGCGACGGCCTGCTGACGCCCGAGGCCGGCGCGGCGCTGGGCACGGCGCAGATGCTGGCGCTGGTGTTCGAGTCGGGCGTGTCGACCAGCGCCATGCTGACCGACCTGTCGGGGCGCGGCCTGGGGCTGGCGATCGTGCGCGAGAAGGCCGAAAAGCTGGGCGGCAGCGTGGCGGCCGAGGCGGCGCCGGGCGGCGGCACGCGCTTTCGCATCGTGCTGCCGGCCACGCTGGCGACCTTCCGCGGCCTGCTGGTGACGGCGGCCGGGCGCCAGTTCGTGCTGCCGTCGCGCAATGTCGAGCGGGTCGCGCGGGTGCTGCCGGAATCGGTGCACAGCGTCGAGGGCCATCCCACCGTGGTGCTGGAGGGCGAGGTGCTGGCGCTGGTGCAGCTGTGGCGCGTGCTGGGGCTGGCCGCGCCGTCGGCGCCGTCCGGCTATCTGACCCTGGCGCTGCTGACCAGCGGCAGCCGCCGCCTGGCCTGCCTGGTGGACGCGGTGCTGGGCGAGCAGGAGGTGCTGGTCAAGGGCCTGGGGCCGCAGCTGCGGCGGGTGCCCAACATCGCCGGCGCCACCGTGTTGGGGGCGGGCCAGCTGGTGCCCATCCTGCACGTGGCCGACCTGCTGAAGTCGGCGCTCGGGGCGGGCGTGGGCGGCGCGCCCTTGCCGGCGCCGGCGGCGCAGGCGGCGCGCCAGCAGCTGTTGGTGGTGGAGGATTCGATCACCTCGCGCGCGCTGCTCAAGAACATGCTGGAGGTGGGCGGCTACCGGGTCACGGTGGCGGTCGACGGCGTCGACGCGCTGAACGCGCTGCGCGGCGGCGGCTACGACCTGGTGGTGTCGGACGTCGAGATGCCGCGCATGGACGGCTTCGACCTGACCGCCAGCATCCGCGCCGACCGCCGGCTGGCCGAGCTGCCGGTGGTGCTGGTGACGTCGCTGGCCTCGCGCGAGCACCGCGAGCGCGGGGTCGATGTCGGCGCCAGCGCCTACATCGCCAAGCAGGGTTTGGAGCAGAACAATCTGCTCGACACCGTGCGCAGGCTGCTGCGATGAACGCCCCGCTCACGCCCGTGGTCCGGGTGCTGGTGGTGGACGATTCGCCGGTGGCGCGCGAGCTGCTGGCCTATCTGCTCAATTCCGATCCGGCGCTGGAGGTGGTCGGCGTGGTGGCCGACGGCGAGCAGGCGGTGGCGGCGGCGGCGCGCCTGCGGCCGGACGTCATCACCATGGACATCCACCTGCCGCGGCTGGACGGCTACGCCGCCACCCGCATGATCATGGAGACCTGCCCGACGCGCATCGTGATGGTCACCGCCAGTCCGGTCGCGCACGAGGTGGCGGACAACTTCCGCGTGCTGGAGGCCGGCGCGCTGGCGGTGCTGGCCAAGCCGTCCGGCCCCGGCCATCCCGAACACGCGCAGATCACCGAGGAGCTGCTGCGCACCATCAAGCTGATGGCCGAGGTCAGCGTGGTGCGGCGCTGGCGGCGCGGCGACAGCTGGGGCGGCGCCGCCGCGCCGGCGCCGGCGGCGCCGCCGGCCGGCGCCGAGC
>NZ_JBWKQE010000056.1:0-2112 GCF_059418605.1 Duganella sp. GW821-FHT07G03
GTAAGCGTCCAGCCGCTCCACCTTCCACACAAGGCTAGTTCTGCGTAGAGTTTGGAAACGGTAGCAGCGTGTCGATCTTGTTGTTCGGACAGGTCGGAAGTTTGTCGAGGGTTTCGGCTAGCCAGCGCGCTGGATCGAGGCCATTAAGTTTGGCGGTGGCAAACAAACTTTGGATGGCGGCAGCGCGGCGGCCGGCGCGTTCCGAGCCTGCAAACAGCCAGTTCTTCTTGCCAATTGCGATTGGGCGGATCGCGTTCTCGACAGGATTGTTATCGATCGGGAGCGTGCCGGAAGTAGCGTAGCGCTCCAATGCGGCCCAGCGCTTGAGGGCATGATCGATGGCCTTGCCGGTGCCGCTGCCTGTCGCGACGGTGCGTTGCGTGGCCAGCAGCCAGGCGCGCAACTCGGCCAGCGCCGGCACGGCCTGCTGCTGGCGCAGGGCCAGGCGCCGTACCGATGTGACGTCGGCTGCTTGCTGTTCGATGGCGTAAAGCTGCGCGATGCGGCGTAAAGCCTCCTCGGCTACCGGGCTGCCATTGGCAGCATGCACATCGAAAAACTTGCGTCGAATATGGGCAAGACAAGCCAGTTCGGTCGGCCCCTGCGCGAACAAGGCCTTGTAGCCGGCATAGTCGTCCACCATCAGGTGGCCCCGCCAGTCCTGCAGGAAGGCCCGGACGTGTGCGCCGGCCCGGCTTGCCTGGTAATCAAAGATGATGATGGGTGGACCATCTTCCCACGTGCCGGATCGGTAGGCCCATAGGTAAGCCTGATGGGTCTTGCCGCTGCCGGGGTCGAGTTGGCGCACCGGTGTTTCGTCCGCATGCAGGCAAGCGCGTTGCTTGAGCAGCTCGGTAAGCCGGTCGGTCAGCGGCTGCAAGGCCACCCCGATGCGGCCGATCCACTGCGCCAGTGTCGAACGCGCCAGCGGCACGCCTTGGCGCGCCGCGATCTGCTCGATCCGGTAGAGTGGCAGGTGATCGAGGTATTTGCTGGCCGCGACCCACGCCAGCAGCCCGACGGCGGCCAAGCCGCCATCGATCACGGCTGGCGGAATCGGCGCCGCGGTGACCGTTTCGCAGGCACGGCATGCGTATTGCGGGCGGATATGGCGATGCACGAAGAAGCGGGCTGGTTCCACGTCCAGCTGCTCGCTGACGTCCTCGCCGATCTTGACCAGGCGCGCGCCGCACTGGCCGCACTGGCAAGATTCGGGCTCGTGGCGGTGCTCGATGCGAGGCAACTCCGACGGCAGGGACTGCCGCCCGGCACGCTTGCGCCGCAGCTTCGGTGGCGCTTGCGTTTCGAGTTCCTCCTCGATGGCCGCCAAGTCCGTCTCGATCGCTTCGTCAAACAGCGAGCGTTGCTCACCGGTGAGGATCTCACTCGCCTTGCCGTAGCGTACGCGGCGCAAGTACGCCAGTTCATGCGTCAGCGCCGTGATCTTGAAATCTTTCTCGGCCAGTGCAGCCTGCTGCTGCTTCACCAATGCCCGCACCTGTGCCAACATGGCAGGATCAATATTGGTGAGGGCGAGTTTGTCGAGCAGGTCCATGGCGATGCAGTGTAGCGAACCGCGCCGATGTTTACAAGCAAAATAGCTGACGTGGCTTCCTACAATTGCCACGCTGCCGGTGCCGCCGCAGTCAGGCGCTGCCAGTCCACACCCATCGTCAGCCACTGCCACTGTTCAGCGCTGATCTGCCAACTGCTTGCATCAATTCTTGGCCAGATGAAGTGCCCTTTGTGCAGCCGGCGCTGGCAAAGCCAGACCCCAGTTCCATCCCAGCACACCAGCTTCATGCGGCTGCGCGAACGATTGGTGAAAATATACATCGTCCCATCACAAGCGGGCCGACCCAGCTCCTGCTGTACGTATAAGGACAGTCCATCAGCCCCTGTGCGCATATCCACTGGCGACGTGACAAGCATGATCACATCGGCTGAAATCCGCATCACAGCCCCCGCATCAAGTCCGCCAGCCAACTGGCTGACACGTCACCGGGCACATGCAGAGTCCAGCCCCGCTCACTGTGCAGCGTGATAGGTGGCGTCATTTCGGCTACGGCATCAGTTGATGGGAGGATGACTTGTACCGGCAGCAAGGCTGGC
>NZ_JBWKQE010000057.1:0-1244 GCF_059418605.1 Duganella sp. GW821-FHT07G03
GCCTTGGAGACCACGCCGAGCAGCGAGTCGACCTTGGACTTGAGCAGGTTGGTGGCGGCTTGCTCGTTGGCCTGGCTGTCCTGGATCGATTGGGCCATGCGGTTGAACTCCGTCGCGACCAAGCCCAGTTCATCGGCCGACAGCACCGCCGCCCGCGCCGACTGTTCGCCGGCGGCGATACGGCCCACCGCGTGCGTCAGGTTGTTCAAGGGCGTCAGCAGCGAACGTCCCAGCAGCCAGGCGATGGTGGCCGACAGCACCACGCAGGCCAGGCCGCCGGCGCTCAGCACCAGCCGCATGGTTTCCTGCAAACGGCTCGATGCCTCGGAGCGTTGCGCCAGCAGCGCGCGTTCCTCTGTCGTCGCCTGGTCCAGGGATTTGTAGATGTCGGTGATCGCGACATTCCCGTTGAGCAGCGACCCGCTGTGGCCCATGATGTCGGCGGCGCCGGGCTTGTCACCCAGTTCAAGGCGTTCGGCCAGTTGCGCCTCGATGACTTCCTTGGTCCACTTGTCAATCATGCCCTCCAGCGCCTTGAAGCGCGCGACCTGGATAGGATTGTCGCCGGTGAGTTTTTGCAGCGCCAGCAGGGAGCCTGGCAGGTCGGACAGTTCCTTGTGGGTTTGTTCGTAGCGCTTGGCGGCGCCGGTCAGGTAGTAGCCGCGCGCTTCCACCTGTACTTGCAGCAGGTCGTTGCGCATCTGGTCGACGGACTGGATCACCTCCATGCTATGCCGGTCCCACCCGTTGGCCTCGGACAGGCTGTTGAACCGGTTGTATGCGATGGATAAAAGCACCAGGATGATGGCGAGGATGGCGCCAAAACTCAGATACAGCTTGCTCTTGATGCTCAAATCTTTATACATGTGTTCTCCAGGTGCCGCGATTGTCGGGGCATTGTCCCACGCTCAAGCCGCTACGGCAAAATTAGCGACGCTGTTTTGCAAGTCGCCCGCCGCGTACTGCAGCTGGTGCACCGCTTCGCTGGTGGCCTTGAGCGATTCGACCGTCTGCTGGGTGGCGTCGCTCAGCTGCACCATGGTCTCCGAGATCTGCTGCGCGCCGACCGCCTGCGACTGCATCCCCTGCAGCACCGCGTCGAACTGCGGCGCCAGCTTCTGCACCTGGCCCATCACGCCCGACAACTGGTCGGTCACCTGGCGTACTTCGCCGACGCTGCGGCGGATCTCCTCGGAGAATTTATCCATGCCCATCACGCTGGCCGACACCGCCGACTGCATCTC
>NZ_JBWKQE010000058.1:0-699 GCF_059418605.1 Duganella sp. GW821-FHT07G03
CCTGAACCTTCCCCTCAAATTTCTTGTAAACATTTGAGGAAGCTGTTAACTTTCTATCTTAAAAACGGCGCATGCATGGCTGTGTTAGCCCTTTCATTCGTAGCGACCAAACTGCGAATGAAAGGAACAGGCCATGCATGCATCGATAATCTTACAGCGGTTTTTGCAGGAACAGTGCGGCTTTATGCACGCCAAACGGCAGCAATGTGTTGCGCGAATAGCGCATGCGGCATGCACCAAGGGGCTGGGCGTCGTCAAGCTGGCCAAGGCGATCGGCCATCCAGAGAAGTTGCGCCATTCTATTAAATGCTGTGACCGGCTATTGAGTAATCCGCGCTTTCAGCAAGAAGGCATCACTGTCTATCGCGCGTTGGCTAAGCAGATATTATGCAAAGCCGACGGAGCGGCCATCATTATCGACTGGTCCGATTTACGCGCCGATGGCAGTCTGCAATTATTACGCGCCGCCGTCATGGCCGAAGGACGTGCGCTGACGATTTACGAAGAAGTGCACCCTCAAACCGAGCTGGGCTCTCCCAAAGTCCACTGCCTGTTTATGCGTCGGCTAAAGACAGTGTTGCCGCCAGCCTTTCGGGCCATCATTATCACCGACGCCGGCTTTCGCGCCACTTGGTTCAAGATGCTTGATCAGCAAGGATGGGCGTGGATCGGGCGTATTCGCAATCGCGATATGGTGTG
>NZ_JBWKQE010000059.1:0-698 GCF_059418605.1 Duganella sp. GW821-FHT07G03
GGAAGCGCTGATTTAATCGGTCTCTGGCGTCGGAACCGTCGGTAAGCTGTCACAATATCACCTTCATTCCTCGCGAGAACTGAGTATGCAATCGAGCTTTTCAGATGCCGAGTACGCCAGCAAAAAGAAGCTGACGCGGCGCGACCGTTTTCTGGCCGAAATCGAAGCGGCGACACCGTGGCCGGCGTTGGTGGCGGTGCTCTTGCCGTACTATCCCAAGGGCGATGGACGCGGTCGTCCACCGATCGGGCTCGAGCGCATGCTGCGCATGTACATTGCGCAGCAGTGTTTCGGTTTGTCCGACGAGGGCATCGAAGATGCGATCTACGACAGCCAAGCCATTCGTGGTTTCGTCGGTATTGATCTGACCCATGAATCTGCACCCGACGCGACCACGTTGCTCAAATTCCGGCGCTTGTTGGAGCAGCATAAACTGACCGAACGTATTTTCAACGAGATCAACGGCCACTTAGCCAGCAAGGGTTTGATGATGCGCGAAGGGACCATCGTTGACGCGACCTTGATCGCCGCGCCGCCATCGACCAAGAACAAGGACGGCAAGCGCGACCCGGAGATGCATCAATCGAAGAAGGGCAACGACTGGCACTTCGGCATGAAAGCCCATATCGGCGTCGATGCAGCGTCGGGCTTGGTGCATACCGTCGTCGGCACGGCTGGCAACGTCGCCGACGTCACCC
>NZ_JBWKQE010000060.1:0-663 GCF_059418605.1 Duganella sp. GW821-FHT07G03
ACTGGTAGGGCTGGTTGGACTCGAACCAACGACCCCCGCGTTATCAACACGGTGCTCTAACCAGCTGAGCTACAGCCCCAAATGCTGTTCTTTATTCATTACAGCCGATAAGTGTGAACGCTTGAAGAAGAGTGCTACTCTAGAAAGGAGGTGATCCAGCCGCACCTTCCGATACGGCTACCTTGTTACGACTTCACCCCAGTCACGAATCCTACCGTGGTAAGCGCCCTCCTTGCGGTTAAGCTACCTACTTCTGGTAAAACCCGCTCCCATGGTGTGACGGGCGGTGTGTACAAGACCCGGGAACGTATTCACCGCGACATGCTGATCCGCGATTACTAGCGATTCCAACTTCATGCAGTCGAGTTGCAGACTACAATCCGGACTACGATACACTTTCTGGGATTAGCTCCCCCTCGCGGGTTGGCGGCCCTCTGTATGTACCATTGTATGACGTGTGAAGCCCTACCCATAAGGGCCATGAGGACTTGACGTCATCCCCACCTTCCTCCGGTTTGTCACCGGCAGTCTCATTAGAGTGCTCTTTCGTAGCAACTAATGACAAGGGTTGCGCTCGTTGCGGGACTTAACCCAACATCTCACGACACGAGCTGACGACAGCCATGCAGCACCTGTGTACTGGTTCTCTTTCGAGCACTCCCC
>NZ_JBWKQE010000061.1:0-653 GCF_059418605.1 Duganella sp. GW821-FHT07G03
GGCCACAAGGAAGTCTTGGGCCTCTGGATCTCTCAAACCGAAGGCGCCAAGTTCTGGCTGCAGGTCGTGACCGAACTCAAAAATCGCGGCGTGCAGGATATCTTCATCGCATGCGTCGACGGTTTAAAAGGCTTCCCGGACGCCATCGAGGCGGTCTATCCGCAGGCCGCCGTTCAACTATGCATTGTGCATATGGTACGCAACAGCTTGAACTTCGTTCCCTGGAAAGCGCAGAAGGAAGTGGCCGCCGATTTGAAGCTAATCTACAGCGCGGCCACCGCCGACGAGGCCGAACTCAGGCTGGCGGAATTTGAGAATAAATGGGATAAACAGTATAAACCAATAAGTCAATCATGGCGCCGCAACTGGGAACGCGTCATCCCGTTCTTCGACTACCCACCAGAAATCCGCAAGGTGATTTACACCACGAACGCGATTGAATCGATTAATATGAGCCTGCGAAAAGTCACGAAGACCCGCAGTTCCTTTCCAACCGATGAGGCTGTGAGCAAGCTGTTTTATCTGGCGCTGAACAACATCAGCAAGAAATGGACGATGCCGATACGGGACTGGAAAGCTGCACTGAACCGCTTCGCCATCCAGTTTGAAGACCGGGTGCCGCAGGCTTAAACGAAAACCCGTTTACACAGAAT
>NZ_JBWKQE010000062.1:0-639 GCF_059418605.1 Duganella sp. GW821-FHT07G03
GCGCGCTGGCCTGGCCGGTGGTCAGGGCGACGACCTGGTTGGTGCTCAGCGCACCCACTTGCGCCGAGCTCAGCGCGACGAACTGGTTGGTCGACAGCGCGCCGACCTGGTCGGTGGAGAGGCCGGCCAGCTGGGCGGTGCGCAGCGCGGCGATGTCGTTGGTCGACAGGCCGGACAGGTCGGCGGTCTCGATCGCGCCGACGCTGTTGGCGGTCAACGCCGCCACTTGCGCGGTGCTCATGCTGGAGATCTGGCCCGAGGTCAGCGCGACGACCTGGTTGGTGCTCAGGGCGGCGATGCCGCCGGTGCTCAGCGCGGCGATCGAGGCGGTGGCCAGCGAGTTGACCTGGCCGGTGGTCAGCGCGGCCACTTGCGCGGTGGTCAGCGCGGCGATGGCGGCGGTCTTGACGGCCACCAGGTCGGCCGTTTCCAGCGCGGCGATGGCGTTGGTCGACAGCGCGGCGACCTGCGCGGTGCTCAGCGCGGCGGCCTCGTTGGTGGTCAGCGCGACGACCTGGTTGGTGGTCAGGGCCTTGACCTGGTTGGCGCTCAGCGTGGCGACGGCGTTGGTCGACAGCGCGGCGAAGTCGGCCGTTTCCAGCGCGGCCACGGCGTTGGTGGTCAGCGCGGCCACCTGGG
>NZ_JBWKQE010000063.1:0-607 GCF_059418605.1 Duganella sp. GW821-FHT07G03
TCTTTTCCTGCAGCTACTTAGATGTTTCAGTTCGCCGCGTTCGCTTTGCATACCTATGTATTCAGTATGCAATGACCTAAAAGGCCGGGTTTCCCCATTCGGAAATCTGCGGATCAAAGCTTGTTTGCTAGCTCCCCGCAGCTTATCGCAAGCTACTACGTCCTTCATCGCCTGTAATCGCCAAGGCATCCACCATGTGCACTTATTCACTTGTCCCTATAACGTTAGCCCCTGCGACTAAACAAGGAGCGTTTATAGGAATAAGAAGTACTACGTTGTTGCGTTTGTTGATACATACAATCATTACCCACCCACGCGGTTCCCCGCATGGGTACATAAAAATTTACTTACTTCTTCCAGATTGTTAAAGAACGTACAGCACTTGGTCTCTAAAAGATCAAATCTAAACATGCGCCCACTTGGCGTCGCTTACATTTGAACTCTTGGTGGAGGATGACGGGATCGAACCGACGACCCCCTGCTTGCAAAGCAGGTGCTCTCCCAGCTGAGCTAATCCCCCATTGGGTAAGACTGGTAGGGCTGGTTGGACTCGAACCAACGACCCCCGCGTTATCAACACGGTGCTCTAACCAGCTGAGCTACAGCC
>NZ_JBWKQE010000064.1:0-551 GCF_059418605.1 Duganella sp. GW821-FHT07G03
GGGATTCCAGCCATGTCAAGGGTAGGTAAGGTTTTTCGCGTTGCATCGAATTAATCCACATCATCCACCGCTTGTGCGGGTCCCCGTCAATTCCTTTGAGTTTTAATCTTGCGACCGTACTCCCCAGGCGGTCTACTTCACGCGTTAGCTGCGTTACCAAGTCAATTAAGACCCGACAACTAGTAGACATCGTTTAGGGCGTGGACTACCAGGGTATCTAATCCTGTTTGCTCCCCACGCTTTCGTGCATGAGCGTCAGTTTTGACCCAGGGGGCTGCCTTCGCCATCGGTGTTCCTCCACATATCTACGCATTTCACTGCTACACGTGGAATTCTACCCCCCTCTGCCAAACTCTAGCCTTGCAGTCTTCATCGCCATTCCCAGGTTGAGCCCGGGGATTTCACGACAAACTTACAAAACCGCCTGCGCACGCTTTACGCCCAGTAATTCCGATTAACGCTTGCACCCTACGTATTACCGCGGCTGCTGGCACGTAGTTAGCCGGTGCTTATTCTTCAGGTACCGTCATTAGCCCGCTGTATTAGAGCAG
>NZ_JBWKQE010000065.1:0-531 GCF_059418605.1 Duganella sp. GW821-FHT07G03
GACATCGCCGCGCTGGAAACGGCCGACCTGTCGGCCATCAAGGTGGCCGCCATCGGCATCCTGAGCACCGCGCAGGTGAGCGCGCTGACCACCGGCCAGGTCGCCTCGCTGGCGACCGCCTCGCTGGCCGCGCTGAGCACCGCCGGCATCGCCGTGCTGAGCACCAACCAGGTCGTCGCGCTGAGCTCGAACCAGATCAACAGCCTGGGCACCGCGCAAGTGGCCGCCCTGTCGAGCAACGCCATCGGCGCCATCCAGACCGCCGACCTGGCCGGCCTGTCGACCAACGACATCGCCGCGCTGCGCAGCTCGCAGCTGGCCGGCCTGACCACCGACCAGGTGGGCGTGCTGTCGACCAACCAGATCGCCGCGCTGACCACGGCCGCCGTGTCCGGCCTGACCACCAACCAGATCGTCGCCCTGACCACCGGCCAGGCCAGCGTGCTGAGCACCGCCCAGGTGGCCGCGCTGACCACCAACGCCGTGGCCGCGCTGGAAACGGCCGACTTCGCCGCGCTGTCGACCAACGCC
>NZ_JBWKQE010000066.1:0-519 GCF_059418605.1 Duganella sp. GW821-FHT07G03
TCGCCGACGCTGCGGCGGATCTCCTCGGAGAATTTATCCATGCCCATCACGCTGGCCGACACCGCCGACTGCATCTCCTTGAGCATCTGCTCGATGTCCCAGGTGGAGACCGAGGTCTGGTCGGCCAGGCGGCGGATTTCGGTGGCCACCACCGAGAAGCCGCGTCCGGCCTCGCCGGCCTTCTCGGCTTCGATGGCGGCGTTGAGCGAGAGGATGTTGGTCTGGTCGGCCACCTTGGTGATGGTGATCAAAACGCTGTTGATGTTGGAGGCCTTCTCCGACAGGGCGGCCAGCTTGGCGTTGATCGAATCGGTGGCCGAGACCATGTGCTGCATGGTGCTGTCCATGCGGCGCAGATTGGTCTGGGCGTCGGCGGTGGCGCTGGTGGTGTAGTCGGCCACCGCGGTGGCGTCTTCCATGGTTTTCAACAGCTGCGAGGTGTTGGCGGAGATTTCCTTGGTGGTGCTGAGGATCTCGACGCTGGTCTGCGCCTGCTCGATGCCGGTCGCTTCCTGCTGC
>NZ_JBWKQE010000067.1:0-508 GCF_059418605.1 Duganella sp. GW821-FHT07G03
GACACCTCGGCGCCGTACATCTCCTCCAGATGGCTTTGAATCTCCCGCACACTCAGCCCGCGCGCGTAGAGCGAGATGATTTTGTCGTCAAAGCCGGCCCAGCGAGTTTGGTTCTTGACCACGATCTGCGGCTCGAACGTCCCCTGGCGGTCGCGGGGCACGTCCAGCGGCAGAGCGCCAAAATCGCCCTTGAGGGTCTTGGTGCTATGGCCGTTGCGGGTGTTGCCGGTGCCGTTGGTCACCTCGCCGCTCTTGTCATGGCCCAAGTGATCGGTCATTTCGGTCTCCAGGGCACGCTCCACCAGCATCTTGGTGAGCTGCTTGAGCAGACCGTTTTCGCCGAGCAGGTCCTCCGGCTTCTGGTAGTTCGCCAACAGGCTGTCGGCCAGTTTGAGCAGATCGGGATCGGGCTTGGCCCGCTTGTTACGTTTTACAACGGTCATTAAATCTCCTTGATGGCGGCAGTGTCCTGCCAAATGACCGTTTACACAATATTATTTACACCCTC